>DATLLC010000290.1:0-4260 GCA_035538015.1 Vicinamibacterales bacterium
GTTCTCGGTGACGAGCACGATGCCGCCGTCTTGCGACCAATCGCTTGGGATTTTTTGGACCTCCGAAGCTAAGATCACCGAGTCTGGCGTCGCGCCACTGGCCGGCCTCTGGTACAAGTCGAGCGGACCATTGCGGTACGAGCCGAAGAGAATGCGCTCGCCATCGCGGGACCAGACGGGCTGCCAGTCGTCCGACTCGCCGAAGGTGACGCGGTTTCGGCTGCCGGTCGCGACATCGACGAGCCACACGCTTCGCCCGCCGCGCGGGTTGTCCTCGAGATCGATGACCACGTGCGTGGCATCCGGGGAGAGCCGGAAGTTGGTGATTCTGTCGGCGGCGCCGAGCGGCCCCACCGCGTGCCCGGTCCGGTCGTACCAGCGCAGCTGGAGGCGTGGAGAGTCCAGGGCCTGGTGCACGAGCACGCCCGTGTCCGAGAGCGAGAATCGCGCCCGGAGGCCCGTGCCTTGCGCGCCCACGCCGTCGGCAATCGGAATGGGATCGCCGGCGAAGGTCAACGTGGAGGCATCGATCGCCCGGGCCACCAGGGTGCTGTCCTGCACGTACACCAGGTGTCCCGAGGTGGAGTAGCGCACTTGTGCGTTGGCCTCCATCAGGCGGACGGGAGGGCGCCCGTCCAGAAAGCCGACATAGGCGGAGTGGCGGTCGGGGCGTCCGCTTCGCGCGACAAAAAGGAAGCGCTGGCCGTCGGGAAGGAATTGCGGCCATCGATGCGAGTTCTCCTGCCGCGACCGATCGAGCGTCGTGACCTGGGTGGGCGTCCCGCCGCCGGCCGGAACACGGTAGAAGCCGTACCGCAGCGACACCGCGATCACGTCGTCTCGACTCCATGCGGCGCCGACAAAGGAGTCCTGCACGTCGACGATCGCCCGCGGGCTGCCGCCCGCGACCTCGGTCCGCATCAGGCGTCCGCGCGCGACGAAGCCGACCGAGCGCCCGTCTCCCGACCAGAAGGGCGAAGCGGCTCCGTCCGTCCCCTCGACGCGGCGCGTCGATCCCGAGGTCAGGTCGTGGACATACACGCCGGCCGGTCCTCCGGCTCGCGGGCGTGCGACGAACGCGAGCTGGCGTCCGCCGGGCGAGATTTCCGGCGCGAACGGGCCGCTGGTATCGAGATCGCTCGGAGCGATAGCGAATCGGACGACGGGCGCGGGGGATGATGGCGCCGTTCCGGGCCTGAACCACAGGCCAGCTGCCAGCCCCACGGCCGCAACCCCGACGGCGATCAAGAGTGCCGGCAAACGTCGCGCGCTGCCAGATGCGGGAGCAGCGTCCCCTGGCCGGCCGAGGTCATCCTCGATCCATCGAAGCGTGTCGGCCAGGTCGCTCATCGACTGCCAGCGTAACTCCGCCGGCTTGGCCAGGCACTTTTCGACGACGCGCTGCAGATCTCGCGGGACGTGCGGCGCTGCGGTCGAGAGCGGCGGCGCGTCGCGTTCGAGGATCGCGGCCATGATCTGCGGGGCGCTGTCGCCTTCGAACGGCCGGCGGCCCGCCAGCATCTCGTGGAGGACGACGCCGAACGCGAAGACATCGGTGGCCGGTCCGACAGGGCGGCCGAGGATCTGCTCCGGGGATGTGTACGGCCACGTCCCCATGACGACGCCTGGCATCGACAGGTTGGTATCGGCTGTGGCCGTCATGGCGCCCGCCGCTGTCGGGGGCGCGGCGGACTTGGCGATCCCGAAGTCCAGGAGCTTGGCCCCCGCTCGAGTGAGCATGATGTTGCCGGGCTTCAGGTCGCGATGGATGATACCGGCGCGATGGACGGCGCCCAGGGCTGAGGCGATCTGACGCGCGTAACGCAGCGCGTCCGCGAGCGACAGCGGCCCGGCGGCAAGACGCGAGGCGAGCGTCTCCCCGTCCACCAGCTCCATCACGATGTAGTCGGTGCCGCTGTCCACGCCGACGTCGTACACCGCGCAGATGTGCGGGTGGTTGAGCGCGGCGACCGAGCGCGCCTCGCGCGTGAACCGATCGCGTGTGGTGTCGTCGATCGGCCCGTCGGTCTTCAGGATCTTGACGGCGACGTCGCGCTGGAGCCGCGGATCGCGGGCGCGATAGACCTCACCCATGCCGCCCGCGCTGATCGGGGCGATGATGTCGTACGGTCCGAGCGTCGCGCCCGGGGCCAGTGGCATGAGGCGAGCGGATTATAGCTGGGAGACCGACCTTCGTCCCGCCCTGTGACGTCGGCACTGGTGCAGCCAGCCGAGCGTGGTGTCACCTATGGCCGAGCGCCTCATCGTCCCGCCAGGCCGTGCAAGACGATGACGAGGAGCCCGAGGAGAAACAGCGCCGGATAGAGGTAGCGCGACCAGTGCTCGAGCCTCGCCACGGTGGCCTTGCGGCCACCCTACTCGAGGCTGTGGGTGTACATCACCGCCTGGCCGAGGAGTCTTACTGTTTCGGAAACACCAGCGCCAGTGCCGCACCGTCCGTGAACATGCACCGCGCGTTGTGGCCGCAGGACGGCACCTCGCGGACCTCGTGCTTCGCACCGAAGCGCTCGCTCACGTAGCGGGCGTAGGCCAGTCCACGAGCCATCCGGGTCGGGCCCTGCGCCATGGCGCCGCACGAGCCATCGAAGCCGAAGAGCGGCAGGATGTCGAGACCGCCCAGCAGGTAGGTTGCCGGTCGGGACGCGAGCTGCTTCTTGAGCTGATCGTCCGTGAGACGCTTCGAGTAGCCGACCCGCTTCTGCAAGCCGTACGGCCAGCTGTCGTAGGTGGTGCAGTTGTCGGCGTCGCCGAACGCCACGAATGACGGCTGCGGCTTGGCTGGAGGCGCCGGCACGTAGCCCGGGCCCAGGGCCGACACGTGGCTGGCAATCGTCGTCGCCGACGGCCGCATCGGATCCAGATACGCGTACGACGAGGGATTAGCGACGACGTAGGAGAGCGGCACGCCCAGCTTCTCGTGCACCTGATTGGTCATCTGGTAGCGCGAGACGAACTGTCCTCCGGCCGAGTGGCCGGCCAGCACAATCGAGCGCAGGTTCGGGAAGGCATCCCGCCGCGCCAGGCGGGTGAGGATGGTATCCATCGCATCAAAGGACGTCACGCCTGACGAGCCCACGGCATCGCCGCCGGCCGTCCATCGGGCCGGCCCGCTGCACTCCCACGCCGCCTCCCGTTCCGCGACCTTGTCCGAGCAGCCGTTGTTCGTCGATGCAAAGCGCGGCGATAGCACGACGGTGTTGTCCAAGGCACCGCTGAGGAACGCCGCGGCCAGGATGTGAAGGAAGTAGTTGTCGGCATCGCGGCCCGCGCCGTGTACGAGGACGACGGCCCGCGTGATGTCGGCATTCTTCACGTCGAGCGGGAAGCTGCGATAGACGAGCAGGCGCACCGGCGCGGTGCCCGGCGTGATCCACTCCGTGCACGCCGGCGTTGCGGTGGTGCAGGGCGCGGCGAGCGCGGGAGCCGCGATGAACGCGATAACGAGGGTGATTAACAGGCTTCTTCTCACGCGGCACCTCCGCCGGCCGTGTCGTCACAGCGCCGCCGAATTATGACGCAAATCGTCGAGACTGCCCGACCGAGCCGGCATATGTGCGCTCCAGAGGCGGCAGGTGTGCGCTCTCGACCGAATCCCGCGAGGCCGGCCGGTCACACTCCTCGCCGTGACCTTCAGGACCGCGCGCACAAAAGGGCCGTGCGTTTCGTGGCCGGCGACTCGTGTGTCGGATCACTGACGCGGCCGTCCTCGAGGGATCCGGTCGAGAGCGCACACCTGCCGCCTCGCGCGGGGCCGCCGGATCACCAGATACGTCACTAGATATATCGCCAGTTCGCCAGATCACCCGATCGATCGCCAGATCACCACATCAGGAGATCGAGAGATTCGCCGTCCGATCCCGTGATAATGGACGACAGCGCCCTGCACGAGCTCCTCGGCCCGATACCCCAGACGTCGTATTCGGACGGGGTCCGGGAATGCCTGGCGGCCATTCGCGAGAGGCCGCCCGATCATCAGATACGTCACCAGATACATCACCAGATCGACAGATCACCAGATCGATCACCAGATCACCACCTCAAGAGATCGAGAGATTCGCCGTCCTCTTTCTCTTGCGTTCCGATGATCAGCGGCGAGCCGTATAGGCCTTGCTGAAGCCGTTGCGCCCGTTGGTCACGCTGAACGAACCGTCCTCGCGCGAGGCGGCAGGTGTGCGCTCTCGACCGGATCCCTCGAGGACGGCCGCGTCAGTGATCCGACACACGAGTCGCCGGCCACGA
>DATLLC010000291.1:0-3935 GCA_035538015.1 Vicinamibacterales bacterium
GGCAAGGTTCCTTCAGGCAAGTTTCCGCAGGATGAAGCACTTGAGATAGTACGTCTCGGGCACGCCGAGGAGCACGGGATGATCGCGCCCCTGCATCCGCTTTTCGACCACCGCGACCGGCGTGTGGCTGTCCACGGACGCCTCGTAGAGCACCTGGCCGAACGTCGCCTCGTCGACGTTGTACGAGCAGCTGCACGTGACGAGATAGCCGCCGGGCCTCAGCAGGTGTAGCGCGCGCAGGTTGATCTCCTTGTAACCAGCCAGCGCCTTGGGCACCGAGGCCTTGTTCTTCGCGAACGCCGGCGGATCGAGCACGATGGTGTCGAACCGCGCGTTCTCGCGCTCGAGGCGTCGCAGCTCGTCGAAGACGTTGGCCTCGCGCGCCCGCACGTTGGACAAGCCGTTCTTCGCCGCATTCTGCGCGATGCGCTGGACGGCGTCGGCCGAGCTGTCCAGGGCTTCCACGTCGTCCGCCACGGACGCGAGTCGCAGGGCAAAGCCGCCGTTGTAGCTGAAGCAGTCGAGCACACGACCGCGCGCGTACTGGGCCGCGGCCACCCGGTTCTCGCGCTGATCCAGGAAAAGGCCGGTCTTCTGGCCGTGCCATGGATCCACGTCGTAAGACACCGGGCCCTCGCGGACGGCCACCGTCGCCGGGACCTCGCCGTGCAGGACCTCGACCTTCTGTTCCAGTCCCTCCAGGAGGCGCACCTTGGGATCGTTCCGCGCGAGGATGCCGCGCGCCCCGGTCAACTCCACCAGCATGGGGACCAGTGTCGGTACGAGCCGGTCCATCCCTCGTGACAGGGCTTGCAGGACCAGCACATCGTCATACCGATCGACGATGAGCGAGGGAAGGAGGTCGGCTTCGCCGTGCACCAGCCGATAGGCGGTGGCGTCGAGGCCGAGCGAGGCGCGAAACGCCAGGGCCGCTTCGAGGCGTGCACGCCAGAACACGGCGTCCACGGCTGCTTCGCCTCTGGAGACCATCCGCAGGACGATTTGCGATTGATCGCTGAACAAAGCGTGGCCCAGCGGTCGCTCCTTGGCGCCCAGCACGCGGACCACGGCGCCAGCGGAGGCGCCGTCCTCGACGTCGCGAACGTCGGAGCGGTAGATCCAGGGATGACCGGAACGAACGCGGTCCTCGCCACGTGGGGAAATGCGAACGGTCGCTGGCACGGGGAAATGACGTTAGCACAGTATGATCGCGACACCAGATGACGACACCTCGCCTTCGCGTCGGTGTCCTGGGCGCGGGCGCCTGGGCCACCTTTGCGCACCTCCCTGGATTTCTTCGCGATCCCCGCTGCGAGGTCGTCGCCATCGCCGACCCGCAGGCCGACCTGGCGCACTCGGCCGCGGAGCGCTTCGCGATCCCTGCCGTCGCCACCGACCATCGGGCGCTGATCGAGCGCGACGACATCGACCTCATCGACGTCTGCACGCCGAGCCACACGCATTTCGAGCTGGCCTGGGCGGCGCTCGACGCCGGCAAGCACGTGCTCTGCGAGAAGCCCGTGGCCTACGACTTTCGCGACACACGGCGGGCGGCGGCACTCGCGCGTGAGAAGGGCCTGAAGACCAAGCTCGGGTTCACGTTCCGCTATGCCCCGGCCATGCGCTACATGCGCGCGCTGGTGGCCGAGGGTTTCATCGGCGAGCCGTTCATCTTCAACGGCTTCGAGCAGAACTCCCAGTGGCTGAATCCGCAGACGCCACTCCGCCAGGCCGATCACCTTGCCGATCAGTCGGTGCTCCAGGTGTCTTCGCTCGAGGGCTACGGCGCCCCGATCATCGACATCGCGCACCTGCTCGTCGGCGCGGACCTCTCGGCCGTCGTCGGCACCATGCGCAACTTCATTCCCGAGCGAGTGGTACGCGCGACCGGCCGTATGATGCGCATGAACATCGACGATGGAGACATCTTCATGGGTGAGTTCGCGAACGGCGCGCTGTGCTCGATCCAGACGAGCTTCGTGACCGTTGGCAACTATCCAGGTATCGAGGCGAGGATCTACGGGTCCACGGGCGCCATCATCTGCCGCCTCGTCGAGGAGGGCGGCATCTGCGAGCGGCTCTGGTCGGCCACCGCGGACCAGGTGGAATTCCGCGAGCTGCCAGTGCCGGAGCGCTTCTATCCTCCGGGCGGCAATCGCGAAGAGTCGTGGCGGTCGCTGTTCTACGCCAACCTGGTCAGCAGCTTCATCAGCGAAATCCTCGGCGAGGCGCCGGGCAACGAGGGGAACTTCGAAGATGGAGCGTGGGTGCAGGAGACGATCAACGCGGTGGAGGCGTCGTACCGGGAGCGGCGATGGGTGGCGCTGCCGCTCGCATGATGCCATCGGCCGCGCTGGATCTGTTCTTCGAGCGCTACTACCGGCAGCGGCCGGTGACGGCGACCTTTACCGGCGTTCACGCTCACGACCATCGGCTCCCGGATTGGTCGCCGGAAGGGCTCGAGGCGGCGGTGGCGGAGATGCAGGACCTCCGCGCGGTGCTCGACGGCGCGGGCCGCGTACCCGACCCGCAGGTAGGCGCGTTCCCGGAGCAGGTGGACCTCGCGCTGGCGGACGGCTTCCTGGAGATCCAGATCGCCGAGCACGCGGGTACGCACTTCTATCGCGGTAATCCCGCGCTCTGGACCGGCGAAGCGATCTTTTCCGTGATCGCGTTGGTCACGCGCGACTTCGCGCCCTTGCCCGAGCGGCTGGAGGCGGCCGCGGCGCGCCTCCGCGCGATTCCGCGGTTCTTGGACGATGCGCGGCGGACGTTGACCGCGTCGCCGACGGCGTGGCGCGACAAGGCCGTGCGGGAGTGCGAGGCTGGTGAGGTCCTGTTCGGGCAGAGCCTCGTGGCGTGGGGAGATGTCACGGGGCCTGGCCCAGTGACATCCGATTTTGTTGCAAATTGTGCGATCGCCGCCGACGCCTTTGCGCGCTTCCGGGCCTGGCTGGCGCAGGATCTCGCCATCGCCGCCGACCGCGACGCGTCCGCGGGAAGCGACCTGCTCGAGCTCCTGCTGCGCCGTGGCCATTGGTGCGCCACGCCCATTAACGATCTGCTGACCGAGGCGCGCCAGGCCCTCGACGATGCACACGCGGGCCTCGCCCTTCGCCTCCGCGACGCAAGCGTCCCGTCCTGGACCGACGCCCAGGCCCAGCTCGGCGCTCAACGACCCACCGCCGGCGACTACCTGCCCCGCTTCGAGCGAACCTGGCGCCGCTGTCACGAGGCCGTTCTCGCCGCAGACCTGGTGACGTGGCCGGACCGACCCCTCCGCTACGTGCCCATCCCGGCGCACACGCGTGACGCCGCGTCGCAGCTCTACTATCTGTTCTACCGGTCTCCGGCCCCCTTCGATGCCCTTCCGGTCCACGACTACGTCATCACTCCCATCGATGGCGCGTCCGGCGAGGAGCTCGACCGCCGCCTTGCCGCCGCCAACGACAGCACGATTCTCCTGAACCACGTCGTCCACCATGGCGGACTCGGCCATCACGTGCAGAACGCGCACGCATACGTGTCGCGTTCCCGCATCGGGCAGGTGGCGGCCGTGGACGCGGCCAGCCGCATTGCGATGTTCTCCAGCGGCACCCTGGCGGAGGGCTGGGCTTGCTATGCCTGTGACCTGGCGGAGGAGATCGGCCTGCTGACGCCTCTGGATCAGGTGGCGCAGCAGCACACGCGGGTCCGCCTTGCCGCGCGTGCCGTGGCCGACCTGGCGCTGCACGCCGGTGGGCTGTCGCTCGACGAGACGGCGCAGTTCTACGAGTCGCGAGGCCTGATGCCGGCCGCGGCCGCGCGCGCCGAGGCCGTCAAGAACGCGATGTTCCCCGGCGCGGCCGTGATGTACTGGCTGGGCACGCGGGACATCCACCGCCTGCGAGAGGCCGTCGCGCGGCGCGAAGGGGATCACTTCTCGCTGAAGCGAT
>DATLLC010000292.1:0-13670 GCA_035538015.1 Vicinamibacterales bacterium
CAGCCGAGCCGCCAGTCCCTCTTCCATCACGCGCGCGAACGGGCACGCATGCGAGTAGCGATCGCCCTCGAAGGCGTCGTACATGTCGCCGTGCGCGTCGAAGTGCAGGATCGTGGTCGCCGGGGCCTGCCCCGCTCGCGCCCTGAGAATCGGATAGGTGATGGAGTGATCGCCGCCGAGCACCAGGGGGCGGCTGCCGTCGTTCAGGAGGGCGGCGACTCCGGCCGTGATCGCCTCCCTCGCAGCGGCGGCATCCTCAGGGAGCGCGAGGTTGCCGGCATCGTCGAGGACGTCGGGGGCCGAGACGTCATCGCCGTACTCGTTCCAGGGATTGCTCGAAGCGGACCACAACGCCGCGCGAATAGCGTCCGGGGCGGCGGCCGCGCCCCGGAGAAATGAGGACGAGCCGTCCCAGGGGACGCCGAGCAAGGTGGCACGAGCCGGCATGTGCCTCAGCCGTCGAGGCAGACGCGGTCGCGCCCGCCGTGCTTGGCCGCATAGAGCCGCCGGTCGGCGGCCTTGATCAGGCCCTCGATGCTGTCGGCGTCCTCGAGCGGGACAGCGACCCCGATGCTGAGGGTGATGGCCAGGTCGCGTCCGTGTTCGGGCACCGGGCAGGGCGACTGCGCCAGGGCGACACGGACGCGCTCCATCGCAATGGCGGCCTCGCGACGGCCCGTCTCGGGCATCAGGATCGCGAACTCCTCGCCGCCGAAACGCGCCACGCGATCGAGCCGCCGCAGCGTCGTCTCGAGCACCTGTCCCACGTGACGGATGACGCGGTCTCCCACCGGATGGCCGTACTCGTCGTTCACGCGCTTGAAGCGGTCGATGTCGGCAAGACCCAGCGAAAACGGCCGCTTGAAGCGGACCGCGCGCAGCCATTCGTTCTGCAACAGGTTCTGCAACTCGCGCCGGTTGAGCAGACCCGTCAGCTCGTCCCTCAGCGCCAGCGCACGCAGTTGGCGCATGGTCGCTCCCAGCTTCTCGGCGTAGCGCACGGTGCGTTCCAGCAGGCGCGGGGTGAGCTCGGACTTGAGCAGGAAATCGGCCGCCCCGGCCTCGGCCGCGGCGATATCCACGTCCTCGGTGTCCGCCACCGTCATCACGACGACCGGCGTCTCGATGCTCAGTCGCCGTAACTCGCATAGCAGGTCGATGCCCGTGCCGCGGTCGAGCCTGAAGTCGAGCAGGCAGACGGTATACGCACCCGTCATCAGCTTTGCCAGCCCATCGTCGTACGTCAGGGCGCTGTCCAGGCCATAGCGGGTGTGGGCGAACTCGTGCAGCAGACGCTCGACGATCCGGTGCTGCAGGGGATCGTCGTCGATGCAGAGGAGCGTAGGGGGTGCGGTCGGTTCCACCTGGGCGGGGCCTTCCCTTCTGCCTTTTGCGTGCCTAGTGCCTTCTAACTGGTGCCTCGTGCCTTCACTTCGCCGGTGGCTCGCAGCGAGCGGTCAGCGGTGCTCCACGGGCAGCCAGGGCTGCGGGTAGGCAGGGCCCGTATAGTCCGCTCGCGGGCGGATCAACCGGTTGTTCGCCAGTTGCTCCAGCACGTGCGCGGTCCAGCCCGAGATCCGGCTCACGGCGAAGATCGGCGTGTAGAGATCGATGGCGATTCCCATCGTGTAATACATCGAAGCCGAGTAGAAGTCCACGTTCGGATACAGCTTCTTCTCCGACTTCACCAGGCCCTCGATGCGCTCGGACATCTCGAACCATCGGGGGTTACCCACCTGTTGCCCGATCTGCTTCGACATCTGGCGCAGGTGCGTCGCGCGCGGATCCTCGGTCCGGTAGACGCGATGGCCGAAGCCGGCGATCTTCTCCTTGCGGGCCAACTTGCCCTTGACGAACGCGTCGATGCGATCGGCGGGCGCGTCCTGGCCGATCTCGATCAGCATCTTCATCACTTCGGCGTTGGCGCCTCCGTGGAGCGGCCCCTTCAGCGTGGCGATGCCGGCGACGATGGCCGAGTGGATGTCGGTGAGGGTGGCGGCGGCGACGCGGGCGGCGAAGGTGGACGCATTCAGTTCGTGGTCGGCGTGCAGGGTCAGCGCGATGTCCATCGCCCGCACCGCGGTCGCGGTCGGCCGATCGCCGAACAGCATGTAGAGGAAGTTCGCGGCGTGGCCCATGGCCGGGTCGGGGGCAACGGGCCCGCCTCCCTGCTGCATACGTCCCCAGGTCGCGACGAGGCTCGCGATCTGCGCCGTGAGCCGGACTGCCTTGCGATACGAGGCCGCGGGCGAGTTATCGGACGCGTCGGGATCGTAGTGCGCCAGGGCCGAGGTCAGTGTCCGCAGCGCATCCATCCCATCGGAGGGCGGCAGCATCTTCATCAGCCGCAGGATGGACTCCGGCAGAGGCCGCGCCGCCGCCAGCTGTGATTGGAGATCGCCAAGCTCCGGCCGCGTCGGCAGCCGCCCGTGCCACAGGAGAAAGCATGTCTCCTCGAACGACGCGTGGCGCGCCAGGTCGTGGATGTCGTAGCCGCAATAGGCGAGCACGCCACGGTCGCCGTCCAGGAAGCAGATGCGCGACGAGGTAGCGACGATGTCTTCGAGACCGGCCTTGGCTTTTGGATCGGCGGACATGAATGGAGATGTTACAGGGGGTTCTGGGGTTCTGATGTTCTGAGGTTCTGAGGTTCTCGGTCGCTGGCCATCGGTTTCCCAGCAGCGTAAGCGCGTACGAACGGCGTAAGGACGGCGGCGCGGCGGCGACGACGCTGTCGGCGGCGACCGCCGTGGGGACGGTGGCCTTCCCCTTGCAGCCCTCCGCGGCGGCGCCAACTGGGGAGGTCGAGTGTCCACAATCGATTACGGTATGGTTTCGGATGCGAGCCGACGCCGTTTCTGTTCACAGGCGTGCCAGATGGCATCGGTGCTCGCCGTTGGTGCCCTGGCTTCGGCCTGCGGCGGCGACAGCGGGACGTCGCCCTCGGGTGGCGCAGCTCCGCAGCTGTCGACCATCAGCGGCTCGTTGAGCGGCGGCCGGGTATCGGTGACCCTCGCAGGAACACCCCTCGCCACCAACGGGTCGGCGGCGCTGGTGCAGGCCGGCTCGAGCAGCTATCTCGTCTATCGCACCGGCGATCAGGCGTTTTCGGTCTTGACCGCCATCTGCACGCACGAGGGCTGCACGGTGTCGGGGTTCCAGAGTCCGAATTTCGTCTGCCCCTGTCACGGGTCGAACTACAGCACGAGCGGCGCGGTCACGCGAGGCCCGGCAACGCGGGCGCTCTCGTCGTTCCCGTCGCAAGTCGCGGACGGCATACTCAGCTGGGCCGTCTGAGGCGGAAGTCCTCGCCCTTACGCTTCCTTGCTCTGCGCCACGGCGACCACCGTCTCGCCGCCGAACTGCTGGAAGAGCGACAGCAGGCCGGTGTAGAGGAAGCCGACCTGGAACAGCATCAGGAAGGGCACGGTGCCATAAATGCCGTTGGCGAGCGCGTAGAAGAGTGTGCCGGTGAAGTAGACGCCGAGCGCCACCTCGATCAGCGGCTGCACGGCGACCGACTGCCGATACTTCTTCGTCGCCCAGTCGTCGGTGCGACCCTCGACGCCGTACTTCGGCGTCCGCTCGAACTCGCTCGGCTTGTGGAAGAGGGCTTCCAACACGGCCTTCGTGTTGTTGACCGCGAGGCCGATGCCGATGGACATCAGGAACGGCAGGTACTTGAGCCGCTCGGTCCACGTCCGCGGGTAGATCTCACGCTGGGACACCATGTAGAAGTTCGCCACCGACGCCGTCGCCGCGAAGAACAGCGGGATGTCGATGAGCATCATCTCGTACCACCCCATGTTGTAGCGGATCACCATGGAAGGGCCCATCAGGATCGACAGCACCACCATCAGCGGGTAGTTCAGGTTCGCCGAGAGGTGGAAGAACGCCTCGGCCTTGACCCTGGCCGGCTGCGCGGAGCGCAGGATGCGCGGCATCAGCTTCAGGAAGGTCTGGATGGACCCCTTGGCCCATCGATGCTGCTGGCTCTTGAACGCGTTCATCTCCACCGGCAGCTCCGCCGGCGCGACATGGTCCTGGACGAAGACGAAACGCCAGCCCTTTAGCTGCGTCCGATAGCTGAGATCCAGGTCCTCGGTTAGCGTATCGTGCTGCCACCCGCCGCCATCGGCGATGGCCTCCCGGCGCCAGATGCCGGCCGTACCGTTGAAGTTGAAGAAGCACCCGCCCCGGTTGCGGGCACCGTGCTCGATCACGAAGTGCGCGTCGAGCAGGATCCCCTGGATCCGGGTGAGCAGTGAGTACTCCTGGTTGATGTGCCCCCACCGCGCCTGCACCATCGCCACGCCTGCGTCCGTGAAGAAGTGCACGGTCCGCATCAGGAAGTCGGGCCGCGGCAGGAAGTCCGCATCGAAGATGGCCACGAACTGGCCCTTCGCCACCTTCAGCCCGGCCTCGAGCGCTCCGGCCTTGTAACCGGTCCGGTCCTCACGATGCAGGTAGGTGATATCGATGCCGTGCGCGGAGTGCCGCCGTACGGCGAGCTCGGCAATGGCCTGGGTCTCGTCGGTCGAGTCGTCGAGGACCTGGATCTCCAGCCGGTCGCGCGGGTAGTCGATCTGGCAGATGGCGTCGATCAGGCGATCGACGACGTACATCTCGTTGAAGAGCGGTAGCTGGATGGTGATTGTGGGCAGGTCCTGGAACTGTGCGACCGGGACGGGCTGCTCCGACTTGTGCCTCATGTACAGGTAGACCAGGTAGTACCGGTGCCACCCGTAGACGGCGAGGATCAAGAGGACGAAGAAGTACGATGCGAGGATGAGGGTTTCTGTCGGCGTCATGCTCGGTCGGGCTGGATACGCCCCGCGCAAACCATCATTGTACCTTCGATTCCGCTAAAGTCAACAAAACAGGCACGATAGGCGACCATGAGCCCAGAAGAGCTCCGCCACCTCCTCGACCGGGTCCAAGAGGGGCACACCCCAGCTGCCGAGGCCCATCAGCGTCTGCTCGCCGCTTTGCGAGCGGCACCGCTGGCCGATTTGGGCTTCGCGCGCGTGGACCACCACCGCGCAACGCGCCAGGGCTTCCCGGAAGTCGTGCTCGGATTGGGCAAGACTGCCGAGCAGATTGCCGGGATCGCGGCCGCCATCGTCGAGCGCGGCCAACCCCTCCTGGTGACCCGGGTGGACGAGGCGGCCTGGCGCGTCGTCCAGGCCCGAGTGCCGGACGCGCGCTACCACCAACTCGCCCGCGCCATCACCCTTGCACGGGACGTGCCGCCTGGCAAGGGGACCATCGCGATTGCGTCGGCGGGCACCTCTGACATTCCGGTAGCGGAAGAAGCGGCTGTAACAGCCGAGCTGATGGGAAACCCTGTCGAGCGGCTGTATGACGTCGGAGTGGCCGGCCTGCACCGCCTGCTTCGGGAGCGGGAACGCCTGGAGTCGGCCCGGATCATCATCGTGGTAGCCGGCATGGAAGGCGCGCTGCCGAGCGTGGTTGCCGGCATGGTCGACGTGCCGGTGATCGCGGTGCCCACCAGCATCGGCTACGGCGCCAGCTTCGGCGGCATCGCGGCGCTGCTCGGCATGCTCAACTCGTGCGCCAATGGCGTGTCGGTGGTGAACATCGACAACGGCTTCGGCGCCGGCTGCATCGCCAGTATGATCAATCACCTCTGAAGGGATCAGCCACCAGGGGTCAGGGGTCAGGTCTGACGCTGAGCATCGCTCAAGGATCCCTGATCCCAGATCCCTGATCCCTGATCCCTGATCCCTGATCCCCTGATCCATGTTCGCGACCCGCACCCTCGAATTCGACCGCATCGTCGCCGACGTCGCCGGGCTCTCGCTGACGCCGCTCGGGCGCGCGCGGCTCGAGGCGGTCAAGCCGGTCGGCGATCCGCGGGACGTGGCCACGCTCCAGCGCGCGACAACCGAAAGCGTCCGCTTCTTCGAGCAGAACCCCGCGTTCCCGCTGCGCGCCGGGCCGGGGCTGACCGAGGCGCTCGCCGGTCTCTCGATCGAAGGCCGGCCGCTCGAGCCGCTGGCGCTCCGGACGCTGGCTGAGTTCATCGACTCGGTGGAGCGGACGCGCGCGGTCATTCTCGGGGCGACTGGCTCCTTCCCGATTCTCGAGGCCATCGTCAGCCGCATCGCCAGCTTTTCGAGTGAAGTGCGCGCCGTTCGCGAGGCCATCGACGTCTCAGGGGAAGTGCTGGACGATGCGAGCCCGGCGCTCCGCAATATCCGCGAGCGTCTGCGCCAGCTCCGACAGCGGCTTCGCCACACCCTCGAGCAGTTCGCCCGCGGCAAGGACACGTCGAAGTACCTGCAGGACGATGTGGTGACGGAGCGCAATGGCCGCTTCGTGCTGCTGGTGCGGGCCGAGCATCGCGGCAACGTGCCGGGCATCGTGCACGGAAGCTCGGCCAGCGGCGCCAGCCTGTTCCTAGAGCCCGCGGCGACGGTCGAGATCAACAACGACATCGTCGAGCTCGAGGAGCGTGAGCGGGAGGAGATTTTCAGGATCCTCCTCGCGCTCACGGACCGCTTCCGGCATCGGCCGGGCGACGTCAAGGCGATCGAAACGGTTGCCACCGAGCTCGACGTGGTGCAGGCGCGGGCACGGCACAGCGCGCAGGTGGCCGGCATCGAGCCCACGCTGGTCGCCGATCGATCGTTGGAACTGCGCGGTGCGCGGCACCCGCTCCTCGAAAAGGCCGTTCCCATCGACATCGTGCTCGAGCCGCCAAGCCGGGTGCTGCTGATGACGGGACCGAACACGGGAGGCAAGACGGTCGCGCTCAAGACGGCCGGACTCTTCGCCCTGATGGCGCAGTCGGGCCTGCACATCCCCGCCACGACCGCCCGCCTGCCCGTGTTCCGCTCGGTCTTCGCGGACATCGGCGACGAGCAGTCGATCGCGGCCAGTCTCAGTACGTTCTCGGGGCACATCGCCAATCTGGTGGCGATGGACCGCGCCCTGCAGCTACCGGCACTGGTCCTGCTCGACGAGGTGGGAACCGGCACCGACCCCAACGAAGGCGGCGCGCTGGCCACGGCGCTGGTCAGTCACTTCCGCCAGCGCGGCGCGCACCTGATCGCGACGACGCACTTCGATGCAGTGAAAGCGTGGGGCACGACCACCGAGGGCGTGACGGTTGCCGGATTCGCGTTCGATCCGCAAACCTACGCACCGACGTATCGTCTGGTCTACGGCGCCCCCGGACGCAGCCTGGCGATCGAGATGGCGCAGCGGCTCGGGATGCCGCTCTCGGTGGTCGCCGCGGCGCGCGGGTTCCTCAGCGACGACCAGAAGCGCGTGCAGGCGCGCCTCGATCGCATCGATGCGCAGGCACGGGCGCTCGATGCCGAGAAGACCCGCCTGGACCGGGAACGCCGCGCGTTCAACGATCAGAAAGCGGCGATGGATGCACGCGACCGTGCGCTGACCGAGCGAGAGGACGCCTTCAAGAAACGACTCAACGAAAAGATCGACGAGCGGCTGCGGCAGGCGCGTCGCGACATCGATTCGGTCATCGATCGGCTCAAGGAACGATCCGAGTCACTGCTCGAGAAGGCGTCGCTACGCGCCGCCGGGGCGATGGTCAACACCGGCGAGTCGGGCGCGGCCCGTTCCGAGGCACGCGCGGCGATCGAGCAGATCGCGGAGACCTTGCGTAACCCGGCAGCCGTCTCCGTGGAGGACTCGCCAGTCGGCGCAGCCGCTACCTCTTCGGGCCCGACGCCGCTGGTGGTCGGGGCCAAGGTGGTGGTCGGGACTCTCGGCATCGAAGGTTCCGTGGTCTCGATCTCAGGATCGCAGGTGGAGGTGGACGTCCGGGGCAAGCGGATGCGCGCAAAGGCGAAGGAGCTGCGCGTGATTGGAGGCCCGCCGAGTGGCAAGGCCAGCTCACCAGCGAGAGTCCGCGTGACGGTGGAGCTCAAGCCGCGCGAGGGGCTCCTCAGCGAGATCAATGTCATCGGCTGTACGGTCGACGAGGCGGTGGACCGGGTGGCCCGCTTTCTCGACGACTCGATGGTCACCGACCTCCGCGAGATTCGCATCGTCCACGGCTTCGGGACCGGCCAGCTGCGCAAGGGCGTCCACGCCTTCCTCAAGGACCATCCGCTCGTGCTGAAATACGCGCAGGCGCCAGAGAATCAGGGGGGCGGTGGGGCGACGGTAGTGGAGCTCAAGGAATGAACGGATCGCGAAATCTGGCACCCAGGGTGCTCGGCGATTGCTAACAAGCGGTCAGCGACATATAGTGAAATTCCGGGCAGCGACGCGATGCGAGGCCCGGGTTGCGCCAGGCGAATCACGCTCCCCAGACACATCGCGCACGCCAGGCTTGGCGACGGCTGGCTGCTTTCGGCCGGCCTGTTCTCGGTAGGAGCCCATATTGACCCGAGTTGGTTTTGTCCTGGTGGCGGCGCTGGCCGCGCTGTCGTGGCCGTCAACAGTGCGTGCGCAGGGGATGGAGAACACGCACTCCTTCACGCTTTCGCTCGGGACCGGGTTAGCGCTGAGCGGCAACGTGATCAACGAGGCTGTAGGCCGTATCAACAGCACACCCACGGTTTTTGTCGAGCAGGCGTATGGCAACCACTTCAGTGACGCCCTGCGGGTTCGCTTCATGGGCAACCTGGGGCTCGACTACAACAAGGAGGCGTTCGTCACGTTCGCCTACAACAAGATGAACGCCACCGAACGGGTGACCGGGTCCTCCGGCGGCTATCCGCTCTACACACGTTTCGGTAACACGTCCGCCATCGACATCGAAGGCGGCGTGCGCTACTACTTCCGGCCGGAGGGACCGACCCGAACCTACGCAGCCGGCGTTGGCGGTGTCCGCTTTCACGAACCGGTCGGCGCCACCATCCGCGTGCTCGAGCTCGGCCTCACCCTGACCGACCTGGACTACTTCGACCAGTCCACCCTGTTCATCCTCGGCGCCGACACCGGCATCAGTCACGACCTATCCGACGTGATTGCCATCGGCGCCGAAGTCGGCCTGCGCTACCAGCCCAAACCGAGCGCCGCCTCCATCCTGTCTGGAACGGGTCTCGAGTCCATCAACGACACCGGCAGCCGGTGGTCGTTGCCCATCAGCGCTTTCCTCACATTGCGATTCTGATGTCCGCCACGAACCTTACGTCGCGCAGGTCTCGCCGGGTGAGGCAGGGATGGATGGCGGGGCTGCTCCTGCTGGGGACGCTCACGTCCCGCTCCGAGGGGCTCGGTGCCGCCTCGGGCGCCGACCAGGGGCCGGACGCCACCACCTTCCGTCAGCTGTCCGCCAACGTGAACAGCGCCGAGCCGAAGGTGCGACGCGACGCGTTGAAGGCACTGGCAGCGATGGGACCTGAAGCGCTCGAACCCATCAGCCTGCTCGTGGCCGACCCCGTCCGCGACATTCGCCATGACGCGATCCTGGCGGTGGTCGCAATTTTCGTGGAGCCGCCGCCGAAACGGCGGGTGCAGTCCGCGGAGGACGCGTTCGAATGGTCGCCATACCTGGCGACGCCGTGGGCGCTGCCGCCCGCGCTGGTCCCGAACCTCGTGCGAGCGCTCGCCGACGACTGGCCGTCAGAGCGACGCGATGCCGCCTACGCGCTCGGCGTCGTGCTGACGCCGCCCATCGATGCACGCGTGGCCGACGAACTTACTTACTCGCTCGCCGATCCCTCAGACGAGGTGCGACTTGCCGCCGTGCGGGCACTCGGCCGCTTGCGTGCCACGCGGGCCGGCGATCAGCTGATCGGGCAGATTGTCGATCCGGTCTTGTCGGTCCGGCTCGCCGCGATGCGCGCGGTGGGAGAGATGCGCGAAGCCAGGGCGCTCGTCGCCCTTGGCCAGCAGCTCGATTATTACGAGGGTGCCACTGCCGGCCGCGCTGCGCTGGATGCGCTGGCCCGCATCGCCCATCCTTCAAGCGCCGGCCTGTTTGCGCAAGAGCGGTTCTCGAACATGGCTGAGCGCCGCCGCTCCGCCTACGAGGGCATCGCCCGGCTCGGCGGGATTCGTGACACGGATGTCGTGGCCGTCGAGCAGCGACTCACGGAAGAACGGGACGAACCCGTTCGGCTCGCCATGGCGTTCGCGTTGGCAGCCGGTGGCCGCCCCTATCTCGATCGGGTCATGCAATCGCTGGCGGACCGCGATCTGGCCGATCAGGCGATTGAGTACGTCGTCGAGCTGGGACGTGCCAAACCCGACGCCATCGCGCCGTACCTCCAATCTCGAGACCCGGTCGTGCGCGCGCGCACCGCGATTGCGGCCGGGTTCACGGACGGCCCCCTGGTGGAGGCCGAGTTGTCCCGGTTGACCACCGACGGCGACCCGTCGGTGCGGCGGGCCGCCGAAGTGGCGGTCCTGCGAATTCGTACGATCCGGCGGGCCGAGACCCCCAAGTAGCGTCACGGCCAACTGGCCGACCTTCGGTCAACGCAGCCCGGCGCGGCGCACCTTCATCCGTGAGCGCGAGCGGGGCGTATGATCGGACGATCCGCCCGTGAAGTTTCCGCAACCCTTCATCGACGAGGTCCGCGCCGCGGCCGACATCGTCACCGTCATCTCGGACTACGTGTCGCTTCGCAAGGCGGGCACGAGCTACAAGGGCCTCTGTCCGTTCCATGGCGAGAAGTCGCCGTCGTTCAACGTCAACCGGGACCGCGGGTTCTTCCATTGCTTCGGCTGCGGCGTCGGCGGCGACGTCTTCAAGTTCATCGAGCTGAAGGAGCAGGTCGGATTCCAGGACGCCGTGCGCCAGCTCGCACAGCGGTTCGGGATTCCGGTCCCCGAGATGGAGACGGGTGACGGCGCGCACGACAGCGCCGCCGAGCGTGAGTCGCTGCTCAAGATGCACGAGATCGCCACAGCGTACTTCCGCGAGCAACTCGAGTCGGCCCCGGCCGCGCGCATCCGCCAGTACCTGCTCGAGGAACGGGGTCTCACGCCGGACACGGTGGCGCGCCTGCAGATCGGGTACGCGCCACCGGGGCGCGACACGCTGCGCCAGCGGCTGGTCAAGTCCGGCTTCGTCCCGGCACAGCTGGTGGCAAGTGGCCTGATCTCGCGTCGCGACGATGGTAGTGAGGTGGACCGGTTCAGGAACCGGCTGATGGTGCCGATTGCGAGGGATACCGGCTCGGTGATCGCCTTCGGCGGCCGCGCGCTGGAGAAGGACCAGGTGCCGAAGTACCTCAACTCGCCCGAGACCGCGCTCTACAACAAGAGCCGGACGCTCTACGGGTTGAACCTCACCAAGGGCGAGATCCGGAAGCGGGGGTTCGCGATCGTGGTCGAGGGCTACTTCGACTTCGCGCAGGTGTTCCAGGCCGGCGGGCTGCCGGTGGTCGCTACGTGCGGCACGGCGCTGACCGTGCCGCAGGCGCAGCATCTGCGCCGGTTCGCGTCGAAGACGGTGCTCTGCTACGACCCGGATTCGGCAGGACAGACGGCGGCGGGGCGGAGCTCGGAGCTACTGGTCGGAGAGGGGTTCGACGTCAACGTCGTCCGCCTGCCGGAGGGGATGGACCCCGACACATTCGTCCAGCGCCGCGGCGGCGAAGCGTTTGTCCAGCAGCTGAAGACCTCCCGGCCGTATCTCGACTTCCTGCTCGACCGTGCCGCCGCCGGCCAGGACCTTTCGCGGGACGAGCCAAGGCGTGAATTTCTGCGCACCATGCTCGGGGTGGCGGCCCGCATTCCGGATCCGGCCACCCGCGATCAGTTCGCAGACCGCCTGGCGCACAAGGCCCGAGTTACGGAAGAGGTAGTTCGCGCTGAAATCCGCAAGGCGGCGGCCGCTCGGAAGACCGAACTGCCGGCGGCGAGGGCCCCGATCGTCGGCGGGCACCTCCGGCCGGCGGAGCGGGGCCTGCTGTGGGGTCTCATCCACCAGCCGGAGCGGGTCCTCACGTCGGTACTGACGCTGGAAGATGCTGATCTTGAAGGACTTAGCTCATCCAACCTATTCAAGCTGGTGCGGGAGATTCCAGTCGACGATCCGGCCGACCTCCCAAATCTCCTGATGGAGCGTCTAAGTACTGAGGAGGCCCGTCGGCTGGCCGCGATCGCGTCGGAAGCGGCTGCCCCTGTGCTGGACGCCGAGTCCTCGGTCAAATCCCTGAAACGGCTGAAGTACGAACGGCAACTCGCCGACGTCCAGCGCGAAATCGACGGGCTGCAGGGCCGCGGGGACGTTGAGGCCGACCTGGTGGCGCTGCTGCAGAAGAAACTGGAACTGGGACGGCTCCTCGCGCCCGAAAAGCTCTAGCGGCCTGCGTCTGGTGTAAACGAAACGAGTAGTTCGCGCGTTACAATAGAGGGCTTCCCCGTCCGGGGATGCACGCATTCATTGCAGGAGGTTTTGCCCTTGTCCCTTGAAGACAGGTTTGACGAAGTACGACAGCTCATCATCATCGGCAAGGAGAAGGGCTACCTGCTGTATGACGAAGTGAACGATCTGCTGCCGGCGGATCTGACCTCGTCGCCCGAGGACCTCGACGAGCTGATGAGCGTGTTCGGAGCGGCGGGCATCGACCTGGTCGACTCCGAGAAGGGCTACCGCGAGCGCGAGGGTATGGAGCGCGGCGAGGGCCCGGCGGCCGGCGAGGACGGCATGGAGCTGGACCTCACCCCCGGCGCGCTCGACAAGACCAACGACCCGGTCCGCATGTATCTGCGCGAGATGGGCACGGTGCCCCTGCTCACCCGCGAGGGTGAGGTGGCGATCGCCAAGCGCATCGAGCAGGGCAAGCTCTCGGTCATCAAGTCAATCTCGCGCATGCCGGCGATTGCCAAGGCGGTCATCCGCATGGGCGAGGCTCTCAAGGCGGGCGAGCGCACCATCCGCGAGCTGGTGATCTTCAACGACGAGGAGATCACCGACGATCGCATCGAGGAGCGCGCGCAGAAGTTCCTGCGCGAGGTCGACGGGGTGCGCAAGGCGCGGCTGGCGGTCGAGAAGCTCACCGAGAAGCTGAACGTCGTGCTCAAGGCCGACAAGAAGAAGTACCGCCGCGCCAAGTGGAAGAAGATGCGCGCGGAGATCGAGCTGTCGCGCCTGATCCGCAAGATCGAGTTCACCGAACCGGTGAAGCGCCGCCTCGTCGAAGAGGTCAAGGACATCGTCGAGCGCGTGTCGAAGATGCAGCGCGAGCTCGACAACATGAAGAAGACGCTGACGGCGAAGACCCGGAAGCCGAAGCTCAAGGAAGAGGAACGCAAGAACCTCGAGAAGCGCCGCAAGGAGCTGGCCGCCGAGATCAAGCAGAAGACCGACGATCTCGAGGAGAGCGTCGAGCACCTGCGGCACACGCTCGAAGTGATCATGCGCGGCGAGGCCCAGGCCGAGCAGGCGAAGAAGGAGCTGGTCGAAGCCAACCTCCGTCTCGTCGTCTCGATTGCCAAGAAGTACACGAACCGCGGCCTGCAGTTCCTGGACCTGATCCAGGAAGGCAACATCGGCCTGATGAAGGCCGTGGACAAGTTCGAGTACCGCCGCGGCTACAAGTTTTCGACCTACGCGACGTGGTGGATCCGCCAGGCGATCACCCGCGCCATCGCCGACCAGGCGCGGACGAACCGCATCCCGGTCCACATGATCGAGACGATCAACAAGCTGATCCGCACCTCGCGCGCGCTGGTGCAGGAGCTCGGCCGCGAACCGACCTCGGAGGAGATCG
>DATLLC010000293.1:0-9688 GCA_035538015.1 Vicinamibacterales bacterium
TTTCGAGCTCGGCGTCGGCCGGCACGGAAGCGGGCTGGAGCGTTTCGATTGCGGTCGCCGCGAACTGATCGTCCGGAATGGGTATCGTGGCAGCGTCGGCGCCAGAGCTCGAGACACCGGCATCGGATTCGGCGGAAGACTCGGTGCGCTCGGAGTCTGGCAGACCGACTTGCTCCGGCTCGATGGGCTCGGCGGCCTGCTCCGACTCGACGCGATCGTCGATGGACTCGCCGATGGACGCGGCCTCCACCAATTCGGGGCGAATCGCGACATCCGTGTGCTCGACAGCCTCGGCACCAGGCGCCTCGACGGACGCGCGCTCGCCAGCGTCGGCATCGCCCGCCAGGTCGTCAGCGACGACCGCTTCGGCGTCGGCTGCTTCGGCGTCGGAGAACTCGGCCTCGGGTTCCGGCGACGGCTCGACCGGCTCTTCAACCGGCGCGGCAGCTGTGGTGTCCCGGCGTCGCCGGATCTCGATCCAGATGTCGTCCCCGCTTCGGGCCGCGACGACGCTGAAGCGGTCGGCCTCACGCGAGGGCAGCTCGTGCTCGACGGCGCCGAGCTCCTTGAGGGAGACCTGGGCATCGGAAGACAGCAGTTGGCCGAGCATGCCCACCATCGCGCCCAGGTTCATGCCGTGGTTCGACAGGTCGACCGTCCTGGCGCCGGAGACGACGATGGGACGTTCACCGACGTGCATGACCAGCGCGTCGCCCTCGGCGCGAACCATCGCGGTGAGAAGAGAGTCGACGAGAGCCACAGCCACACCTTTCATCGGCCACTGGCGCGCGAGTCGATAGAGCGGGCCGGGCCTGACGCGGAGTGAAGGGTCATCAGGCCAAAGAGCAGGGGGATGACGCGCACGTTCGTGAATCCGTGTGCAGACAGGCGAGCCGCCACACCCTCGGCACCGGGGTAGCGTTGAATCGACGCCGGGATGTAGCGATAGGTGTCCGGGTCCCCGTGCAACAGCCAGCCCAGCAGCCCTCCGACGACGGTCAGATAGGCTAGGAAGCACACGCGCAGCACGGTGGATTCGGGGCGGTTGAAGTCGAGTGACAGGAAGCGCCCCCCCGGCCTCAGCACTCGAGCCACCTCACGGATGGCGATATCGAGGTCCGGCACGTTCCGTAGGCCATAGCCAGTCGTGACCACGTCGACGGCGCTCGCCCCGACGGGCAGCGCCGCCATGTCGCCTGCGACGTAGCGCGGTGGCACTCCGCGGCCCGTGGCCAGGACCAGCATTCGGGGCGTCAAGTCCAGGCCGAACACCCGACGCGCGCCAGCAGCCCTCGCCAACCGCGCGACGTCGCCGGTGCCACAAGCGAGATCCAGGACGACATCGGCCGCGCCGATGCCCGCCTCGCGGATCAGCCGAGCCTTCCAGCGCCGGTCCTGCCCGTACGAGAGCACGCGCGTGATCAGGTCGTAGCGATCGGCGATCGTGGCGAACAGCCGGGCCACGTAGCGGCGCTTGCTCTCTGGCGAATCGAAGGCGGCGTTGAGGGACACCGGACTGACGCTCTGCCCCGATCATCGGCGTGCTGAAGCCGCCGAATCAAGTGTCGCGTCAGAACCCGAGGAACATCCGGGCAAGACTCGCTGTCATGAACGTGACGGCGAACGCCAGCACCAGGGGCATCAGGGCGCCGATGGCCGCCCATTTCGCGCTGAGCGTCTCCTTGTAGATCGTGATGATCGTCGTCGCGCAGGGGTTGTGCAGCAGCGAGAACAGCATCAGATTGACGGCGGTGAGCAGCGTCCAGCCGTGCTTGTCGATCAGCAACGCGCGCAGCGCGTCGAAGCCCGTCAGTTCGGTCATCATCCCCTGGGCCATGTACACCATCAGCATCGTCGGCACGACGATCTCGTTCGCCGGAATGGCGATGATGTAGGCGAGCAGGATGACGCCATCGAGCCCGATGGCCCAGCCCAGCGGGTTGAGGGCGCCGGCGATGTGCGCGGCCAGGTTCTGGCTGCCCACCTCGATGTTGCCGAGGAGCCAGATGACCGCGCCCGCGGGCGCCGCGGTGAGCATCGCGCGCCAGAGCACGAACAAGGTGCGGTCGATCAAGGAGGTATAGAGAATCCGCAGGATGCCCGGACGGCGATACGGCGGCAGTTCGAGGGTGAAGGCGGACGCTTCGCCCTTGAGAATGGTACGCGACAGCACCCAGGACACGATGAGCGTGAACATTACGCCAACCAGCACGATGGCGACGACCGATCCCGCCGCCACCAGCGACGCCACCGCGGGGGGGAACGAAGCCGCGACGAACACGGTGGCCAGCATGATCAGCGTCGGGAAGCGCCCGTTGCACGGCACGAAATTGTTGGTGAGGATTGCCACCAGCCGTTCCCGCGGTGAGTCGATCACGCGCGTCGCGATGATGCCGGCAGCGTTGCAGCCGAAGCCCATCGCCATGCTCAACGCCTGTTTGCCGTGGGCGCCGGCCTTCTTGAAGAGGAAGTCCAGGTTGAACGCCACGCGCGGCAGATAGCCGAAGTCCTCGAGGATCGTGAACAACGGGAAGAAGATCGCCATGGGCGGGAGCATCACGCTCACGACCCACGCCAGCCCGCGGTAGATCCCGTGCCACAGGAAGCCGGTGAGCCACCACGGCGCGCCGACCCGCTCGAACGCCGATGCCGCCAGGTCTTCGAACCAGAAGAACGCCGTCGCCAGCATCTGCGACGGCACGTTGGCGCCGATGATGGTGAGCCAGAAGACCACAGCGAGGACGCCGAGCATCAGCGGCAGGCCAAGGGTCCTGGAAGTGACGATGCGATCGATGCGCTGATCCAGCTCGAGCGGACGGGCCCCGCTGTCTCGCACCGCCCGGCGCGTGATGCGCTCGACCTCGCCGTACAGCGAGGTGACCACTTCCTCTCGGAAGCCGGCCTCGAGCGAGCGCCTCAACGCCGCGGCCTCGCGAACGATGTCCGCCGGAGAGGCGGCTGCGACGTCGCTCACTGGGCCCCCTGCAATGCGATCTTGCGGCTGAAACGAAGGTCCGGCGCCTGCTGGCGGGCAACGAGCTCGGCCAGCTGGCCGGTCGCGAGCGCCTCTTCCACCGCGGCATCGCCGTCCAGGAGGCGGATGGCAATCCACCGGGCGTTGGGCACGCCGGGCGCAGCGGCTTCGATGAGCGGCACGAGCTGAGAGACGGCCCGCTCGAACTCGCGTGTGCCGCGCGAACGAAGCGGCTGGGTGGCGATCTCGCCCGAGGCCACGCCGGCCACGTCGTTGAGCAGCCCCATGATGTTCTCGCCGGTCCGGGCGACGATCGGCACGACGGGGACGCCGAGGTCACGGGCCAGGCTCCGGGTGTCGACTTCCAGGCCGCGCCGACGCGCCTCGTCCATCAGGTTGACGGCGACGACGACCCGATCCGTGATCTCGAGTACCTGAAGGACGAGATACAGGTTCCGTTCGAGCGCGCTGGCATCGACGACGACGACCGTGCAATCGGGGCGGCCGAAGAGGAGGAAGTTCCGGGCCACTTCTTCGTCCTGCGAGGCGGAGAGCAGCGAGTATGTGCCTGGGAGGTCTACCAGCTTGTAGCGCACGCCGGCGAGCTGGAACCCGCCCTCGGCGCGCGTCACCGTCTTCCCGGGCCAGTTGCCCGTGTGCTGCCGAAGGCCCGTCAACGCATTGAAGAGCGTGGACTTGCCGGTGTTGGGATTACCGGCAAGCGCGACGGTGCGATCGAAGCCTCCGACCGCCTCCCCGAGGCGGGCCATCTCCGCATGCACCGGACACGATTCGCAGTTGACGTGATTCGACATGATGGAAGCGACCTTACGCGACCGCGCGGACGAGCACGCGCGCCGACTGCTCCCGACGCAGGGCGATGGTGGTGCCGCGCACGCGATAGGCGCGTGGGTCGCCGGCAAAGGTCGTGAGGTCCGGCCGTACGCGCGCGCCCGGCGTGAATCCCAGGTCGAGGAGGCGCCGCCGCATGAAGCCGCGGCAATCCGGATCGAGCGCGATCACTTCTCCGAGATCGCCCGGCGCGAGGTCCGACAAGCGCAGGACGCCGGCACGCGAATCCGCCGGTGCCTCCGCGGGTTCGACGTAGACATTGGCGGCCAGCAGCGGCGCCAGCACGTACTCGCTCTGGCCATCACTCAGCACCATGCGCGCCGGCGAATGCTCGACGATGTGGACCACCTGGCCGAGCCGCAGCCCCAAGGCGGCCAGTTGAGCGAAGGCCAGCGGCGGCTCGTCTTCTAGATGCACAATGCGGACTGGCGTCGCTAGGGGCCAGCCACTCAGCGCGGTACCCGCCGGCGGGCGAACTTCCCCGTCCCGGCTCGGGATGGGATCTCCGTGCGGATCGGTCTCGGGGTGGCCCATCGCAGCAGACAGGCGATCGACGTCGGCCGGTGTGAGTTGATGTTCGGCCCGCTCGGCGCGGGAATGGACCTGGCCGACCGGCACTCCCAACTCGTCGGTCAGATACGTCTCCCAGAGCCGGTGGGCGCGGAGGACGTGCACGGCAAGACGCTCGCCCTCACCGGTCAAGCGGAAGTGGTCGCCCTCGGTGCGGATGAGGCCCTCGCGTTCGAGCCGCTCCATGAGCGCCAGCAGCGTCCGATCACTCGTCCGGAGAACTCCTTGCAGCGAGGACAGCGTGCCCGGCTGGCCCGCGGCGGCCTGGCCGAGCAGGTGCTTCAAGGCATTCTCGGCCTGCTCCCGGTTCCGTCGCAGCGCCCTGTGGCGCCAAAGCGCCACCAAGCCGACCCTGGGCCAGAGAGCAACGGCTGACGCGGCCAGCACGACGATGAGGACGAAGGTTGGAGTCACGAGGGTCTCGCGAGAATTTTGATTACACAAAGTTAAACCACGATGTGGTGCGAAATGTCAAAGTCGATTGTTCGGAAAATCTGGTAAGCTGATGATTCTGCGATGCTTCCGTCAAGCACCGTCGAGAACTACTTGAAGGCGATCTTTCTCGGCGAGGGGCAGCTCGGCGCTGGGCAGCGCCTGTTGCCCATGGGCCAGCTGGCCTCAGCGCTCGGCGTCGCGCCGGGGACCGCCACGACCATGGTCAAGGCGCTCGCCGAATCGGGGCTGGTCGAGTACGAACCGTACAACGGCGTTCGGCTCTCGCCCGCCGGCGAGAAGCTGGCCGCGCTCGTCCTCCGCCGCCATCGCCTGATCGAGCTGTTCCTGGTTCGGGTGATGGGACTGGGCTGGGACGAGGTCCACGACGAGGCGGAGCAGCTGGAACACGTCGTCTCGGATCGCCTGATCGACCGGATCGACGAGATGCTGGGCCGGCCCGAAGCCGACCCGCACGGCGACCCGATCCCGACGGCCGATGGACGGGTCCCGCGGCACGAGTTCGAGACCCTGCTCACCTGCCCCATTCGTCGGCGCCTGGTGGTCACGCGGGTCACCGATCAGGACGCCGCGTTCCTCCGCTTCATCGAGCAGCATCACCTGATGCCGGGCGAGGAGATCGAGGTGGAAGCGCGCGACGAGGTGTCCGACAGCGTGCAGCTGCGCGGGCGCGCCGATCAGCGCATCACGATCGGCATGCGCGCGGCGTCCAAGGTGAGAGTCTCGACAACCGACACCAACTCGCGCGGGTGACCCGCGACGCCCCCTGAGGGCGGTATCGCGGCCTCGAACTTGGCGGCGCCGAATCCGTACGCGGCCAGCACGAAAGGACAGCCGGCCGCGCGCGCGGTATTCGCGTCCGCCGGCGAGTCGCCGACCATCACGCCGAGGCCGCCGGTCGGCGCCAGCAGCGCCCGCAGGCCCGCGGGATCGGGCTTGCGCGGAAACGGCCCGTCGCCGCCAATCACCTCGGCGAAGAAACCCCGCAGCCCGAGCCCCTCCAGAATCGCGTTCGAGGCGCCGCGCGGCTTGTTGGTCAGGACCGCCAGCGGTCCGAAACGGGTCAGCAGGGCCAGGACTTCGCTCATCCCGTCATAGGGTCGCGTGTGCTCCAGCAAACGCCGATCGTAGATGGCCAGGAAGCGGTCGAGTGCCCCGGGCATCCCGGGATCCAGACCCGCATGAGCGAGCGCTCGCTCGACGAGCCGGGCCGCACCGTCGCCCACCATGGGCACCACCGTGGCGACCTCCAGCGGGGGCCCACCGAAGCCCACGACGAGCTCGGACGCCGCCGCCGCGAGGTCCCGCGCCGAGTCCACCAGGGTGCCGTCGAGGTCGAAGACGATGGCTCGGGTCATGAAGGCGTGACTCACAGTATCCTGCGTGAGTCGTCGCATGGCCAACCCGCAGTCGCAGCAGCCATCCACGCTCGTTCTCTTGTCCGGAGGGCTCGACAGCGCGGTGCTGCTGGCGCACGAGGCGCAGGCACGACGCGTGTGGCCGGTCTACGTGAAGGTCGGCCTCGCATGGGAAGCGCTGGAGGTGGAAATGGTCGAGCGCCTGCTGGCGCACCCGAGCCTGCCGGCGAGGGTCGAGCCGCTGTCGATCGTGGAGTTCACGATGCGCGACGTCTACGCGACGTCTCACTGGGCGATTCGAGGCGAGCCGCCCGCCTACGACACGCCCGATGAGGACGTCTATCTCACGGGGCGCAACCTGGTGCTGCTGGCCAAGGCCGGCGTCATGGCCGCCACCAAGCGGGTGCAGCGCATCGCGCTCGGACCGCTTGCCGGCAATCCGTTTCCTGATGCGCGGCCGGCATTCTTCGCCGCCATGCAACACGCGATCGTGCTTGGGCTGGATTACGCCGTGGAAGTGGCGGCGCCTTTTCTCGAGTGGCAGAAAGAGGACGTGATTCGGCGTGGCCTCGAGCTGTCGGTGCCGCTCGCGCTCACCTTGTCGTGCATGAATCCGGTCGGCGGCGACGATGGCGTGGCTCGCCACTGCGGCCTCTGCAGCAAGTGCCGCGAACGCCGGGATGCCTTTGCGGCCATCGGACAGGTCGACCCGGCCGTGTTCGCGGCCGCGTCGCCGCGCTAGCGCTCGAAGCGGATGGTGCCGTCGCCGGTGCTGAAGGTGCGCACCGGCCCGCCTTGACCCAGCTTCGCGCGCAGCTCGCGGCGCCGGCGCTCGCGGCCTTCGCCGCCCTCCGTCTCGGTCGACAGCCCCGGATAGGACGAGCGGACGGCACCGTCACTGGTCTCCGCATCGATGTCGGCGTTGAACGAGGCCGGCAGCGTCAGCGTGATGCTGCCGTCGCTGGTGGCCAGGTCCCAGGCATCCGTCATCGACGTGTCGGGTTCCAGCTGCATCCGGATCGATCCGTCGCCGGTCCGCGCGCGCACGACCGTGGGCCGGGCGTTGATCGTGAGGCTGCCGTCGTCGGTCTCGAGGTCGAGGCGGCCCTGGGCCCTGTCGATGCGAATCGACCCGTCGCCCGATCTGGCCTCGATGTCGCCAGTGATGCGCTCGGCGCTGACGCTGCCGTCGCCGGTTCGCAATGCCAGGCGCCCGTCGATGTTCTCGACACGGATCGACCCGTCACCCGTGCGCGCGTTGATCAGGCTCTTGCGCGGCACCGCCACCAGCAGCCGCGCGGTTGGCGAAATGTGCACCCCGACGGTGATGCGGCGCTCGGCCGCTGGAGGCCCCTTGACGCGAAGCACCACGCGATCGCCGTCCTGCTCGGCTTCCACGGTCATGCCATCAATCAGCGCCTGTTCCATGCCGCGCTTCTCGATCTCGACTTCGACTTCGTTCCGATCCCAGGAATGGATTTCGATCGACCCGTCGAAGGTGTCGAGGGTGAGGTCCGGCTGGCCGGCGACGGCGAACGTGCGCTTCTCCCTGACCGTGAGGCCTTCGGTGTTGAGGTTCACCTCGCAGGCGGCGAGCCCCAGGCCCAGGACCGCAACGGCAGCACGGGTGAGCGGTCGAAGGCGGCTGGACATGAGGGCTCCTGGGGTCAGTAGACGGAGTCGTCCGAGTCAGTGTTCCGTCACGCGGAGACCGCCGATCCACGTCTCGACGACCTCGAGCTCGCGGTCCAACACCACGATATCCGCCCGGAGACCAGCTTCGAGCCGCCCCCGGTCCCCGAGCGCGAGCTCGGTTGCCGGCGTCGTCGCGCAGAGCCTCGCCGCCTGATGCAGCGACAGGCCGGCGAGCTGGACGAGCGTGCGGAACGCCCGGTCCATCGTAATGGTGGAACCCGCCAGCGTCCCATCCTCGAGGAGGGCCGCGTGCGGCCCGGCGTGGATCGCACGTCCGCCCAGCCTGGCGCGAGCGCCGGCCGGCAGGCCGGCGACAGCGGTACCGTCGGTAATCGCCATGACGCGATCGACCGACTTGGCGCCAATCGCCAGCGACAGGACGGCAGGATGGACGTGGTAGCCGTCGCAAATGAGCTCCGCTGCCACCTCGCGCGAGGCCAGCACCGCACCCACGACGCCGGGCAGGCGGTGCGCCAGGGGCGTCATCCGGTTGAACAGGTGGGTCGCCTGCGTGACCCCGGAGGCAATCGCCGCCCGCGCCTCGTCGTAGGTGGCGCCCGAATGCCCGATCGATACGATGTGGCCTCGGTCACGTAGCACCCGAATCAACTCGAGGCCACCGTCCACTTCCGGCGCCACGGTGACGATGCCGACACTGCCCTGCTCGCGGTGGAGCACCTGCATGATGTCGTCGGCCGTGAAGGCTCCAGCGTCGACGGCTCCGCCGGCTGTTCGACCGTAGGTTCTCAGGCAATCCGCCGGCTGAGCGCCGCTCCACGCCGGGTTGATGAAGTTGCTCTCCAGGTGCGCGGGCAACACCATCGCTGCGCGCGGCACCGGTGCCGAGCGGGCGCGCGCCACCGCGGCGAGAAAGACGGCGAGCGTCTGCGGATCGCAGGCCACCGTCGTCGGACAGAAGCCCGTCACGCCGTATCGCGGCAGATGGGCCGCCACGATCGAGACCGCGTCGGGCCCATCGAGGACGTCGGTCCCGGCCACACCGTGGACATGCACGTCGATGAACCCCGGCACGATCAAGTGGCCAGCAAGCACGCACACTTCGGCAGCCGCCGGCTGCACTGGCCCCGGCTCGATACCGACGATACGAGTGCCTTCGATCAGGAGCGACCCGCCGGGGATCACGCTGTCGGCCAGGACGAGATCCCCGCCGGCGAGGACGATCATGCGGGGAGGCGCGCGAGGCGAGCCGCCCCGATCGCCGCCGCGTCGACGCCTAGCGGGGAGAGCACGATTCGCAAGCGCTCGGCCTGAGCGGGGCTGAGCCGGCGCTGGCACTCCATCCGGATTGACTCGAGCAGCAGGTCGCCGGAGGCCGGGATCAGGCCGCCGAGCACGATCGCTTCGGGATCGAGAATGGCGGCCAGGTTCGACACCGCCATGCCGAGGTATTTCGCCGTGTCGCGAATGACCGACACGCACAACCCGTCACCGGTGCGCGCCCATTGAAACACCTGGTCGACCGTGATGCGCGTGAGGTCGCCCTGATGCTGCTGCACGATGGTCGATCCTTCGCCCGACTTGATGCGCCAGACGATGCGCCGCACGATGCCACCGGCCGAGATCTCTGCTTCGAGGCCACCAAGGCGCCGGTAGTCCTCGCGCTCCACCGGATTGAGCGACAGCCAGCCGACCGAACCGGCCCGTCCGTGCGCGCCCGGCCAGACTCTCCCGTCGAGGATGATGCCGCTCGTGACGTGCTCGCCCGCCGACAGGGCGACGACGTTGGCGAGACCGCGCGCGGCCCCGCACCATTGCTCGGCGACCA
>DATLLC010000294.1:0-20825 GCA_035538015.1 Vicinamibacterales bacterium
CGTCAGTGCGGGTCGCGGTCTCGAAGGTCTTGAAGGCGCCCACCGTGAGCGCGGACGGAGCGTTGCCCGGCGACGAGATGCCCGCATAGCCGACCAGGCCTGTCTCCGGGTTCTTGCCGATGTTTCCCGCCGACGAGACCACCACAATGCCGGCGCGGACCGCGGCTTCGACAGCCTGCACGAGTGGATCGGTGGCGGCGGATTCGTACGGCGGGTGGCCGAGCGAGAGGTTTAGGACGTCAATCCCGTACGCGGCCCGATGCGCGACCGCCCATTGGATGGCGTTGATCACGTGGCTCGTCATGCCCGAGCCGAGCGGGTCGAGCACCCGCAGGCTGACGAAGGAGACGTTGGGCGCCACGCCGGCCGTAACGGCCTGGTCGCTACCCACGAGCCCCGCCACGTGCGTGCCGTGACCGTAGGGATCCAGCGGCGCGACCGCCGGCGGATTGGGCAGGCCGGTCGTGAAGTCGCGCGTGGTCTTCAGGCGCGAGGCGTCCGGGCTGTCGAGCAGGACGCCCGAGTCGATGAGGGCCACCGTCACTCCCGCGCCGGTGAGTGAGGTGGTCTGCACCGGGGCACGGTAGGTAACCGTGAGCATCGGTCGCGACGAGGGACTGCCGTCTTCCGAAGTCGCCACCTGGATGGAGGACGACTGGTTCAGCCAGAGCGCCCACCCGTTGTTCGTCTCGCCGTTGACCCAGCCCTGCACCGTGGCCGCCAGGGCGCCGCTGGTAAATGTCCGCCCACCGGCCGCACCAGCGACCGGCATGGAGGCATCGGGCGAAGATGACGCCTCGACGTTGTCGAATTGCAGGCCGGGCCCCGAAGTCGTCAGGCTCAGCCACGAGGCGTCGACCACCCACGGGCTGACCATACGATGGAGCGTGAATTGTGCGGACGAGTTGCTGTTCTGCCGCTGCATCACCCGCAGCGAAACCGACGTGATGGTCGAGCCCGGGGGAATCTGGCCGGCGCCGGTGCCGACCAGGTTGTCGAAGCGCAGCAGCATCCCCGCGGGAAAACGCCCAAAGCCTTCGACATAGATCGTCGAGGCCGAACCGAAGCTCGACAACGGGCTGTGGGAGTCGGCGCCGCCATCCACCACCGACGTATAGCCGTTGGCTCCCTGCCGGAAGCTTTGAGTGGCGGCGGTCTCGCTGGCTGTCTCGAGACCGAGCGTGCGGCGCAAGGAGTAGCCGCCGTGCTCGGCCTCACCGGCCGGCGAGCTGACCAGACCGACTGACTGGACTTGCGCGTCGAGCGACACCGAGAGCACGTCCTTGTCCCTGGCGAGCTGCTCCAATAAGTGGCGAGGCAGCTTGACGGCCACGCCCTCGACGAGGCCGAGGTCGGCGTAGACCGTCAGCCCAGCCGCCTTCAATCGGCGGATGAGCCCGTGGCGGGCCCCCGGCTTGAGCCGGACGATAACCGCTTCATAGGTAGCGCCGTTGACGCTCGAGGCCATCCGGGACTTCAGGGCCGCGTCGAACTTGTGAGCGACGGCTGTTCCCGGCAGGCTCTGGGCGCGGAGGGGAACCGATCCCATGAGCAAGGAGGCAAGCAGCGCGAGCGGGAGCCCGCGGCGCCAGACCACGTTGCCTCCTGTCTCGGTTTTGCGTACTTCGTTACGGCGATTCACAATCAGTCTCCTGTGCGCTCTCATCCATTCGCGTGAAGAGCGTCTACGCCACCACACATGAGCAACTTCAGTTCCAATTTTGGTTACACCACATAAACTATTGATTAGTAATAACTTACGTATTTCGATCGGCCGGAAATCAGGCGCCACCCCGGCGTGCGTGTGCAGTTATTGAACGGCCACTAGGCGACACCAACGGCGATTTCTGCGACAGCGGCCGGATCTGGGCCTGATTTCGCAATTTTCCGAACGTGTGCGATTGTTGAACACGCGTGTCGGAACAGCACAGCCGTGGCTAAGGTGCACGCGCCTGCGCGACGGTTCACGGTAGACTGTCCAACCTCATGGAGGGGCAATGACGACCCAGGACACGATGCCGATAGCGCCGACGGCCAATGCGTGGTCAGTTGCGGCCACCCGGCGTGAGGCGCTCGTCGCATTGGGGCTGGCCACGGCGGGAGCGGCCCTGCGGATCGAGACCGCGTTCGCCCAGCCACCCCGCGTCATCCGCACCCTCACCGGCGACCTGAACCCCGCGACCCTCTCCGGCTCGGTCCTGTTCCACGAGCACGTCTCGATGCGATTTCCGCTCGGCGCGTCGGAGCACTTCACCGACGATGTCGCGTTGATGACCGCCGAGGCGCGGGCCGCGCGCGCCGACGGTGTGGCGTGTCTGGTGGATGGCGGGCACGCCGACATGGGCCGCAACCTCGACGCCCTTCGCCGCATCACCGCCGACTCCGGTCTGCCAATCGTCGCCAGCGGCGGCTATTACATGCAGCGGTCGTTCCCCCCGGCGCTCTCCGCGCAATCCGCGGACGAGCTGGCGGCGGCCCTCGCGGCCGAAGCTGTCCGCGAGAAGTACGGCGCGTTCGGCGAGATCGGGCAGCAGGGCGGCGCGATGACGCCCGACGAGCGGAAGGTGTTCCAGGCGGTGGCCAAGGTGCAGGCCCGTACCGGGCTTCCGATCTTCACGCACAACGCGTATCTGGGCACCCGGCCGGGTGCGGACGCCATTCCGCGCGACACGGCGCTGCGTCAGCTGGATGTGCTCGAGGAGGCGGGGGCCGGCCCTTCGCACGTGGCCATCGGCCACGTGTGCTGCCTGGACGATCCCGAGGCCGAGATGTCGATTGCGGTGGCCCGCCGCGGGGCCTACGTCGGCTTCGATCGCGTCACGATTCAGCTGGTTCCCGACGCTCAGAAAGTGACGACCATCCGCGCGCTGCTCGAGGCCGGGCACGGCGATCGCCTGCTCATCTCGTCCGATTTCTCGTCGCCCCGCGGGCTCAAGAAGAACGGCGGCGGCGGGCTGGGCCAGGCCGTCACCGTGTTCGCGCCGCTCCTCCGGCAAGCCGGGGTCGAAGAAGCGGTGCTGCGGCAAATCTTCGAGGAGAATCCCAAGCGATTCCTGGCGTTCGTCCCGCGTTGAGCACCGCATGAGTTGTGGGTCCGGCGCCGGCCGGGCTCGTCAGGCGGACTTGGCGATTCCCTCGGGCCGCAGTTCGGCGAGCAGCGCTTCCACCGTCTTCTTCGCGTCACCGAAGAGCATGCGGGTGTTGTCCAGATAGAAGAGCGGGTTCTCCACGCCGGCGTACCCGCTGGCCATTCCTCGCTTGAGCACGATGCTGACCTTGGCCTTCCACACCTCGAGGACGGGCATCCCGTAGATCGGACTGGACGGATCGTCGAGGGCACCGGGGTTGACGATGTCGTTGGCGCCAATGACGATCACCACGTCGGTCTCGGGGAAGTCGTGGTTGATCTCCTCCATCTCCAGGACGATGTCGTAGGGCACCTTGGCCTCTGCCAGCAGCACGTTCATGTGCCCCGGCAGCCGGCCCGCCACAGGGTGGATCGCGAACCGCACGTCCACACCCCGATCGCGGAGCCGCTTGGTGATCTCGTAGAGCGGGTATTGAGCCTGTGCCACGGCCATGCCATAGCCCGGCACGACGATGACCTTCTTCGCGTCCCGCAGGAGCTCGGCGGCCTCGGTCGCGGTGACGCTCTTCACCTCGCCTGCGGGCTGCGTGCCGGCGGCAGGGGCCGCGCCCTCCTCGGCACCGAAGCCGCCGAGGATGACGCTCAGGAACGAGCGATTCATCGCCTTGCACATGATGTAGCTCAGGATGGCGCCGCTCGACCCCACCAGCGCGCCGGTGATGATGAGCAGATCGTTGGCCAGCATGAAGCCGGCGGCCGACGCCGCCCAGCCCGAATAGCTGTTGAGCATTGACACGACGACTGGCATATCGGCTCCGCCAATTGCCATCACTAGATGGATGCCCAGGATTGACGCCAGCACCGTGCACAGGATGAGCGGCATGGGTGGCGGATGCCCGCTGGCCCCCTCGGCGCCGACGAACTGCGTGGCCAGGTACGCGCACGCCAGGATCATCCCGATGTTCAAGGCGTGCCGTCCCGCAAGCAGCAGCGGCTTGCTGCGGATGATGCCCTGGAGCTTGCCGAACGCCACCACCGAACCGGTGAAGGTGACGGCTCCAACGAACACCCCGACGAAGATCTCGATCTCGTGGATGCGCGCCTCGGCGCCGGTCAGGCTGGTTGGGGGTCCGAACGCCGAGGCGAAGCCCACCAGCACGGCCGCGGCGCCGACGAAGCTGTGGAGGATGGCCACGAGCTGTGGCATCGCCGTCATCTCGACGCGGGCGGCGAGAATGGCCCCGATGCCGCCGCCGACTGCGAGCATGCCCGCCATCAGCCCGTAGCTGGTGACGCGCGGGCCCAACATGGTGACCACCACGGCCAGCAGCATTCCGCCGATCCCGAACACATTGCCCTGGCGCGCCGATTCCTGCGCCGAGAGACCGCCGAGGCTGAAGATGAACAGCAGCCCTGCGGCGATGTACGCGATGGTGACGAGTGATTCAGGCAAACGACCGTCTCCCTATCGACGCTGGAACATTTTGAGCATGCGCTGAGTGACGAGAAATCCGCCCGCGATGTTGATCGTGGCCAGCAAGATCGCGGCGGCGCCCAACAGCACCGCGGGATCTGTCAGCGGGCCGCTCACCTGGAGCAACCCGCCGATGACGATGATCCCGCTGATGGCGTTGGTGACGCTCATCAGCGGCGTGTGCAGGGCGGGGGTGACGTTCCAGACGACCTGCCAGCCGACCACGCAGGCGAGGGCGAACACGGTGAGATGGGTCAGGAACGATGGGGGCGCGACCAGGCCGAGCCCGGCGAAGGCGAGTGCGCCAACGACCAGACCGATGGCCGTGCCGACGCTGCTCGTCTCATCGGTCCTGGCCACGTGCGCCTTCGGTCCGGGGACGGTGGGCGGGCGCGCGGTCGGCGCCTGCGGCAACGGAGCCGGCTCGCGGCGTGGAGGCGGCCAAATGATCTCGCCGTTCAGCAACACCAGCGAGCCGCGCACGACCTCGTCCTTCACATCGACGTGGAAGTTGGCGTTGCCGCCCATGTCGGCGAGCAGGTGACCGAGGTTGTTCCCGTACAAGAAGCTCGCGGTGGGCGCAAGACGGCTGGGGAGGTCCATGTAGCCGAGGATGTGGACGCCGTGGCGCTCGACGACCTGGCCCGGCTGCGTGAGCGCGCAGTTGCCGCCGTTTTCTGCGGCCAGATCCACGATCACCGACCCCTTCTTCATGCTCTTCACCATGTCTTCGGTGATGAGGACCGGCGCCGGCCGGTTGGGGATGAGGGCCGTGGTGATGATGATGTCGACGTCCTTGGACTGGGCCGTGAACATCGCCATCTCGGCGGCGATGAAGGCCGGGCTCATCTCCTTGGCGTAGCCGCCGGTTCCCTCGCCGTCCTCGTGGACGTTGAGCTCGATGAACTCCGCGCCCATGCTCTTGACCTGCTCCTTCACCGTCGGACGCGTGTCGAACGCGCGTACGATGGCGCCCAGCCCGCGGGCGGCGCCGATGGCCGCGAGGCCGGCGACGCCGGCGCCAATCACAAGGACCTTGGCGGGAGGGACGCGGCCGGCGGCGGTCATTTGGCCGGTGAAGAACCGCCCGTAGAAGCTCGCCGCCTCGATGACGGCGCGATAACCGGCGATGTTGGCCATCGACGACAGCGCGTCCATCTTCTGCGCGCGCGTGATCCGCGGCACCTGGTCCATGGCCAGGGCGGTCAGCTTCCGGGCGGCCAGACGATCGATCAGTTCCTTGTTCTTGCCGGGCCAGAGGAAGCTGATGAGGGTAGTGCCCTCGCGCGGCAGGTCGCCCTCGTGCAGGTTGAGCACGGGGTGGTGGTCGGGTGGCTGGACCTTGAGGATGATGTCGGCTTCCTGCCAGAGGGCCCGCGTGTCTTCCATCACTCGAGCGCCGGCCGTCGCGTAGTCGTCGTCCCCGAAGGATGCCAGCGCGCCCGCCTGGGTCTCGACCAGCACCTCGAACCCCAGCTTCACCAACCGGGCCACGTTGTCGGGCGTGGCCGCCACGCGCCGTTCGCCGGCGCGGCACTCTCGTGGAACACCCAGCTTCATCGATTCGATCCTTCCAGGCCGCGGCCCGTGAGGCACTCGCCGCGGGTCGGATGCGCGTGGATTATACGTTGAGCGCCAGGAGGGGCAGCGCCGAGCGGCCCCTCCCTCATTGTGGCCGAAATGGCCGCGCGGCTTCGCCGGGCCTTAGGGGACCGTCACGGTCACGGTCGCGCTCGGCGGGCTCGAACCGCACGGGTTCGTCGAAGCGACCGTCAGGTCGTAGGTACCGGGCCCGGCCACGGCGCTCAACGACCGCGCCGCGACCGGGAAGGTGCCGACGTACGCGCCGGAGACCGCCAGCATGAAACCTGATGGCGCTGGTCCACTTGGCGGCAGGTTCCAGGTCACAGTCACCAGATTGCCCGTGCGGGTGGCGGCCAGGTTGATCGGCGTCCCGGCGACGGCGCACGACGCCGGGAACGTCAAGGTCACCGGATGGGACGGCAGGCTGCTGCCGACACCGTTGACCGCCCGTACCGTCAGCGTATACGTGCCCGGCGGCACGCCCGCATAGGTGAAGCGCTCGGTGACCGGCAGCGCAAGCGACGTCGACAACGCGCCGCTGACGTCGAGGACGACGCTGTCGGGTGCGCCGCCAAGGCTGCTGTTCTCCCACGCGAGCACGATGTTCGAGCCCGAGCCGACACCCAGGAGATTGGTTGGCGCCGAGGGCGGGGCGGCCACGCCGACGAAGATGCGAATCTCGTTCGACGCCCCCGATCGGCCCGCGCCGTTCAGCGCGTGCATGCGGACATAGAACGCGCCGGTCGGGGCCGTGAACGTGAAGGTCGGCGACGCGCTGCCCGTCGCGATGCTGGCGAGCACCTCATGAGGCACAACGCCACCCTCGAGCACGTACCCGGTCGGCGCAAACGCGGTAGGCGCGCTCCACGTCAGCGTCACGGTGTTGCCGGCAATCGAGGCGACCCGCAGGAACCTCGGCACCGACGTGAGCCCGTCCTGCACCGTCACGTCCCAGGCGTGCGTCTCCAGCAGCAGCCCGGTCGGGTCGTTCCGCACCAGGCCGGTCGTGTCCTGGACCCGCGCTTCGAGCCGGTGCGCTCCCAGCGGCATCACGTCGGAACTGAACTCAAGCCCCGTCCCGGTGAGCACGCCGTCCACGTACCAGTTGACGCTCAGGGCGTGGGCCCTCGGCGTCGGCACCGCGACCGAGAAGTAGTTGGGCACCCCGCGAATGACGGTGAGGGCGGTGGCGGTCGGGCTCCAGCCGTCGAGCGGCGACACGAGGTTGTAGATGCGCCTGATGTGCTGCTCGGTATTGATCTGCTCGAAGGGACGTCCGAGCGATCGCATCTTGGAGTCGAACGTCGGCCGATACGCTCCCGACGAGCAGTACACGGCGCCCTCGTAGAGCCCGGGCACGCCGTTGGCCGATCCTCCCGTGGGGACCGGTGTCGCCTGGTCGATCCAGTGCCGCCACTTGACGAAATCGCGCCGGGTCTCGCGGGTTGCGTTCGCATTGCCCGGCTCACTCGTGACGCAGGCCGGGGGCGAGTCGTAGTACTCGTCGGCCAGCTGCGCGAAGGTGTGCCCGTTCTCGTGGAGCACCAGCTCGGTCGCGTCGCGGTGCAAGGAGGCCACCGCCACCGCCCCGCCCGAACCGCCGTACTCGGTGTCGTTGACGATGACCAGCACGATGTCCCGAGCATTGGCGGCCAGGGCCGTGCGGGCGAGCACGGCGTTGACGTTCGCGGTCGAGATGCAGATCAGGCGCTGGATCGGGACGGGAAACCCACAGTTGTAAGTGGCGTTGAGCGCCGTGTCGACATAGACGCCGCGCTCCGGATGATCGGCGCCGGCCTGCGCACTGGTGACGTCGATCCGGTGCACGTTGAAAAAGTTCCCGTATTCGAGGTACGGCTCCTGGGCGAAGAGGCGCTGGGTCTGGATCTGGATCTGTGCCGCGTACTCGCCAGACGCAATCTGGCTGGCCGTGAACCCGTCGCCCATGATGACCAGGTCCACGCGGTTGGCGCTGGGGCCGCTGTTGCGGATGGTGGTGACGGGCTCGGCGCCGGCGACGCCGATCGAGGCGACCCAGCAGACTGCGGTGACGATCACGAGTCGAGAAAGGCCAGCCAGCGTAGCTGTCATGGCGTCGCGACACCGATTTGACCGAGCGGGAGCAGCACGAACTGCGAGCCGTTCCATTGGGTCTCGTAGACGTGCAGGCTAGCGGTCGCGGCATCGGGCACGACGACCACGAGCTCGGTCTCGGCGCGATAGAAGATCTCGCCCTGCAACTCGCCGGTCGGGCCCGGCTGTTCCGAACGCAGCACACGCGGGTCGCGCACCCTCTGCCAGCTGGTCTCGCGTCCCTCCGCATCGAGCGCCACGACGACCAGCTCGTACTCAGACCACTGCGGATCGCGCTCACGCACGAGCGGGCCGCGCACGCTGCTCCGCGTCGAGACCTCGAACGCGTGCACGGGTATCAGATCGGCCGGACGCACCAGGCTGTCGGGCGCGCCGGCCCCGACCTGCCATCGCACGTGCAGCTGCGCCACGGTGTCGCCGTCGGCGACCGCGGCGGCGCTGGGCAGCGACGAGGCCAGATTCGCGGCCGGTCGCTCGACCTGGGCCGACGCGACGCCGGCCAGGGCGGCCGAGATCAAAGTGCTCAGGAGCAGCCACCGTCGCGGGCCGTTCCTCATCATGGTGCCCTCGGTGGACGACGCCGAATTCGGCAGCCAGGCTGCCTGGCCGCGCCGATTATACGAGCTAGGTGGACTGTGGGTTCAACGCCGTGGCGGTTCCCGGCTGCGGCGCGAAGGCAAGGCGCAGGCGGAACTCGCGCTGCAGCACCAGCAGGTTGAGGCACAGCTGCAGGGTGACCGAGAGCACCGAGAGGTACCAGATCCAGCGCATCTCGAAGCCCGGCATGCGCGAAAGCATGAAGGCGGGGATGGCGACGACAACGATCCGCGTGAACGCCGTGACCAGCGACGGCACCGTGTTGCCCATGGCCTGGAACATCGAGGCGGTCACGAAGATCAATCCCGAGGCGACGAAGTTCCAGGACGAAATCCGCAGATACTCGTCGCCGACGGCAATCACGGCCGGGTCGTCCGAGAAGATTCCGATGAGCGCGGCCGGGGCGATATGGGCGAGCAACGCGAAAGTCGCCATGCCGACGACCGCCATCAGCGCAGCCACCCGGAACGTCTGTCGGACGCGGTCCGGGCGCCGGGCCCCGAAGTTCTGGCCGGCAACGGGCGCAACCGCGAACCCCAGCGCCACGATCGGTAGGAAGCCGGATTGCATGATCCGCAGGCCGATTCCGAAGCCGGCCTGTGCGGGTGCCCCGAACGGTCGGATCACCGAGTAGACGACGGCGAGGTAGACCGCCATGAGGCCGAACTCGGCGCCCGAGGGCAATCCGATCTTGAGCATGTCCGCCCAGAGGCGGAAGTCGGGCCGCCAATGCCGCGGCATGAAGGTGAGGTAGGCGTGCTCGCCGACGAAGTACGTCGCGAGCCAGGCGACACCAAAGAGGATGGCAATGAACGAGGCCAGGGCCGCCCCGGCCACCCCCATCACCCACCCGGTGCCCCAGCCGAAGATCAGGATGGGCGCCAGGACGATATTGATGATGACCGTGGCGGTCTGGACGATCATGCCGGGCTTGAAGTTACCGGTCCCGCGAAGGGCCGCCCCCATCGCCACCATGAGGAACTGCAAGGCCATCGCCGGCACCATCCAGGCGAGGTACTCGATCGCCAGACGCCTCGTGCCCTCGTCGGCGCTCATCGCGCTGGCGAAGGCGCCGCTCGTCGCCAGCGTGACTACCAGGAACGCGAGGCCGGCTGCAATCGACAGGCCCTGCGCCTGGTTGAAGACGACGTTGGCGCGCTCACGGTCCTTGCGCCCGGCCGCGTGCGAGACCAGCGTGGTCGCCCCGACGCCCAGCATCTGCGTGGCAGCGAGCACGAGGAACATCAGGTTGCCGCTGATGGCCACGGCCGCCACCGCGTCCGTCCCGAGGCGGCCGACCCAGTAGAGGTCGACGAGGACGTAGAGCGTCTGGAAGACCATGCTGACGAGCATGAAGCTCGTGGTCTTGAGAAGGTGCGCGGTGACCGAGCCGGTCGTGAGATCCTGCATGGCGAGACGCCGTCGGCCGGCGAATCACACATCATAACAGGCGGGGCCCCTCGGTGACGGGCCGGACGCGGGACGCCGGCGACCGTGGCAGAATGGCCGCCGGAGATCCCATGCGCCCGATTACCGAGATTGCAGCCACCCTGGGGCTGCCCGAGGACCTGCTGGAACCGTTCGGCCGATACACGGCGAAAATCCGGCTCGAGACCCTCGAACGCTTCCCGACCCGCCGGGGCAAGTTGATTCTCGTCACCGCCATCACGCCGACGACGAGCGGTGAGGGGAAGACGGTCAATACCATCGGCCTGACCCAGGGCCTGGTCAAACGTGGACACAAGGCCGTTGCGGCGCTGCGGGAACCGTCGCTGGGACCCGTCTTCGGACAGAAGGGCGGCGCCACGGGAGGCGGGCGGGCCTCGCTGGCGCCGGTGGACAAGATCAACCTCCACTTCAACGGCGACTTTCACGCCATCACCAGCGCCCACAACCTGCTGGCGGCATTGCTCGACGCCCATCTGCACTTCGGCAACGAGCTGCGGCTCGACCCGCGCGAGATCCTCTGGCCGCGGGCCATGGACATGAATGACCGCGCGCTTCCCCGCATCGTGACCGGGATCGGCGGGCGTGACGGCGGACCGGCTCGCGAGACCGGGTTCGTGATCACGGCCGCGTCGGAGATCATGGCCATTCTGTCCCTCGCCAGCAGCCGCGCAGACCTGCGCCGGCGGCTGGGCGAAATCGTCGTGGGCTTCAATACCGAGGGCCGCCCCGTGAGTGCGAGCGACCTCAAGGCCGTCGGACCGCTGATGGTGCTGCTCAACGAGGCGCTGGCCCCCAACCTCGTGCAGACCACCGAGGGCGTCCCGGCGATCGTTCACGGGGGCCCGTTCGCCAACATTGCGCACGGCACGAGCAGCGTCCTGGCCCAGCGCATCGGGCTCCACCTGGCCGACTACGTCGTGAACGAGACCGGGTTCGCGGCGGATCTCGGCGCCGAGAAGTTCTTCGATTTGGTGATGCCGATGTGCGGGCACGTCCCCTCAGCGGCGGTCGTGATCGTGACGCTCAAGGCGCTGCGGGCCCAGGGGGGGGCTCCGGACGGCCCGCCACAGGCCGGCTTCCCAAACCTGGACCGGCACCTGGCCAACATCAAGCGCTGGGGGACGCCCCCGGTGGTCGCGCTCAACCGCTTCACGGCGGACAGTGATGTCGACCTGAAGGCTGTCCTCGAGCATTGCCACCGGCAGGGGGTCGAGGCCGCGCTCTCGGAGGGCTACTTGAAGGGCGGCGATGGCATGACCGACCTGGCCGATCGCGTCGTCGCGGCCGCATCGACGAGCTCACCGGACGCGGTACAACCGATCTACACCGCCGATCAGCCGCTCGAGGAGAAGATCACGACCATTGCCACGAAGGTGTACGGCGCCGGGCAAGTGGCTTTCAAGCCGGCGGCGAAGTCGCGGCTCCAGCGGCTCACCGCGCTCGGCTACCACCGGCTTCCGGTGTGCATCGCCAAAACCCAATACTCGTTCAGCGACGATCCAACGGTCATGGGCGCGCCCCAGGGGTGGACGCTCACGATCAGCGATGTGACCCTCTCGGCCGGCGCGGGGTTTGTCGTGGCGATCGCCGGCAGCATGATGCTGATGCCGGGGCTGGGCAAGGTGCCCCAGGCGCAGAAGCTCGACGTGGACGATGCCGGGCAGGTCATCGGCATGGAATACTGACGGCGCCGCCCGACACCCGGACGCGCTCGGCAGGAGACTATAATTCGCCGTTGGAGTGCCGGTGGAATACCTGATCAAGCAGTATCCACTCGAGAGCGGGGCCCTCGAGATTCAGTACATCGAGGAGTACTTCGGGGAGTTTCCCCGGCGGAAGACGGCCCGCGAGATCATCGACCGACTGGCGGAGCGGGAGTCGCTCATCCTGATGGCCGAGGCCCCGCTGCCCGACGACCCCGGATCGCTGGTACCCGTCTCGTACAAGATCGTCCACGAGATTCGCGCCAGGGAGATGGTGCCGAAACTCCGCGACCTGGTCGAACGGCTCCGCGGGTGCGTCACCTTCGAGGACCACCGCGTCCTGTATTCGTGGATTGGCGGCACCCGTCGCGACTGGCGCGGCCAGGGCCACTTCCGCGCGCTCACCGAGGAATCGGAATCCTGGGCCATCTCGCAGGGCTTCCATCAGATCGTGGTGAAGACGAAGAACCGCTACTACGATATGCGCGCGGTGCTGGCACAACTCCAATTCAACGTCGTGAAGTTCGAGCCGCACGACCGCGATGGTGCCGAATCGAAGGTGTACCTCGCCAAGCCGCTGCCGGCCGAACTGGTGCGCGATCACCGCAGCGTGCGCACGGTCGTGCAGGCCGACTAGACAGGAGATAGGAGGTAGGAGATAGGAAGTAGGAAGTCGCAGGAGCAGGGATCAGGGATCAGGGGCCATGCCGCCGGCCGGCGCCCTATTTCCTACCTCCTACCTCCTACCTCCTGCCCGAGGGACCGCGCCTTGTCACGCACGCCGGGGTCGGGGTCCGAGCGGGCCGCCTCGATCAGCGCGGCGGCGCGGGGCTCGTTGGAAAAGGCCAGCGCGACCAGCGCCTTTTCGCGGACCGCCGGGGACGCGTCGGCCGCCGCGGCCACGAGTGCCGGACCGACGCGATTGTCACGGCGCCATGCCAGACCGACCGCAGCTTTCTCGCGGACTCTGGCGTCCGGGTCGGCCAGCGCCTGCAGCAGCGACGGGATCGCGGCACCGTCTGGCGTCATGGCCAACTTCAGAGTGGCGCGCTGGCGCGTCTCGCTGTCGGCGGACGACACGGCCGCGCCTTCGGGAGCGGGAGTGTCGGCCGCATCGTTGGCCGGCAGGATCGTCCATCCCGCTGTTGAGGCGCGTGAGCCTCGATCGGGGGCGGGCGGTGTGAGGCGTGCGCCCGCCACGGTGACGCTCGCGAACACGATCAGCAGCGAGAGCCCGACACCCGCTTCACGCCGCTTGTGTCGTGGCTGGCGGGCGAGCACGGCACTCAGGCGCCCTTCGAGCTCAGACCGTCGAGCCATCGACAGCGCCGCGGCCGGGATGGGATTGACGTTGCCGGCAACGGCAATGGCGACCAGCTCCGTGGCATAGGCCAGCGGCGGCATGCCCGCCCGGAGGACTTCCTCGTCGCACGCAAGCTCGCGCTCGCGGCGCATCGCAGCGAGCGCGTGCCAGGCGAGCGGATTGAACCAGTGCAAGGTCGCGAGCGCTTGCGCCGCCAGCTGCGCGGTGAGGTCCCCTCGGCCGACGCCGGTGACGAGGGGGCCGCGAACGGACTCGGATACGAGGACTTCGACCTGCCGGGTGAGGCGGCGGCGGGCGCTGAGCCGTTCGACCGCGCCTTTCCAGGCAGGCGGAGCCGGACGAGCCCGCTCCCGAAGCCGCGCGAGGCGCGCGTATCCCGACAGGAAATAGAGGGCCACGATGCCGCTGCCGCCGATCCAGATGCGCGTGGCCGTCACAGGAGCAGAGCGCCCGGATTCAGTCGTCTCCACGATCGGCAACCGTACCGCGTCGAGCCCCGTTGACCGGTGGAGACTGCCGGGCACGGACCACGCCGGGCTCACCAGTGAGGTGAGCGGCAGCGCGAGGGTGGCCATGACGGTGCCGTGCCACAGGAGGTGGCGAGCCGAGGGCGACAGGGATCGCCTCGCCCAGCCGAGTACCGTGCCCGCCGCGAGCAGTGCCGCCGCGCGGAGGGCGAGGTCGAGGCTCACGCACGCTCTCCCTTCCGGGCGCGTTCCAGCATGGCCGACAGCCGCGTGACCTCGTCTTTCGACAGCGTTTCCGAACCGATGAGGGCGGCGGCCGCCTGAGCCGCCGAGCCTTCGAAGAACGTGCTGACCAGCCGCTTCAACGCCGAGCGGCGCGCCCGCTCGCGGGATACCTGAGGGAAGTAGACGTAGCGCGGGCCCTGGGGTTCGTGCCGCGCATGGCCCTTGTCCTCGAGGATGCGCAGCAGGGCGCGGACGGCCGAGTAGCTGGGCGCGTCGGGCAATGCGTCGCGAATCTCGGCGGCGGTCGCCGAGCCTTTTGCGTAGAGCACATCCATGATTTGACGTTCGCGCCGCGACAGGGACTCGACCTTCACTGCTGGTTTTCTAGCAGTTCGCGGCCGGCGTTGCAACCCGCCCGCCCAACCAGTAACGTGTACGGCTCTGCCATGGCTGCCCTTCAGACCACTGCGTCGCTCACCTGGACCCACGACTTGCAGTTCGACGCGAGGAGCGGCCAGACCGCTCTCACTATCGACAGCCGCGGCATCGCGGGCCCTTCGCCCGTCGAAGCCCTGGCCCTGGCGATTGCCGGGTGCATGGCCATCGACGTGGTGGACATTGTCAGCAAGGGGCGACACCCTCTCAGGGGACTGTCGGCCACGCTGACAGCCGAGCGCGCCCCGGAACCTCCACGGCGATTCGTGAACGTGGCGCTGCACTTCGTCGTGATGGGCGAGGTGCCGGCCGCGGCATTGGATCGTGCGTTGCAGCTGTCGCGCGACAAGTACTGTTCGGTGTGGCAGTCGATTCGACCGGACGTCCCGCTGGCGACGACCTACGAGGTCCAGCCCTGACCGATCGCAAGCCCTACCTCGATGCCGCGCGCGGCGTCGCGGTGGTGATCATGGTTGCCGCCCATGTCACCGACGCCTGGACGCGCGAGGCCGACCGTCACGACGACCGTTTCTTCATGACCGCGTTCGTCAACGGGCTCGGCGCTCCGATGTTCCTCCTGCTCGCCGGCGTCGCCCTGGCGATGGCCGCCGAAAGCCGCGCGCGAACGATCGGCGCCGACCGTGCCGCCCGGTCCGTTCACGCGAGGGGCTGGCAGGTGTTCGGGCTCGCGTTCCTGTTCCGGCTCCAGGCGCAACTCCTCGGATGGGGGCCGCTCGTCAACCTGCTCAAGGTCGACATCCTCAACGTCATGGGGGTCGCGATGATCGCGGCCGCGTGGATCTGGCGTCTCGCGGGCACACGGCGTGCCCGCATCGCCGCGTTCGGCGTGACGACGGCGGTGTTCGCGTTCCTCACGCCGACGGTGCGCGACGCCGTATGGGTTGGTTGGCTGGCGGATCCACTCGAGTGGTACCTGCGACCCGCTCCCAGCCGGACGACGTTCACGCTGTTCCCCTGGGCGGGCTTTCTCACCGCCGGTGCTCTGTTGGGCGAGCTGATCGAGGGTGCGCGCTCGCCTGCTCAGGAGTGGCGGCTCCATGCGGGGCTCATGACGGCCGCATTCATGGGCATCGCGGCGGGTTACGCGGCGTCGTACTTGCCCTCGCTCTATGCGAACGCGCAGTTCTGGACCAGCTCGCCCGCCTTCTTCTTCATCCGGCTCGGAATCGTGACGGCCGTGCTCGCGGGTGCCTGGTTCCTCGGCCTGGCGTGGGAGCCGCTCGTGACACTAGGCCGCTCATCGCTGTTCGTGTACTGGATCCACGTCGAGATGGTGTACGGGGCACTGGCGATCCCGCTCAGGCGCCTCATGCCCTGGGAAGCCTCCGTGCTGGCCACCTTCGCCCTGTGCGGCGTGCTGTACTGGCTCGTGCGGCTGAAGAACCGGTGGATGGAGGCGCGCCCGCTGCCCGGCCGCTGGTGGATTCTTGCACCGATTCTGAAGTAGCGATGGTCGGGCGCCACTCGCCGGCGCGGATACAATGCGGCTCATGACGCGCGCGATCCGCATCGCCACCATGACGGCCCTGATCGGGCTCGCCGTCCGTCCCGCTGACGCGCAGGAAGCCCGGCGCCGATGGGAGATGGAGCGCCAGATCCGTCTCGACAAGTTCGATCAGGTGCTGCCGCGCGCCATGCGGGACAACGGCATCGAGATGTGGATCGTGGCTGTGAAGGAGAACCATTACGACCCGTTGTGGAAGGACCTTGGCCGCGGCTACGTCACCGGCGTCGGCTACTACGTGTTCAGCGACCGCGGCGGCGAGCGGGTCGAGCGCGTGGCCCTCGGGCCCTCCGGCTACCTGCTGAACGAGTCCGGAGCCTACGACGAGATCGCGCCGGCGACGAAGCTGGCCGAGCTCGTCCGCCAGCGCGATCCGAAGCGCATTGGCGTCAACATGTCGGATGAAATCGGTCCGGCCGACGGTCTTTCGGTAACGATGCTGGCCGAGCTGAAGAAGACGCTGGGTGAACCCTACGCCAGCCGCCTGGTGAGTGCCGAGAAGCTGGTCTCCGAGTTCCGCTCGCGGCGCGTCGCCTCGGAGATCGTGGCCTTCGGCGAAGCCGCGGGCATCGCGGTGCAATTGGCCGAGCGGGCGCTGTCCAACGAAGTCATCACGATCGGAAAGACGACGCTCGAGGACGTCGCGTGGTGGCTTCAGGATCGGCTGCTCGAGCGCGGACTCGGCTCCGAGTTCGACATGCCGTCCGTGTACGTCACCGGCCCGAACGGCATTGTCGCCACCTCCACCAATCGCATCATCCAGCCTGGTGATGTGATGATGATCGACTGGGGTGTGCAGCTCATGAACTTCGGTACCGACGTGAAACGCGTCGCCTACGTCCTGAAGCCGGGCGAAACGACGCCGCCGAAGAGCATCCAGGCCGCGTTCGACAAGGCCCTCTCCGTGAGGAACGTCCTGAAGAAGGCAATCAAGCCGGGAGTTCGGGCCGACGAAACCATGAAGCGGATGGACGCCGCGCTCACGGCCGCCGGATTTGGCGTGATCGAGTTCAACCGTCCTAATCGCGACGACAAGACCGACGTGGTCTACGGATTCCACCCGGTGGGCAATACGGGCCACGACATCGGCCCGTCGCTGACCACCTGGCAGCCACTGCAGAGCACGTTCGTGTTGAAGACGCAGCACCTGTTGTCGTTCGAGTACTTCGCCTACTCGCCCATCCCGGAATGGGATGGCGCGAAACTGCGCATCCCGATCGAGGACGATGCGATCCTCACGGAGGACGGGATCCAGTTCGTCCACCCCGCCAACTACCGCCTGCTGGTCGTGAAGTAAGGAGGCGCCTTGATCTACCGGTTCGGCCTCTTCGAGTTCGATCCGGCGGCAGGGGAGCTGCGCAAGCAAGGCCGGGTCGTCCGGATCGAGCCGCAGCCTGCCCGCGCGCTCGCCCTGCTCCACGCGCACCCCGGAGCAGTCATCTCGCGAGAGCAGCTGCGGGCGCACGTGTGGGAGGCGGGCACGCACGTCGACTTCGATCGGGGTCTGGCCTACTGCGTGGCCAGGTGCGGACCGCGCTGGGAGACAGCGCCGACAACCCACGCTTCGTCGAGACGCTCACTCGCCGCGGCTAGCGCTTCATCGCCCCGGTCCAAACGGAAGAGGCAGCTTCGGAGAGACTCGAGGCCGCGTCCGCGGTACGGCGGGCGTCCCGTCGGTGCGCATCGCCTTCGCCCGACCGGCGCGCGCGGTCCAGATGACCCTCACCGATCCCGACGTGTTTCTCACGGCGAAGCGCCGCGCCTGACAGGATAATCGAGCTGGATGCTCGAAACGGTCCTGCTGTGGCTCACGGTCGCGTTCGTCGTCGTGGCCGTGCTGTCGGTGGCCGGGTTCTTCGTGGCCCGGGCGCTCTTCATCAAGACCGCGGAAGGCGTCTCGAGCACCATCGACCGCCGAATCGGCGGGGCGGCCGCCGGCGCCCTCACGCACCTGGCGGCATTCGCGCGAGCCACGGGGGTCGATCTGACCGAGGCGGATCGCCGCTTCGGGCTCCATATCGATCGCTTCGCGCGGCTGATGGACAGCGCCGTCCGCCTGCCGGTGCTCGGCCCGGTCGGGCTCGACGCCCTCATCAGCATGGTACCGGTCGTCGGCGACCTCGCGGCTGGCGCCCTGTCGCTGACGCTCGTCGCTCGCAGCCTCCGCTACGGTCCGCCGGCGGCGCTCGTGTCGAAGATGCTGGCCAACGTGCTCACCGACCTGCTGCTCGGCGCCATTCCATTCATCGGGGTGCTGGCCGACATCTGGTTCAAGGCGAATGAGCGCAACGCCGCCCTGATGCGCGAGTACCTGCAGCAGCGGACGGGCGATCCGTGATTGCTGCCCAGTCGCGCTGCTGAAGGAGCGCGATTACGGCCGGGCGGTACTCGTGCCGGCCGTGGAACTGGCCGGCCCCGGGAGATCGTTCCAGAACAACAGGGCGTTGAACACGAGCGCGTGTTCGCCGAAGGTCTGCCAGCGATAGATCGGGTTGTTCACATACGCGAGCACCCGGCCCTTGCCGGAAGGGGCGTCCACGATCATCGGCCGGTTGCGGAGCTGGTCGGCGCCGCGCATCAGTCCGCTCAAGATGCCGGCCTCGCCGCCCTGGAATCGCGCCAGCACCTGAGGCCGCTCGGGGCTGCTTCCCACGAAGGCCGCCATCTCCGCGGGTGGGCCCGCCTGCAGCAGCGGACCGTCAGCCCAACGAACCGGCAGCGTCTTCTGCCCGTCGTAGCCGTAGAACAACGGATGCGCCGGTTGCAGGATCTCCGATTGCACGTAGGGGCCCGGAGCGTACCAGCCCGTCGCCGGTCTCTGGGCATCCAGGCCTCTGGCGAGTCCGAAGTCGGCGGGGAAGTAGCTGGACACGCCGAATGTCATCAGCAGGCCGCCGGCATCGAGAAACTTCTGGAACTCGGTGACCCCTTCGAGCCCCATGCCGCCGCGCACGTCGTCGGTTTCGGCATACATGCCAAGCGAGGCGAACTCTGCGCTCTTCTTGTAGGGCAGCGGCTTCGAGAGCTTGGGCTGTTCGTAGACGACCGCCTTACCGTTCTGCGTCTGGTGGGGCACGATGATCACGTCGTACTTGGCGCGCAGGTTGGCGCCTGCCCGGACGTGATCCTTGTGAATCAGATCGAAGGGGATCTCGAAGCGATCGAACGCCAGCCGCACCCACCCGACCTTCTCCGTATTGGCCCAGGTTGTGTACAGCGCGATGCGGGGCAGATCCACGTCGGTGGTCGCGACCTCTGGCATCGCGGACAGCGCATGGGCGGTAAGACCCAGCGATTCGATGGCCTGCCGCGCCCGCTCCGTTGCCGGGAGCAGAAACGATCCGGCCGGCCAGTCGTCGTCTCCGACTTTGAAGGGAGCGCTTGCCGCCTTCACGTCCGCGTCCCTGAGGCGATACCTCAACGTGATCAGGTTCAACGAGCCATTGTGCTTGACGGCGTAGAACGAGGCCGCACCCTCAGTCGCCGCGGTCAGCGATCCAGTCGTGACCACGTCGGCGGAGAGGAGCGTCGCCGGCACGTCGAGAATGCCCCTGTCCTCGATCGTTTTCACCTCGATGTTGTTGGCGAGCGGCATCGTCCACGCGCTGTCGTCGTAGGTGGTGAGCTGCGGATCCGGATAGGTCTGTTTCTCGAGCAGCGTCTTGGCGAGCCGACCGTAAGGCTGATTCAGCTTCACCAGGTACGAGCCGGCGGCGAAGTCCCCCTCCTTGACGGTCACGGCCCCCGTTGCCCGGTGCACCTCGATGCCCTGACGGCGCAGCAGGTTCACCACGCGGTCGACTTGCGTCTGGTCGCGCTGCCCGGCAGGAATCACGAACCCGTGTGGAGGCTTGTCGCCGGCCGCGACGCCGTTGAGCGACTTGCGATAGAAGTTCTCGACGACCATCGCCGGGAACTTGGACGTCAGCTCCAGCGCGGTCAGCAACCCGGTCTGCGCGTAGTTGATGGAGTTTCGAATCGACCAGTCCACCTCTCCGGCAGGCGCGGGGTGCGGCCGGTACCACTGCCGGGTCGTCTGGTTTCCCTGCAGCCGCGCCTTCTTGGTGTTCGCTCCACCCTGGTTGAACACCTCGTACATGCGCAGCATGCCGTTGTGGTTGGCGGCGGAGAAGCCGAGATAACCGGGCGACCACATGTCCACGAAGCCGAAGTGCCAGACGCCGGGCATACCGTACCCCGTCATCTTGTTGACCTCGTAGGTCGCGAAGAACGGCAGCTCGGTATACAGCAGCGGATCGAGGTTGGCATTCTGTGGCGGCTGGCCGCTGAAGGTGTAGAGGAGCGTCTGCGCCTCGTGGACGTCGTGCCAGATGGGGGGGACCCACTCGAGATACCAGCTCAAGTGCGCGCGCAGGGAGTCGACGCCGTAGTTGATGTCGCGATTATTGTCGTGAAACACGTACTTGCCCCAGTACGGCGGGCCGCCGAAATTCTCCCCGCCGTCGTAGGCCTCGTCGATCTTGTAGGCGTAATACCAGTCCACGTAACGGTCCCGGCCGTCCACGTCGGTCGAGGGCGTGATGCTGACGATGACCTGATCGCGGATCTGGCGGATATATGGCTCCTCGCTGACCGCAAGCCGGTAGCCCAGCTCCATCACGCTTTCGGGCGGATTGGTCTCGGCGCTGTGGAGGCCGGCAGTGATGTGGTAATGGGGCCTGGTCGAGCTCACGAGCGCCATGGCCTCGGCCTCGCTCAACCCCCGCGGGTCCGACAGCCGTTTCAGGTTCCGCCGGTTGGCCTCCAGGTTCTTGATGTTCGCTTCGGAACTGACGAAGGCGACGAGGATGTCGCGGCCTTCCTCGGTGCGGCCAATCGTGAGGGTTCTGACGCGGCCGG
>DATLLC010000295.1:0-6869 GCA_035538015.1 Vicinamibacterales bacterium
CTCCTGCTCGTCGCCCAGGACCAGGTCACGCTGAAGCTCCGCAGCGCCGTCGGCGCCGCCGAGCCCGGTCATGCCGCCTACGTGGCCGGGCTGCTCGGCACTCAGCTGACCGACGGCAACCGCTTCACGGTCCTCACCAACGGCGATCAGATCTTTCCGGCGATGCAGGCAGCCATCCGCGGCGCCGCGCGGCGCATCAGCTTCGAAACCTACATCTATGAGTCGGGCGAGATGGGCGACGCCTTCACCCGGGCGCTCGAGGACGCGGCGCGCCGCGGCGTGCATGTCAATTTGGTGATCGATGCCGTCGGCGGGAGCGGCATCGACAGCGCCCACGTCCAACGGCTGGAGCAGGCCGGCTGCCGCATCGTCCGGTTCAACGCGCTGCGGTGGTACTCGCTCGAAGAGGTGAACTACCGCACCCACCGCAAGATGCTGGTCGTCGATGGCCAGATGGCGTTCATCGGCGGCGCTGGAGTCGGCGACCACTGGATGGGCGACGCCCAGGACCCGGATCATTGGCGCGACACGATGGTGCGCATCGTCGGGCCCGCGGCGCGGCTGGTCGAGGGCGGCTTCTACGAGAACTTCACCGAAGCCGCCGGCGAAGTCGCTCCCGAGCTCGACCAACCCGAAACGCCGGCAGCAGTTCAGGGGGCGGACGGTACCGAGGGCCGTGCCGGCAGCGAAGGCACCGCGTTCATCGTCCGCAGCTCGCCCAGCGGCGGAGCGAACGACATGAAGCGGCTGTATCTCCTTGCTCTCGCCGCCGCGCGGCGCACCGTGGACATCACGACGCCCTACTTCGTTCCGGACGAATCGAGCTTGTGGTCGTTCGAAGATGCCATCCGCCGTGGTGTGCGGCTCCGGCTGCTGGTCGAGGGGGACACGACCGATGCACTGCCCGTCAAGCACGCCTCGCGCCGGTTCTACGAGCGGCTGCTCAAGCTCGGCGTCCACATCTACGAGTACCAGCCGACGATGATGCACGCGAAGACGCTGGTGGTCGATGGTGCGTGGAGCATCTTCGGCTCCGCCAACTTCGACAATCGATCGCTCGAGCTGAACGACGAGTTGAACATGGCGGTCGCCAGCGGTGAGCTGGCGTCGCGCCTGCTCGCGGACTTCGACCGTGACCTGCGATCGTCGAGCCGCCTCCTGCTCGAGGACTGGCGTGCGCGTCCGCTCTACGTGAAGGTTCGGGAACGGTTCTGGGGGCTGTTCGGCGAGATTTTCTAGAATCGCCGTCCCCGTACCACGCTAGTCCTTCGGCCACAATTGCTCGACGACCCGGCAGACCGCCTCGTTCCACGCCGCGTACCCCTGCTCGTTCAGGTTCAGTCCGTTCTCGGCGTAGAACTCGGCGCGGGGGCGACCGTCCACGCCGAGGAGTGCCGCCTCGACGTCGACGTACTCGACGCGCGGGTCCTCTGCCGCGATCTTCCGTGCCACATCGTTGGCGGCACGGATGGTAGCCGCATGCGCCCAGTGCGCCGGGCTCGGCTTCGTCCCGATGATGAGGGTGGTCGCGCCAGGCAGGCGGGCGTGGATCAGCGCGACCAGCTTCTGGTAGTCGGCGCCAATCTGGTCCGCGGTCTTGCCCGCGGCGACGTCTGCATCGCCGGCGTAAAAGACGATCAGCGCCGGCTCGTAGGGCACGATGATGCGATCGGCGAAATAGATGTTGTCGGAGACGTGCGCCCCTCCGAACCCGCGCTTGATGACACGCTTGCCGGGAAAGGCGCGGGCCAGGTCCCAATACCGGATGCTGGAGCTCCCGACGAAGAGCACGGAGCGTCTCGGCGGCGGGGTCGCGCGGTCCTCCGATTCGAAGGCGGCGATGTCCGTGTCGAATCGCCTCGGGTCTGGTTGCGGCTGCATGGCTGCCACGAGGCCAGGGGCCAGGCCGGCCAGGGCGGCGAAGCACACCAGATCGCACAGGCGACCGCGAAACAGCGAGTTCATATCGACTCCTGGAGGTCGGGCTCAGGGCGCGGTCGATTCGAGGACCGCGATCTCGGCGATCAGCAGGGCGTTCGGTGGAATCACGCCCGGCACGCCACGTTCGCCATACGCCAGGTGCGGGGCGATTTCGAGCCGCCGCGTGCCACCCACGCGCATGCCACCGATCCCGTAGAAGAGGCCGCTGACGAGCTGTCCGCGGTTGACGAGAATCTGCGTGACCAGGGTCTCGCCGTTGTCCTCGAGTCTCGCGACGCCGACGGGGCCCGACGCCGTGGTCCAGCGCACCGGCTCGCCGCGCGCGAGCCACACCCGGAGGCGAATGCGGTAGGTGTGCTGCCGCCGGACCGGCTCGCCACCGCCCGGGAAGTCCGCGAGGAGGGTGAGGCCGGCCTTCAGGCGCTGACGCCGCGGCGAGCCTTTACGGCCGAGCATGGCGTCGATGTCGGCCAGCCCGGCTGCCGCCGCCATCTCCTCGGGTGTGTCATACGCGTCGATGCGCGTGCGCAGGCCGGGATCGGCCCCCGCCTCCAGCAGGATCGGGATGGCTCGACGATAGCCGACCTCCACCGCCATGTGGAGCGGCGTGTAGTCGTTGATGCCGCGCTGGTTCGGATCGGCGCCCGACGCCAGCAGCAGCCGCAGCACCTCGTCCACGTCAGTTCGCGCTGTGGACCCAGGTACCTCGCGGACCTTGCACAAGGCGGCGATCAGCGGCGGAAACCCGTCGTCCACGGGCGCGTTCGGATCCGCCCCGAGCTCGAGCAGCGTGCGAATGAACGAGAGCGGGCTGTGATAGATCGCGTAGACCAGGCACGATCCGATCGTGTCGGGCATTGGACCGTGCGGCACCGCGGCGGGATCGTCCAGCGCCGCGCGCAAGCCGTCCAGGTCGCCCGCCCGGAAGGCGTCGTCGATAGGTTGGAACTTCCGGGCCTCGCTGCAGCGGGGATCGTCGGCGGTCATCGGCTCGGGCCGGTTCCGGCCGCCCGCGAGTGTAATGCAGCCGGCCATTCCGCGCGTCCAACTCGTCCCTTGCAATTCCGCTCTCGGCTTGCCTTGCGGCACGATTGTAAGATGCGCCCGAATCATCCTGCCTGCGCCAGCGGGGTCACAACCGTCACGAAGGAGCGTCGCATATGAAATGCGGACGTGCTCTCGTCGTTGCGGCCTGCGCGCTGGGCGCCTGGCTGCCTGTAACCACTTGGGCTCGCGAGGGGCAGCATCAACAACCACCTACTGACGCCAGTGTCGATTTCGGCGTGCTGGTGGTGGCTCCACCCGCTCCACTCGGGCCGCTCCCGTGTCTGCAGACCGGGGGAATTGGCGGTCCCCTGGACCCGTGCAGCTACCGGTTGCACCACCTCACGCCCGAAGAGGTCACGATCCGGAAGGGCGGGCAGGTGACGTTCCAGATTCACGGTGGAGGCCACGGGTTCGCGCTGTACGAGGTCAGCCCGGACACGACGCGTGACGAGCTCGGCCAGTTCTTGTGCGCCGGAGTCGATCCGAACACGGTGGAGGTGGAAGACATCAATCTGCTCCAGTGCAACCTCAGCGCGGCCAATGCCGACGCCCGCCACGTGGTGACCGATGGACGCGACAACGTGGTTCTCGTCGCCGAACCCAACATCACCGGCGCACACCCCGACAATCGCGTGTGGTCCGAAGCGGGACGCCTCATGTCCGCGGGCGGCCAACAGTTCCTCAATGGCGGAACGATTCCGGCCGGCGCGACGTCGAACGGGCAGTTGATCACATACCGATTCCTGAAGACCGGACGCTACCTTGTCATCTGCATGAACCGCGTCCACTTCCTGAACGACTGGATGTTCGGCTTCGTCAACGTCGTCGGAGGTGATCAGGCGGGCGGGCACGAGTAGTCGACCCCAGTAGTTCGCGCTTGTGGGAGCTGTGCGCCGCTCCCACGACTCGAATGCCGATCAGCGCCACGTGGCGCCGCCGCGCGCCCTCAGTGCGCAATCCACCGCTGGAACCAGTCGAAGTTTCGCTGCATCACCGCCCGCTCCTGGGCGGGTTCGTAGAAGACGTGCCCGCCTCGCGGATAGACGTCGAACTCCACGGTCCTACCCAGCGCGGCGAGTGCGCGATGGAACTTCTGTGCGGTCGCCAACGGTACACGGGGATCGCGGTCACCGTGCTGGATGAGCAGCGGCGTTGCCACCTTCGTGACGTGGGTGAGTGGCGAATGCTCGCGGTAGCCTTCCGGGTTCTCCCACGGACGCTTGAAGTACTCGACCATCACCTCGCCGGCCTCGGTGAGGTAATACAGGTCGGCGAGATCGGCGATGCTGGCGCCAGCGGACGCGGCCTTGAATCGCGTCGTCTGCGTGACGATCCAGTTGGTCATGAACCCGCCATACGAGGCGCCCATCACGCCCAGGCGAGCCGGGTCGGCGACACCGCGAGCCACCATGGCGTCCACGCCCGCCATGATGTCCTTGTAGTCAGGGCCGCCCCAGTCGTTGATGATCATGCGATGGCCTGCCTCGCCATAGCCGGAGCCGCCGCGCGGCATCGGAAAGAGGACAGCGTATCCAGCACTGGCGAACGCCTCGGTGGGATAGGGATCGATCTGCCCGGGCACGTGCATGAACTGGGGGAAGAGTCCGAGCGTGACACCCCCGACCGGGCCGCCGTGGCAGTAGACGAGGAGCGGCACGCGGCGACGCGTGTCATAGTCCGGCGGCGTCAGGAGCAGCCCCCAGATCTCCATGCCGTCGAACGAGCGCCAGCTCACCGGCTGGAGGCTTCCGAGGGCGAAGTCGGCCAGCTGCGGGTTCACATTGGTCAGCGTCCGTCGTGAGCCCGTGCTCACGTCGAGCACCACGAGCTCTCCCATCGTCCGCGCCTCGACCGATCGATAGGCGAGCGTGCGGCCGTCGCGGCTGAGACTGAGGTTGTAGTCCACCGTCGCGGCCGGCGAGAGCCGCTCGGCGCGACCTCCCTCCAGGGACACGCGCACGATGGGCATTTCGAACATCTGCGCGCCGGTGGCAAACCTACCCTCGTTCATCGTGACGAGGAGGGACTGGCTGTCGGGGGCCCAGACCATCTCGCTGATCCAGGCGCCGTTCATCGGGAACGTGCGGATGTGCGAGGGACCGCCGCCGCTGGCGTGTGTTACCGCCAGTCCGCGAGCGCCAGCAGTTCCGCGCGGCCACCGGTCGAGACGAACGAGATCGAACCTCCGTCCGGCGAGTACTGTGGCTGAACGTTCATGCCCGGGCGATCGACGATCGATCGCGTGGCGCGCCCGTCGCTGGTGACGGCGTCGATGCGCGTGGAATAGGGCGCGCCATGAAGCCGGAAGTGGGCGACGAGGAGTAGGCGATCTCGTCGCCGCCCGGCTTCCACGAAAGACTGTCCACGAAGCGATCCGTGGATGTCAGGGCACGAGCCGTGGCGGCGGCATCCGCGTCCTGCACCCAGAGCCGAGTGGCGGGCGGCAGGCTCCCGGCCCGATTGGCCACCGTCGGAGGCGAAGCCGGCTCGCGAGCGAGGAACGCAAGCTTCGTCCCGTCGGGTGACCACTCGTAGCCGCTGACGCCCTCCGGGGCAGCGGTTACGACCCACGCTGGCCCACCCGCCGGAGATACGGCGAACACCTGCGGCCGCCCGTTGTCCATTCCGAGGGACGAGATCGCCGCGCCGTCTGGAGACCAGCGCACGCGCGGGGCCGGCAGGGCGGGCAAGAAGACTCGCACGTCCGCGGCCAGCCTGGTGGGTGTGCCGCCGCCGATCGGCAGGACGAACAATCGGGTGTCGTGTGTGTTGGTCTCGAGGGCGGGTGTGGAAACGGTGTAGGCGACGCGGTCGCCAGCCGGCGCGATCTCGACATCGTTGATCGTCGCGAGCGCCATCAGATCGTCAACAGTCACGGGACGAGCCCGCGCTTGGGCCGTCGGCGAGGTGACGGGCCAGACTTCGGCAACGGCGATGGCGGCGATCAGCAGGAGAGCGCTCTGGGCGCGCATGGGCGACCTCGGTGGGCCATTCTGCTTCACGCGAAGCGGGCAGCCAAGCGTCGACTGCCCTGCGCGCTTCCGGATCGTCACGCGACCGAGCGGCGGGCCAGTGCCGCCGCCTCGCCGGACGACAGCGCCCGCCCTTCCGCGTGTGCGGTCTCGAACGTCCGGTCGTCGAGCGCCGCTCGCACCCGCGCGAAGTACTGGTCGCGCAAGCCGCTGATCGTCGGCAGCAGCGATCCGCCGACCATGTCGAGCAGGCCGTCCGACGCGCCCCAGATGCGCGCCGCATCCGTGTCGCGGCCGCCGGCGGCGGCGAGGCCCGCAAACACCTCGAGGCTCCACGCGGTCCCACGCGGATCGTCGAGCTCCTCGCACAGCGCGAGCGCCTCCAGCGCCTGGGTTCGAGCCTCGGTATGGTGGCCTCGCACGACGCGGAGTGCGGCCGAGATCGCGAGCAGGATCCCGGCGCCCCAGGACTCACCAGCGCGTCGATGCACCGCAATCGACTCATCGAAGAGTTGCTGCGCTTCTTCCAGCTGGCCGTGCCCGAGCGCGACACTGCCGAGCACCATCAAGGGACCGCCATGCAGCATCGGGTCGCCAGCGATGTCGGCTTGCCGGCGCGACTCAGTCGCCAGGGCCGCGGCCCCCTCGAGATCGCCATTCTCGGTCGCGCCCAGGGCCGCCATGAACAGCGCGAAGGAGAGCGGCCAGGGATCGCGACTGCTGCGTGCAGCCGTCAGCGCCTCCTGGATCAACGCCGCCGCCTCCGGGAGCATGCCCTGGAAGTAGTACATGTGTCCCAGGCCGATGAGGGCCCGGGACCGCAGGGCGGCGTCGATGGGCGCGCGTGTGGACATCGCCCGCTCGAGCCACTGCTGGCCCTCGCGGAACTGGCCGATTTTGGTCCAGTAC
>DATLLC010000296.1:0-9173 GCA_035538015.1 Vicinamibacterales bacterium
GGGGCGAAGCGCGAGGACATCGGCGCCGGCTGGTCGAGCATATGAACCCCTTTCCAAGGGCTGCTGGAGCGGCCGCCGGCGCGACGGAAAACGCTCTGAAACTATCTGGGAGTATATGCAGACGGTCGCCGGCGGGACGTCATTTGTTGTCTCGTGCCGTCCGTCCACGTCACGATGGGCGGCGCTGTCGCCGAAGGCCGACTGAGCGAATCGAGGCCCACCGAGGGCCTATAGTGAGAGCGTGACCGCGACCTCAGCGAGCCTGCCGATCAGCCTTGTCGTCGGCGACGACGAGCCCGCGACGGCCGGACGGGCGAGGGCGTTGGTGGCGTCCTACGCGGCTGAGACGGTCGTCGAGGCTCCCCCTGCGCATCAGTGGCCGTTCGTGCACCCGCTGACCGAGCCGTTGCCGCCGGGTCCGGTGGTAGTGTGGGCTCCGGATGCGCACCTCGCCTTCGAGACGCGGCAGTCGCCGTCCACGCGGTTGGTGACGACACAGGCGACCTATCTCTTTGCCGCATGGGCTGCCTTGCTCGCAGCACACGGCCAGGCCACGATGGTGGCCACACTTCGGCGCGATCCGCTGAAGGACCATGCGCCCGAGCTGCTGCAGCGGCGCGGCGTGTTCGGCCAGGTGAACATCGACGAACTGGAGCCGGACTCCCCCGTATCGCCCCAGCCCTCACGCGAGTGGTGGGCGGCCTTGCCGGCCGATCGCTTGGCGGTCGCGTTTCGCGAGAGAACCGCCGCGGATCGGCTGCGGGGCTGCGTCAGGGTGCTGGACGAGGGGCGTACCGCCGCCGCCCTCGTCGCCACCGCCAGCGTCTGTCAGGAGGTGAACGACCTGGACAGCGCCGCTCGGGATCTGGATGAGGCGCTGAAGCTGGCGCCCGGCTGGGCAGCCGCGCATTTCGAACGTGGCAAAGTGTGGCTGCGCCTCGACGACATGGCAGCCGCGGCGGGCTGTTTCCGGCAGGCCGCCGAGCAGCTGCCGACGTTTGGCGGCGCGTGGGGCAACCTGGGCGCCACGCTGGGCGAGCTCGATCGCCCGGCCGAGGCACTGCGGGCGTTCGAGCGGCTGCTCGCCCTCGATCCGTCGAGCTCACAGGCGCACAACAACGTCGGCGTCGTGACCCGCGAGCTGGGCCGGTTGCCGGAGTCCGAGGCGGCGTTCCGCCGGGTGATCGAGCTGGAGCCGAATCTGGCCTTTGGCTATTACAATCTGGGACACACGCTCTTTCTCCAGGGACGCTACCAGGCCGCCGCGTCCGCGTACGGGCAGGGACAGGGGTGCGATCCGGACCGAAATCCGGTTCAGGGCACGCGGCTGGCGCTGTGCCGGCTCGCCACCGGCGATGCCGCCGGGGCGCTGGCGGAACTGCAGCGGGCGAGCGGGGCGCTGCCGCGGGACTACCGCCGGCAGGTGCTCGCGGATACCAGTGCCGTGCTTTGGGCGCTGGTCACGCACAAGCCCGAGCTCGCGGGGTGGCAGGGCGTGCATGAGTGGTTGAATGGCGAACTGGCGAAGCTCGCATGACAGGAGGCGTATGAGCAGCGGCACGCGCCCACACCCGCTGAGCCAGGTGCTCGTCGATCGCGGCGTTCGACTCGCCGCTGGCCTGGCGGTGGTCATCGCGATTCCGGTCGCGGTGCTGTTCTACTTCCAGTTCCGCTCGCTCAACGATCTCGAATCCACCTCCGCCGTGGTGCTGCGCCAGCTCAGCTCGGACACGGCTGACAGCCTGGGCAAGGTGATCGAGGAAGCGCTCAAGCGCCCGCACATCTCCGTGCTGCTGGGCATCCCCCAATCGCGCATGGAACCGCCCGACCCCGCGTTCATCGCGCCGGTCCTGACCCAGGGGCTGACCGAGAGCCCGTTCATCGACGAGTTCTACATCTGGTCCGCGGATGACGGTGGTGGCGGGCTGTCCGGTCGCTGGCTGGTGTTCGACCGCGCCAGCGCGGTGTCTACGGCGCCAGTGGCCGAGCGCTTTCGCGAGGATCCCGACGTGGCCGCCCGGCTGTTGCCGCAACTCCGGCAGATGTCGACGCTGCGGCGCGCGATTGTCGCCTTCTCGGACGACCTTCACGGCGGCAAGCACTACATCCAGACCCAGCTGCGATGGGCCTCGCCGGCGCGCGAGCGGCTGTCGAGCCTGGTGGCGTTTGCGGTGGACTCCGATCGGCTGCACCGCGAGTTCTTCCCCTCGCTGCTCGAGACTCGGCTGGCGCAGCTCCAGCAGCCCAGCGGGTTCCCCTCGCTGCGGGTCACGCTCAGCGACGACGCCGGACACGCGGTCGTCGGCGGCTACGAGCACGGCGAGCAGCTCGACGAGCGCACGTTTCCTCTGGTGTTCTTCGACCGGCAGCTACTGGAGTATTCCGCTCCCTACGAGGCGCATCGTGAGATCTGGCGGCTGCATACCAGCTACGGCGAGGCGATCCCGGCGATCGTCAGCGCCAATACGCGCCCGCAGCGCACGCTGATGCTGCTGATGGTGGCGGTGATGGGGATCGGGGTCTTCCTGGTGGCGGGTGCTGCGGCTCGTGAGGTCCGGCTCGCCGAGCTCAAGTCGAACTTCGTGGCGTCGGTGTCGCACGACCTGAAGACGCCGCTCGCACTGATCCAGCTCTTCGCCGAAACGCTGGAGCTCGGTCGCGTGCGCAGCACCGAGCGGGCGCAGGAGTACTACCGGATCATCAATGGCGAGGCGAAGAAGCTGACACGGCTGATCGAGAACATCCTCGACTTTTCGCGGATGGAGGCGGGCCTGCGGCCCTACACGCTGGTTCCGGCCGAGGTCGGCGAGCTGGTCCAACGCGTCATCGCCGTGATGCAGCCGCAGTTCTCGCAACGGCAGTTCACCGTGACGACCAGCGTTCAGTCGGGGCTTCCGATCGTGGAAGCCGACGCCGTCGCCGTGGAACGGTCGGTCGAGAACCTGCTGAACAACGCCATCAAGTACTCCGGCGACTCCCGCCGGATTGAAGTGGATGTCTATCGGGAGCCCGGCGAACTGGTCGTCCGCGTCAGCGACCACGGCATCGGGATCGCCCGGCGCGACCAGCGCCGCATCTTCCGCAAGTTCTTCCGCGTGACCCACGAGCTCGACGGCGGCCCGCAGGGCACCGGCCTGGGCCTGGCCATCGTGGACCACACCATGCGTGGCCACGGCGGCTACGTCGGTGTCGAGAGCGAGCCGGGACACGGCAGCACCTTCACGCTGCACTTTCCGGCGGCGCCGCAGGCGTACAGTGAGGGAGTGGTTGATGAAGCGCATTCTGGTGATCGAGGACGAGCCGCAGATGCAGCTCGGCCTGCGTGACAACCTGGAGCTCGAGGGCTACGAGGTGCAGGTGGCCGGCGACGGCGACGACGGGCTGGCCAAGGCCGCCTCGTTCGCCCCGGACCTGGTGATTCTGGACGTCATGCTGCCGCGCAAGAACGGCTTCGACGTGTGCCGCGAGCTGCGGGCCCGCTCGAACACGACTCCCATCGTGATGCTGACGGCGCGCTCGGCGGAGACCGACAAGGTGCTCGGGCTCGAGCTCGGGGCCGACGACTACGTGACCAAACCGTTCTCGATCACGGAGCTGCTGGCGCGGGTCCGCGCCGTGCTCCGGCGCAGCGCGTCCCAGAAGCCGGCCCCGGCCGACTCGGTCCGTATCGGAGACATCGACGTCGACTTCAAGCTGCACCAGGCGCGGCGCGGGAAGACGCGGATCGAGTTCACGGCGCGGGAGTTCGAGCTGCTCCGCTACTTCGTGCAGCACACCGGCCAGGTGGTCACCCGCGAACAGATCCTGAACGAAGTGTGGGGATACGAAGAGTTCCCGACCACGCGGACCATCGACAATTTCGTCGCCAAGCTGCGGCAGAAGATCGAACGGGCGGCCCACGCGCCCGAGCACATCCTCACGATTCACGGTTCGGGCTACAAGTTCGTCGGATAGAATCGGACCTTCATGGACGCCAAGAACCTGCTGCTCGCCGCTCTGCTGATCATCGCCATTGCCTACCTGACCTTCTGGTACACGACGGTCCGGCGCCGGCGCGCGGCATTGGGAACAGCCGCGCCCGACATCGCACCCACGCCGCTGATGATCGGAATTGGCTTCGTCACCAATTTCCTCGACACGCTGGGGATCGGCTCCTACGCCACGACCACGTCGATGTACAAGGCGTGGAACATCGTGCGCGATGAGAAGATTCCCGGCACCTTGAACGTCGGCCATGCCACCGCGACGTTCGTGCAGGCGCTCATCTACATCACCATCGTCGAAGTGGAGTTCACGACGCTCGTGACCATCATCGCGGCGGCCATGCTCGGCGCCTGGCTCGGCGCCGGCGTCGTGGCGGGATTCGATCGTCGCAAGGTGCAGCTTGGCATGGGCATCGCCCTGTTCGGGGCGGCCTTTCTCATGATGCTGTCGCTGACGAATATGGGGCCGGCCCCCGGCGTCGCACTCGGCATCTCGGGCGCCAAGCTGGGCCTCGCGTTCGCCATTTCGGTGGTACTCGGCGCCCTGATGATGCTCGGCATCGGCTATTACGCGCCGTGCCTGATCATGATCAGCCTCCTGGGCATGGATCCCAAAGCGGCCTACCCGATCATGATGGGCGCCTGCGCGTTCTTGATTCCCGCGGGCAGCATACAGTTCATCCGCAAAGAGAGCTACGACCTCAAGGCGGCGATTGGTCTGCTGATTGGGGGACCGGGCGCGGTTCTGATCGCGGCATACCTGATCAAGGAGCTACCCCTCTATTACGTCCGCTGGCTCGTGCTCATCGTCGTGGTCTACACGGCCACATCGATGCTGCGGACCGCGGCGGTCGAGCGCCGCAGGGCGACGGTCAAGACCCCGGAAGTGGCGAGCGCCTGAAGGCGCGACTCGTCGCGCCAGATGCGAAGCGCGCGGCCGGTGCTACCATGCGCCGCGTATGAAGCTGCTCGCGTGGGTGTCTGCTCTTGCCGTTCTTGGCAGCGCGCTGTTCCAGGCACCGGCCCGCCCCAGCACGGCCACCGGCGAGTGGCCGACCTACGGCGGCGACCTCGCCAGCACCAAATACTCGCCGCTCGAGCAGATCACCCCGGAGAGGTTCGCCTCGCTCCGTGTCGCGTGGCGCGCGCCCTCGCCCGACGGCGTGCTGACCATGACGACAGCCGACGGCGGCGAGTGGACGGCGAGCGCGAACGAGGTGCTCGCCGAGTTGAGCCGCGTCGATCCCAAGCGCTGGCGCGACAACCAGCCACCCATCGTCGGGAACTTCAAGGCGACGCCGCTGATGGTCGGCGGCACGCTCTACCTCAACACGCCGCTCTCGATTGGTGCCGCCGTCGACGCCGAGACCGGGCGCACGAAATGGGTGTACAACCCGCGCAGCTATGAGGCCGGCACCACCACCATGACCCTCCGGTGGAATCAGCGGGGGGTCGCCTACTGGAGGGACAGCGCCGGCTCGGACGAACGGGTCTACTGGGGGACCGGCGACGGCTACCTGATTGCCGTGGATGCAAAGACCGGCAAGCCCGCACCCGGCTTCGGCGCCAACGGCCGTGTCGACCTGATGGACGGCCTGCCGAGAGCCAAGCGTGGCGCGCGCGACTACCTCAATGCCCTGACTTACTCCGTCCAGTCCCCTCCGATCGTCGTCCGTGACATCGTGATCGTTCCCGCATCCATCTCCTCGCTGATCTCGCAGAAGGAGCAGATCCCCGGCTACATCCGCGGCTACGACGCGCGCACGGGCATGGTCCGCTGGACCTTCCACACGGTGCCGCAGCCCGGTGAAGTGGGCCACGATTCCTGGAAGGACAACGCCTGGGAGAGCTCCGGCAAGATCACGGTGTGGACGATGATGAGTGCCGACGAGGAGCTCGGGTACGTGTACTTGCCGACGAACACGACGGCGCCGGACTTCTACGGCGGGCATCGCCCCGGCGACAACCTCTTCGCCGAGAGCCTGCTGTGCCTGGATGTCGAAACCGGGAAACGCGTATGGCACTTCCAGACCGTGCACCACGGCCTCTGGGACTACGACAACCCCGCCGCGCCGAACCTGCTCGACATCACGGTGAACGGGCGGCGGATCAAGGCGGTGGCCCAGATCACCAAGCAGGGCTTCGTCTACACCTTCGACCGCGTTACCGGACAACCGGTGTGGCCGATCGTCGAAAAGCCGGTGCCGCCGTCGGATGTACCTGGCGAGCGCGCGTCGCCGACGCAGCCGTTCCCGTCCAGGCCGGCGCCTTTCGAGTATCAGGGCGTGACGGTGGACGACCTGGTGGACTTCACACCGGAACTGCGGCAAATGGCGCAGGCGGCGGTCACGCCGTTCCGCATCGGCCCCCTGTTCACACCGCCTTCATTGCAAGGAACGCTGATCCGCCCCGGAACGGCAGGTGGCGCGAACTGGTCGGGCGCAGCCGTCGATCCGGCGACCGGCATGATCTACATCCCGTCGCGTAACGGCTTTGCGGTGGTGACGCTGCAAAAGCCGGACGACGAGCTCAACAGCAACCTGCTTTACATGCAGGCGCCCGGTCGCAGCCCGCAGATGCCGCAGGGACTGCCGCTGCTGAAGCCGCCCTACTCGCGCGTGACCGCGATCGACATGAACACCGGCGAGCACGCGTGGATGATCGCCGCGGGCGCTGGTGAGCGCATCAGGAACCTGCCGCAGCTGAGAGGACTCGGCCTGCCGGCCCTTGGCGGCGACAGCACCTACAGCGGGCCGCTGGCGACAAAAACGCTGCTGATCTATGCGCTCACGACCGGCGGCACCGACGGTGGCCCGCGGATCGTCGCGCTGGATAAAGGAACGGGCAGGGAGCTCGCGTCTGCCGATCTGCCCGGCGTCGCGATTGGCTCGCCGATGACCTATCTGGCTGGTGGACGCCAGTACATTGCGCTCACGGTACAGGGCCGCACTCCGCGCGACATTCCAGAGCTCATCGCGCTGAGCCTGCGTGAGTGATCTCGAAGTCCTGAGCCGCCGTAGCCCTGGCGAAGGCGAGTGGGTCCCAGTATGCGGTAAGCGGGAGACGCTGTTGCCGCGTAACTCCCGCATGGAACGATTCCTCGGTCCCCACACCGCGACGCTCCACGCTATTCTCCGCATCGTCGCCGGATTGCTGTTCTGCCAGCACGGCCTGCCGAAGCTCTTCGGCGGATTCGGAAGTCGAGGGCCCGCCGAGTTGTTCTCACAGATGGGCCTGGCGGGAATCATCGAGGTGTTCGGCGGCGCTGCGATCGCGCTTGGCCTGCTGACGAGCCCGGTCGCCTTCCTCACGTCGGGGGAAATGGCGGTGGCCTACTTCCAGGCGCACCTGCCGCGCGGATTCTGGCCGGTCGCCAATGGCGGCGAACTGGCCGTAATCTTCTGCTTCGTCTTCCTCTATTTCGCCGCAACCGGCGCCGGCAAGTGGAGCCTGGACGCGCTGCGGAAGGGAAGACATTAGGCTCGAGGCCCTCGCCTACTTCTTTCCCGCCCCGTTCGCCTCCTCGTCCACGTCCTTCTCCCACGCCGTGACCAGCATTTGCATCGCCCGGACACGAGACGGGTCGCGTCCGGCGAGATCGCGGCGCTCTTCCGGATCCGTGCGCACGTTGTAGAGGAACATGAGGCCGCCGTCCTCGATGAACTTGTAGTCGCCCTGCCGTACGGCACGCTGCCTGGCGTCCGGCCGGACAACGCGCCAGTAGAGCGTCCGCTCGACATTCGCGCCCTTCGTCAGCGTCGGCATCAGGTCGATGCCTTCGAGCTTCTGATCGGGACGACTCACGCCGGCGAGCGTGAGGAAGGTGGCGGTGAAATCCATCGTGATCCCCACCTGCGAGGTGACCGTGTCCGCCGGCACCACGCCGGGCCAGCGGACGATGGCGGGGACACGAATCCCACCTTCCCAGACGGTGTCCTTGCGGTTGAAGAACGGGGCGTTCCGCGACAGCCACTCGCCGCCGTTATCGCTGGTGAAGATCACCAGGGTGTTCTGCTCCAGCCCCTGCACCCGGATTGCGTCGAGCACCTTGCCGATCTCGCGGTCGAAGTCCTCCATGATCGCCACGTAGTCGGCCCGCGTCGGTGCGTTGTCGTCCGAGGGCTGCTGCATCATCGAGTTGTCCTCGCGCTTGGCCACCGATGGCGTCGTCGGCGACTGGAACGGCCAGTGCGGCGCGCCGTAGGAGAGGTCGAGGAAGAATGGCTCGGCCTTGTGCTGCTCGATGAAGCGGATGGCCCGACGCGTGGTCTCGTGATGGAAGTAGCCACGGTGGGTCGTTGGCGACTCGTTCTCCCATAGATCCGTTTGACCGTCCCCGCGCACGTGCGCGTACCAGTCCAGGTATCCGGAGAGGTAGCCCCAGAAGTACCCGAAGCCATGGGCACGCGGTCCAGCCTCTTTCGTGAAGCCGAGATGCCACTTGCCGATTAACGCGGTGGCGTATCCGGCCTCGGCCATCAACTGCGGTAGCGATCGGCCGGTCACCGGGAGGCTGGCCTGCAGGTCGTCTCCCACACTCGACAGCGGCCGCTCGAGCATCACGCGCTGTTGGTAGCGGCCGGTGATGAGCCCGGCGCGCGTCGGCGTGCACACCGGTGCGTTGGCATAGAAGTCGGTGAAGCGCGTGCCCTCGCGCGCCAGACGATCGAGGTTGGGTGTCTTCGTGTCGGTCGCGCCGTAGACGCCGAGGTCTCCGTAGCCCAGATCGTCAGCCAGGATGAGGATGATGTTCGGCCGGGCGGCGGGCGGCTGCCCGATCCCGGCCAGATCGCCGCCACGGACGGCGCCCGTGGCGAGCACGACGACAACGAAGAGACCAATCGTCCTTGTCAGCGCCATCTGCGCCATCTCCAGCCTGACCGCGGCAGGGTCTGCGGTCCTATCTGCGGCCTCGTGTGCGGCCCACCGTACACGAAAAGGGCACGAAGAGAAATCCTCCTCGTGCCCTCGACGTCCTTGGTGCTGGAGTATCGGAGGTGTTACTCGCCGCCCTCCACACTGCCCCGGTCGAGCGCCTCTTCGGGCTCTACCAGGTACTCCATCTCGCGATCGAACTCCACGTCGTCGTCGCTCGGCTGTTGAATCGGCGGCGGCGGCGGCGGTTCGTCCGGAGGAATCTGGACGTGCCGGTACCACCAGAAGCCCGTGCCCGCCGGGATGAGCCGGCCC
>DATLLC010000297.1:0-11132 GCA_035538015.1 Vicinamibacterales bacterium
GCCGCGATGGCCTGGGGCGCCTGCTGATCGTGATGGGCGCCGAGCGCGGCGTCTCCGCCCTTCTGATAGGCCCCCGCGTATTCGGCGAAGAGCTGCCGGCCCAGGGCGGCGGCCGCCGCCGCGGCCTGCGGCGTGCCCCACGGCACCTCGCTGGAGAAGCGGGAGAGATACGCGGCAGGCATGCGGACCTCGCAGGCGAGTGGACGACAGCGTCGCAGCTCCTCGAGGTCAACGCTGCCGCTCGTGGCCTTGGCGAAGTCCTCGGGCCGGGCTGGCCGGCTGATCGCGCCGACGCTTTCGGTTCCAATCGCTTTCCGGAACGACTCGATGTCCAGCAGCCACACCACCAGCCGCTCGAGATCGCCGCGGATCCGGATTGTGCCGGCCGCCGCCACCTCGGTACTCACTTCCACCGGCAGCACGCGCACGGCTGGTTGGCCGGTACGAGCCTGGGCCGCTTCCGCGGCTGAAAACCCCACACGCTCGGGCAAGTCGCCCGCGGCCGGCGCCCGTGGAGGGGGACCTTGCGCCGCCACCGCGGCGCCCAGCACCAGGACGGTGAGAGCGATCGAACTACGCCTCCGGATCCCTTCGCCAGGCAAGGTGTCACGCATTGTCGCAGATTCGTGCGTGAGCCGGGTCGTGCGCAGTCCTCGCGCGGCTCAGGCCGACGGCAGCCGAAGCTCGGCGCGCAGGCCGCCGGTCGATGAGCGCCCGAGCGCGATCGACCCACCGTACACGTCCACGAGATCCCGGACGATGGCGAGCCCGAGCCCGGAGCCCGGCGCCGATTGGTCGGCCCGCACCCCGCGATCGAGCACCTGGGCCCACATCGCTTCCGGCAGCCCTGCGCCATCATCCTCCACGGCGACCAGGACCCGGCCATCGCGCTCGGCGCGCGCGGTGAGCGTCACTCGCTCTCGCGCCCATTTGCACGCGTTGTCGAGCAGGTTGCCGAGCATCTCGTCGAGGTCCTGGCGCTCGACCGCCACGGCCAGATCCGGCGCCGCGTCGACGTCGAGCGCCAGCCCGCGGTCGGCATGCAGTCGATCCAGCGTGCGACCGAGTGGCGCGGCTGACGCCGCTACCACGCAGCGGGCACCGGGTGCTGCCGCCGAGGCCGCGGCGCGCGTGTGTGCGAGGTGCGAGTCCACCTGACGGCGCATTCCCTCTACCTCGCGACGAATACTCACGGCCAGCTCGACCTGTCCCGCGCGCTCGGCCTGAGACGCATCCTGAGCCAGCACCGCCAGCGGGGTCTTCAGGCCGTGCGCCAGATCGCCCGCACGCGCCTGTGCGCGGCGCACCGCCTCTTCGCGATGCTCGAGCAGGCCGTTCAGGTCGTCGATGAGCGGTTGCACCTCCGCCGGGTAGTCGCCCTCCATCCGCCGGGTGTGGCCGAGGCGAACCGCCGCGAGCCGTTGCCGCAGGTCGTTGATGGGAGCGAGGCCGCGGCGCACCTGGGTGAGTCCGCCGAGCATGAACACCAGCGCCAGGAGACCAACCACCGCCCAGTGCTGAATGACCAGCACGTGCGGAAGTCGCGCGGTGACGAAGATGAACGCCAGGTGCGAAGCGCCCAGCAAGCCAAGGGTCCAGAGTGCCGAACCGATGATGAACCGCGCCTTCAGCGAGCGGAGGCGGGTCACGGCTGCGCCTCGAGTCGGTAGCCGAGGCCGCGCACGGTCGTGATGCTAGTCGCGCCCAGCTTGCGGCGCAGGCGGGCGACGAACACTTCGACCGTGTTGGAATCCCGGTCGGCGTCGCGTGAGTAGATGTGCTCGGCGAGCTCGGTTTGCGACACCACCCGGCCAGCATGGTGCATCAAGTAAGAGAGCACGCGGTATTCGTGGCCGGTGAGCCTGACTGGACGTCCCTCGAGGGTGACCAACGCCGTCCTCGGATCCAGCCGCACGGCACCGGCTGACAGATGCGGAGTCGCGAGCCCCTGGGCCCTGCGGAGCAGCGCCCTCAGCCGCGCCAGCACCTCCTCTATCTGGAACGGCTTGCCAACGTAGTCGTCGGCACCGCTGTCGATACCCTCGACCTTGTCGTGCCAGCCGCTGCGGGCCGTGAGCACCAGTACCGGCATGGCGAGACCCTGCTCGCGCCAGGCGCGCAGGAGCGACAGGCCGTCCCGTTGAGGGAGGCCCAGATCCAGGAGCACGGCGTCGTATCGCTCCGTGTGGGCCAGCAGGTCGGCGGCCCCGCCATCGACGGCGCAGTCCACCACGTATCCGGCGGCGTCCAGCGCGGCGGCCAGCTCACGCGCCAGCCGCGGCTCGTCTTCCACGACCAGCACGCGCACGCCCACTTATAACCCACGGTGCTGAACCCGGGCTGAACGCGTCATCCACGTCCGGTCCTCGACCCCGGATTCGCCCCTCGCTCATTCAGGGCTTGTTCAGCGTGGCTCGGCTAGCCTCCGGTGCGGAGGTGGTCAATGCCACAGTGGAGATGGGCGTGCGCACTCGGGTTCGTGCTGGTGGCGATCGGACCCTTGTTCGCGCAGTCCGCGGCGCCTGCCGAGAAGACCGACGAGCCGCGGAGCCTCACGGGGACGTGGGTGATGTTGCTCGAGGGACACCAGGTGGGCCTCGAGGTCGAAGACAAGTCGGGCACCCTGGAAGGCACCGTGTACATCATGGGACAACGCGTGCCGGTCGACGGGCAACTGAAGGACAATGCATTCACGCTGACGAGCGATGCGCAGGTCGGGGACGCGCAGTCGCATGGGGCGACGGTCAAGATGAAGATCAGCGGCCAGCACAAGCCCGACGACACGCTCGAGGGTGAGATCGATCTGCCTCGCGGTCCGATGAAGTGGACCGCCGAGCGTCTCAAGAAACCTTGATCGGGGGAGCCGATGTCCACGTTCGCCATCTGGGACGACCTGCGCCACGCCGCCCGCGGCGTGCGCGGCATGCCGATTGTAGCCGCCGTGATCATCGCCTCGCTGGCGGTGGGTATCGGCGTCAATACCGTGGTGTTCTCGTGGACGCAGGCGCTGGTGCTGCGACCGCTCCCCGGCGTGCCGGCCGCGTCCGAGGTGCACCTGATTGAGGCCCGGACCGAGACAGGCGGCCGTCCCGGTGTCTCGTGGTTGGAATTCGAGGACCTCCGCCGGGTCATGTCGCCGGTCGCGCGCCTGGCCGCGTTCCGGATGACGGGGGTCAATATCGGGGAGACGGCCCGTACCGAACGTGCCTATGGCCTGCTCGTCTCCGATGCGTACTTCGAGGTCCTCCGTCTCCGCCCCGCGGCGGGACGCTTCTTCACCGAGGCCGAGACGGCCCGCGGCGCGGGAGCCGACGTCGTGATCGTCTCACACGAGTTCTGGCGCGATCGATTGGGCCGTGCCCCGATCTCGACCCAGACCGTGCGCGTGAGTGGCCGGGACCTGCGCGTGGTCGGAGTCACCCCCGACGGGTTCCAGGGAACCGTGCTCGGCCTGCAGTTCGATCTGTGGCTGCCCGCCGTCGCCGCGCCGGCGCTCCTGGCTGGCTCGGCTGAGCTCGATTCGCGGAGCGTCCGCGGCTACTACGTGATGGGCCGGCTGCCCTCCAGTATCGACGTCGCCCGGGCCTCAGCCGCGGTGGCCAGCGAGATGGCGGACCTGCAGGCTCGGTTTCCCGAGGCGAATCGCGGCGTCACCGCCGAAGTCCTGCCGTTCTGGCGTGCCTCGCGGGGCCCGCAGGGCTTCCTGATCCAGGCGCTGGCCTTGCTCCAAGGCGTCCTGCTGCTCCTGCTGCTTGCCGTGTGCGGCAACACCGCCAACCTGCTGCTGGCGCGTGCCAGTCAGCGCCAGCGTGAGGTGGGCGTGCGACTGGCCGTCGGCGGCGGTCCCTGGCGCGTGGCCCGGCTGCTCCTGCTCGAGACCGCGCTGATGGCCGTGGCCGGAGCGGTGGCCGGGACCGTGCTGGCTGCGTGGAGCGCACGGGTGACGCGCGCGATGCCGCTCATCACGACGGCGTTCCCGGTGCGCTTCGACGCCAGCCTCGACGGGACCACGCTGGCGTTCGCGATTGGCCTGGCCTTGGTTGCGACGCTCGCCGCCGGCGCCCTGCCCGCCTTCCACCTTGCACGGCTCGACCCACTTGCGGCGGTGCGCGGCGAGGGGTCGCTCCTCGGCCGCGCCCGCCTTCGCAACTGGCTGATGGCTGCCGAGGTCGCCGTCGCCCTTGTCGTGTTGCTCGTCGCCGGCATCTTCTATCGCCGGTTCGCCGAGACCGAGGCCGTCGATCCCGGATTCCGCATCGAGGGCGTGCTCTTGGCCGCCTACGACCTTGGTGGACAGGGACGGACGGATGAGGATGCCCGCCGCTTTGCGGAACGATTCCTGGCCGCCACGGCGCAATTGCGTGAGGTGGAGGCCGCGGCCATCGCCTCGTCGGTCCCGCTCGACATCCACGGCCTGCCGCAGCGTTCGTTCGCCGTCGAAGGCCGGCCCCGGCTCGACGGCGGTCGCGACCGCGCGCTCAGCAACATCGTCACGCCCGGTTACTTCGCGGTGATGCGCATTCCGTTTCTCGAGGGCGCCGACTTCAGCCCGCTCGGAGATCGCTCGGCGCCACGCGAGGTGATCGTCAATCGCGCCTTCCGGAGGCGCTACGTTGCCGATGGCGAGGTGCTCGGGCGTGGCATCGAGTCCGGCGACACATACCGGATTGTCGGAGTCGTGCGCGACTCGACCTACGACGCGTTCGGCGAGCCGGCTGCTCCGGCCATCTTCTTCTCGTACCGGGATCGCCCGCGCATGCAGGGCGAGCTGCACCTGCGGACGCGCCAGGGCGCGGAGGCGTCGCTGGGGCCCGCCGTCCGTGAGATTGCGCGGGAGCTGGAACCGGGGTTACCGCTGTTCGGCGTGCGGACGCTGTCCGATCACGTGGAGATGAATCTGGTGATCCGGCGCGTGCCGGCCCGGCTGTTCGTGGTGCTCGGGCCGCTGCTCCTGGCGCTCGCGGCTTGCGGGATGTACGCGGTGGTGGCCTATGCGGTGGCGCGGCGCACGCGGGAGATCGGCGTCCGTCTGGCCCTTGGCGGTTCGGCCCGACGCGTCACCCGGGACATCGTGCAGCAGACCCTGCGCGTCATCGCGGCCGGGGCGGCAGCCGGCTGGCTCGCCGTGTACGGCGTGTACATCCACCTCGCGCCAGGCCAGCCGGTGTCGTGGCTGGTCTTCGCCGGCACGCCGGCGGTGCTGATGGGTGTGGCCGCTCTGTCGTGCTGGATACCGGCGCGCCGCGTGAGTCTGATCGACCCGACGCTGGCGCTCAGGCAGGAATGAACACCGACTGAGAGCTCACTTCGTCACCCGCATATACACGTCGCGTCCCGTTCCGTAGTTCTTCGCGCCGCGGAATTCGTATCCGTGCTGCACGATGACCATGACCTCCACCGTCATCTCGGACTGGTCGCGGTTGAGCCGGCGTGTCTCCCGGCTGGCCACGGTCTGGCCCTGCACGAGCCGTGTGCCTTCGGTGACCAGCGCCGTGCCGTCCCAGTAGGCACGGCCTGCCGACCCGTCGATGCTGAACGGCGTGGCCGGACTCGCGACGAATCCATGCACCACCCGATTGTGCCGCGCGCCCTGTGTGGTGACGATGGTCAACTCGCGATCCGTTTGCGTGATCTCGACGAAAAGCGGCTCCGCCGAATCGTTGCTCGCGGCCGATTCGCTTCGCGACGCGTCGAGACGCCACGTGCCGGAGAACGCCGAACGCGAGTCGGAGGGAGCGGCCGCCGCCTGCAGGAACAGGGCGGACGCCAGAGAGACGGGCAGCCAGATGGACACGGTGCACCTCCCTGGCGCGGAGGATAGCAGAGGGTGCCTTCAAAGTTCAAAAGCTGAAACTCGACGTTGAACGGTGAACCGGCCCGGCTGACTGCGCGCCAGCCCTGCTACTTGATTCGCTCGTAGGTCGCGTAGGTCACGTTCGTGGTCTTGCTGTTGCCATCGTCCTGCATGTAGCTGTTGGCGATGGTGTTCCCATCCGCCGAGAGGATGTTGTACAGGACCGTCGTGACCTTGCCATTGCGTTTGTTGATGATCTGATTGATGCGATCGTTGATGCGCCGGACCGAGGTCGTCGCGTTCTCCTGGCCGGTCACTGGCATGTCCTTGCCGTCGAACTCGGTGGTGTACCACCAAAGGGTCTTCTCACCCTTGGCATTCACGGCTTCGACGGTAATTTTCATGCCATTTGCGCCGAACGGCTCGTAGGTCATCACGTTGCTGAATGGCGCAGGGTTGTCGGATTTCATCTTCCACTTGCCCAACCGTGGGTTGGCAGGCGCCTGGGCCGCGACGGTTCCCGACGCCATCACCGCCGCCAACGCCAGCGCCATCAGTCTGCTCGTGCCCATCGCTCAGAGTCCTCGCCTGGGGTCGGTTGGGTGTGCCCCGAAAAGTGAGTATCTCACGCGCGGTCGTCGGTCCCGGGCCCAGGCGCGCTACACTGCCCATATGCAGCTGCGAGTGGCTCGTCTGTGCCTGGACTGCGAGGAGGTGCACGACGAATACCGATGCCCGATCTGCGCCTCGGATCATTTCACCTACCTGACGCGCTGGGTACCGGCTCCCGAGCGGCGGGAGCGTCCACGTCCAGCCGCGCCGCCACCCCCCGAGCTGGACGTGTATCGGCAGCTCGTCGCTCCGGAGCAGAATCGCGGAAGGCTCTTCGCGCGGACACTCGTCGGCCTGGGCGCGGCCGGAGTGCTTGGCCTCTTCCTCGGCGGGCACCGCGCCCGCGCCAAGCAACCCTCCGACGACGGCCAGCCGATCGACGAATAGGCCTCGCCGCGGCCGCGGGCATCAGCGCGCAAGGCGGTTGTACTTCACGAGGAGCTCGCGCAACTGGCCGGTGGGGAGCGCCGGCACGGTGTTCCCGTTGATGCCCACCATCGTTTCCGCCGCCACCAGCGCGTTCACGATCGCTTCCTCGGTGGCGTCGACGGTGGCCTGGAAGAACGGCGTCAGGTCCCCATTCGGCAGCCATGCAATCGGGGTGACGCCAGATTCGGCGGCGGCTCCGGCGTTGGCCGTGGAGAACGCGATGAAGATGTCGCCCGAGCCGTTCGAGGCGACGCCGCCGAGCCGCGCGATGCCCATGGGCACGCGGCGGGCCAGTCGTTCGAGCTGATGCGGCAAGAGCGGCGCATCGGTGGCCACGACCACGATGATCGAGCCGTCGCGATCCGCCGCCGGCCGGTCGCCGCGCACGCGATCGGCGCCCGTGATCTCCCGGCCGACGGGCACGCCGGCAATGGTGAGCTGCTCGCGCGTGCCGTAGTTGGCCTGCACCAGCACACCGAGCATGCCGCTCGCGCCGACGCGGCGGCTCGCGGTGCCGATGCCGCCCTTGAAGCCGTGCGCCACCATGCCCGTACCACCGCCGACATTGCCCTCAGCCACCGGCCCGGGCCGTGCCGCGTCGAGCGCCTGGAATACGTGGGCCTTCGTGACGTGCTGGCCGAGACCGTCGTTCAGGAAGGCATCGGAGGTCTCGCCGACGACCGGTTGATGCCACGGAATCTCGCGCCGCGCGACTTCATGGAACCAGCTGTTCACGGCATCGCGGACCACGCCCACCGAATAGGTCCCGGTGATCATCACCGGACCGCCCAGCACCCCGCCCTCGACCACCCATGGCGCCCCGGTCATCTCGCCGAAGCCGTTGCCGGCGAACCAGCCCGCGAAGACCGGCTGCCACGCCTTGCCCCGCGGCCAGATGGCGGTAACACCGGTGCGAACCGGCCCACGCCCGACGACGAGCGGCCCCGAACCGTCGATGAGCGTCGTGTGTCCGACCTCGACGCCGGTGACGTCGGTGATCGCGTTGAGCGGGCCTGGCGTGCCGGCAAACGGCACGCCCAGGTCGCGTGCTCGTGGTTTGGTTTGCGCGTCGATCCCCGTTGCGGGAGCCAGGACCGGCGCGGCGATCGCCAGGATCAGGGGTACGATTCGTCGAGCAGAGAGGTGGCTCATGGCGGATACGATGCCATCAACGGCTGCCGGAATGAAGGGCCGCGTCATTCGACGCGAACAGGAGGCAGATAGATGCGTCGTGGATGGATGATGTCTCTCATGGCGGTAACGTGGCTGGCCGGATCTGCGCCGGTATGGGCGCAGTCACCGCGGCGGGTCGGGTTGGTGATGGGCTATCCCGCCGCTCTGGGCGTGCTGTGGCAGGTCACCGACGGTGTGGCGGTACGGCCCGACGTCACGCTCAATCGGTCCACGACGGAGACGACCAGCACGACTACCGTGATTGGCGGCACGCAGACCGCGACAACCACCTCCGATGGATGGACGACTTCGGTCGGGCTCAGCGGATTGCTCTACCTTGGGCCCTCTCAGGACGACCTGCGGTTCTACCTCGTCCCGCGCGCGGCGTATGTGTGGTCGAGCACCAACGTCGAGAGCTCGCCGTCGCTTCCCCAACTGGGGCCGTACGAGAGCGACAGCGAGGGGTTCCTCGTGTCCGGTTCGCTCGGCGCGCAGTACGCCGTGCACGAGCGATTCCGGCTGTTCGGCGAGCTCGGCGTGAGCTACACCACTCAGGAGAGCGACACCGGCTACACCCTCTCGCGATCCAGGTTGGAAACGAGCTCGTTCGGCCTGCGCTCGGGTATCGGCGTGGTCGTCTACTTCTGAAGCCGGGATTCGGTAACCGGTCGCCGGCAGGCGGCAAGCGGGAAGCGGCTGCCGGCTGCCGGATCCCGGCTGCCGGATTGCGCTTCTATTGCACCGTGAAGCGCTGCGAGTCGATCACCGCGCCGTCCGGCGCGATGAGCGCGACTTCCCACGACCCGTCGCGACGCCCGCTCAGGCTCTGGCGGCTGAAGGTGCGGAACCCCTCGCCCGGATTCGCGCGCACCTGAAGGTTGACGGTCCGCACCACTTGACCCTGGTACGTCCAGCGATGACCGACGACCACGTCGCCCGGTGACCGTACCCTGGTGTAGTAGTAGATGGCGTCGGCCGAGGTCGGATCGCCCGCGGGATCGCAGCGCCACGCACCGCCACTCCGCGCCAGCGCAGCGCACAGGAGGCCTTCGGCGCTGAGCGCCGTCCCTCCTCCTCGACCGGCATCCGCATCAGGCGCGCTGATGTCCGCGCCGCTTCGAGAGGTTGCGGACGGAGTCGCACTCGGCGGCACACCAGGGCCGGACGCAGGCGGAGTCTCCGTCGGTTTCACTTCTGTCGGGCTCGCTGCGCCTGCAGGCGCGCCGTCGGGCCGCCCGGGGGTTGGGGCCGACTCGGGTGGCGCAGCGGGACTGGCTTGCGTCACCGGTGCGGTGCGTTGAGCGGTGTCCGACTGCTGCGGTGACAGCATGATCCACCCGGCCACCGCACCGGCCAGCGCTCCGGCAACGACGAGCAACGATAACAGCCAGCCACGGCGCGGCGCGGCCGTCGCCGCCGAAGGGGTGGTTGTCGACGCCGACCTTGCTGTCGGCGTTGGCCCGGGCGCTGGCGTTCTCTGGCGTGGCGGTTCACGGCGCGGTGGCGGCGCAGCGGCCGTGACTGCCGTCTGGTTGCGGGGAGTCGGCGCAGCTGGCGAGGCCGGCGCCGGTGATCGTCCAGCGCTGAGGCTGGCGGCCTCTGCCGCGGGCGCCTCCACCAGAGGATCGGCGATGCCCGACGCCTGCAGGAAGGCGACGAGGTTCGCGCGACTCACCTGCACCAGCGGATCGTCGGGCGGTGCGCCACGACGCGCCACCTCGAAGGCGCGGCGATAGCAGCGTTCGGCCTCGGCCACATCGCCTTGCCGCTCCAGCATCATCGCGAGGTTGTTGAGCGTTGGCGCCAGATCGCGGTGATCGGCGCCGAGAGACGTCACCTGCAGGTCCAGCGCCAGCCGCAGCAGCGCCGCGGCCGCGACGGCGTCGCCCTGACTGGCTGCCTCGGTTGCCGCCGTGGTGAGGGTGTCGACGTCGACAGTGTCGGGCATACAAGCTCGAGGCACGCGAGCTGGGGGAAGCGGCTCGACGAACGCCTCATTGTAGGCGAGAAACAGCGGGCTTCGTGCTACCTTTCCCGCCTTCGGAGGTCTACGCATGCGCGTGCTCGTCCCGACGGTGGTTGGCCTTGTCATCGCGACGTCGGCGCTTGTGGCTCAGTCGCACACGCTGATCGTGCTCAGCCATCGCAATCACACGGCGTACGAGCTGGATCCCGAATCGGGGCGCATCCTGCACGAGTACGCCGCACCCGATCAGCCGCACGAGGCGACGGTCTCGCCGGACGGCCGGCGCGTCTTCGTGGCCGTGCCACAAGGGCCGATGGTAGAGATCCTCGAAGGCGAGTCGTTGACGCGCGTCGGCCGCGTCGAGTCGCCGGAGTTCTCACGGACGCCGGTGCAAACCGCCAACGGCCTGAACAGCTCGGCGGCCCCGCACGGCATCGCAATCACGGAGGACGGCAGCAAGGTTTACGTCGGGCTCGAAAACGCGGACGTGCCGGGCGTCGTAGTCATCGACCCGCGCGCGGGCAAGGTGTTGCGGAAGATCGACCTGCTGCTCCAGGGCGGCCATTACCTGGCGATCCAGCCCGGCACTGGCAAGCTCTACTACCCGCATCGCGACGACAATCGCGTCGTCGTGCTGGATACCAAGAGCGATCGAGTCCTCAAGGTCGTGCCGGTAAAAGGCGGGCCCGTCGGGGTCGCGTTCCGCCCGAACGGAGAAGTGTGGCTGCACGAGGACGGCGACGGCAGCGTGACGATCATCGACGGCAAGACGGACGCGGTGCTGCAGGTGATTGCCACCGGAGGCAAGGGCGCGGGGCGGATCGCGGTGTCGCACGACGGGCGCTTCGCGGCCTCCTCCCACGGCGGTACCGAAGACGTCGCGCTCATCGATACGGCGACTCGTGCGGTGGTGGCGACCATCCCGCTCGGGCGCGGTCCTGGCTTTCCGCTGTTTTCACCCGACAGTTCCAAGCTCTACGTGATGAACTCAGGCAGCGGCGACGTCGCCGTCATCGACGTGAAGAGCCGGTCCGTGGTGGCGCGTCACAAGGTCGGCACCAACCCGTTCGGAGGGGCGCTGAAGACGCGGTGAACCATCGTCAAAAGAATGGTTTACATCCATCTGCACGTGCTATAGGCTGCGCCTCAATCGCTTGA
>DATLLC010000298.1:0-4701 GCA_035538015.1 Vicinamibacterales bacterium
ACGGTCGTGGCGCTGCTCGGCGAGACGTCCTTTCCGGCTGCCGGAACGGCCGACACGCCGCTCTCTCTGCTGGGCGTCCCCCGGAGCGTGTTCCTGGAGATGATCCTGGAGTCCCCGGCCTTCCGAGTCTTCGTGTTCAACTCGCTCTCCCAGAGGATGGCGCACCTGATGGCCCTCGTTGACGACGTGGCTTTCCGCCGAGTCGACCAGCGGCTGGCATCGCGCCTGCTTCTCCAGCGGGAGCCCGACGCCACGACCCATCAGATGCTCGCCGACGAGCTGGGGACGAGCCGCGAAGTCGTGAGCCGGATCCTGGAGACGTTCCAGCAATCCGGGATGATCAGGCTCGGCCGAAAGCGAATCGAGGTCCTGGACCGGGTCGCATTGGACCGGCTCCACCGAGTCCACGGCAACTGAGGTCGGGCCGCTCCCCGCCGAAACCCCTTCCGGCGTGCGACGAGCGCACGCCACCTCAACCTTGCGTACCCGCTCGATACGCAAACGTTCGCTCACTGTGTGACAACGGTCACAGACATCCGGCCCCGGCCTCCGCTACAGATTGACTAATCGCCACCCTGAGCCAGTCCGGGCGAGAGGGATGCCGGACCCGCATCGACATTGCCGTGTCGGCGGCGAAATTGGAGATGACCTATGCAGACTCACCTTCGACGTGTGCGTCGAATCGTTCATCACCGGATGCTGGCGGCCGCGCCGGCCGCGGTGATCTTGGTGCTGGTGGCCGGCATGAGCCTCGCGGTCGGCGCCGCCACCCTCCTGTCCGAGCTATGGACTGCCGGAGGCCTGTCTGCGGGGACCGATAGCGCGGGCCAGGCGGCACGGATCGCCTCCGATGCCTCTGGCAATCTTGCCGTGGTCTCGGGACCATCAGGCGGCCGTGATCTGGCTGTCACGTCGTACACGGCGGATGGGACCCTCCGCTGGCGCAGTACCGTCACGCCGACGTTGGGCACGTTCGTCGGAGACTGGGTGGTTGCTGCTTCCAACGGCGATTTCGTCGTGATCGGGCACAACCAGGACTCTCACGGCCGTCCGATCGCCAACACCATGCTCCGGTACGACTCGAACGGGACGCTCCTGTGGCGGGTGGACTTCACCGCGTCGTTCTTCCCCGCGGTCGCGCGGCTCGATGTCGACGCTGCGGGAAATGCGTATCTGGCCTGGAGCGCGGTCGGCAGCGGCTTGTTCGTGCAGAAGTACAGCCCTGCCGGTACGTTGCTGTGGTCCCAGGCCGACTCGACGACCGGCGGCGGCTACGCCCTTGCCTCCTCGCTGGCGTTGAGCCCAGACGGCGCCGATGTGGCGGTGACAGGGAGTGTCTCGGGCGGCGCGACATGGATCACGGCCGTCTTCGATGCCACGACGGGTGTTCGCAGGTGGCAGGCGACGGCCGGCGAGGGCACCGCCGCCAAGGGTGTCGTGGTGGACGCCTCGCGCGTGTACGTGACCGGTCAGGGTGTGACTGGAGCGGGCACGCCCGCGCTCAAGTACTACCTGACTGTGGTCGCCTACGACCGGGCGACCGGAGCGCGGCTATGGCGCAAGGACAAGAAGCCGGCCGATGCCAATGACGCCGCTGGTCTCCGGATGGCCCTGGCTCCGGACGGGAGCCTGGTTGTGACCGGTCAGACGAATCGTGGGTTCCTCGACTGGTACACGGTTGCGTTCGAGACCACGGGAACGGTGCGTTGGGAGGCCGTCCGCGACGGTGGATTGAACACAGACGAGATTCCGGCGGGCGTCTTGGTGCTGGCAGACGGCACAACCGTGGTGACTGGAAGAGGCGGTCCCAACCTTCCGGGCGGGTACATCCCGGGCGTGACGGCCGGCTACAGCTCGAACGGTGAACTGCGCTGGGAGGCGTTCTCGAAAATGGCCACGGTCTGGGCCACGGCGCTTCCGAATGGCGACGTATGTGCCGCCGGCGGCTACGACGCATTCATCACATGCTGGCGTGTCTCGGGCACGGCGACGGCGGTGATGTCCGCCGTTCCATCGACCGGCGTCGCGCCTCTCCTCGTGTCGTTCGACGGTTCCGAATCGACGACTCCCAACGGAACGATCACGTCATGGACATGGTCATTCGGAGATGGGACCTTCGGTACGGGCCCTTTGATCACTCACCTGTACACGGACGCGGGGACCTACGAGGCGTCCCTGACGGTCGCCGATAGCACCGGAGCGTCGAGCGTGGCAACGGGTTCCATCGTTGCGAACCCTTCGCCTCCGGCTGCGCCATCCGGCCTGACTGCCTCGCAATCCGGCACGTTGGTCGTGCTCACCTGGCAGGACAATTCGTCGAACGAGACTGTCTTCTATATCGAGCGGTGCCAGGGCATCGGGTGCACGAACTTCGGGAGCTTTGTCGCCACCCAGTGGCCCAACGTCCCAAGCTACACCGACTACTCGGCCGTCACCGGCCAACGCTACAGCTACCGCGTCCGCGCTTACAACAGCGGTGGGTACTCAGCCTATTCCAACATCGCGAGCATCCTGGTCGGGGCGGCCAATCAACCGCCGACCGCCGTGATATCGGCCCTTCCCACAACTGGAGTCGCGCCCCTCAGCGTGGCGTTTGACGGTTCGCGGTCGACCGATATCGACGGAACTATCGCGGCCTGGGCCTGGTCCTTCGGCGACGGCAGCTCGGGGAGCGGACCGATGATCACGCACGTCTACTCCACCGCGGGATTCTACGTCGCGAACGTGACGGTGACCGACAACGGCGGTGCATCGAACACGACCTCCGTAACCATCAATGCCACGACGGGCGCATCGAGCGTACCCACAGCGCCGACGAACCTCGTCGCGAGCTCGAGCATCCGCAGCAGGATCAACCTCACGTGGATCAACACGGCCACCAACGCGACGTGGATCACGGTACAGCGCTGCAGCGGGAGCTCGTGCACGGGCTTTGTCACCATCGCCCAGCTCGCCGCGACGGCGAAGTCCTGGACCGACACGGGGGTGAAGTCGCGATCGACGTATCGCTATCGGGTGTCCGCGTCCAACGCCGTGGGGGAATCGCCGTACTCGAACATCGCGAGCGCGACGGCGCGCTGAGCACGTCGAGCAGCGACCGAAAACGCAATCCATCGGTCTGGGACGTGTCTGTCGGAGTCGTGGCACCGAGCAGAAGCGCGACAACCAGTGGCTACTCGGACTCGTTGCGGGTTCTCTTCCAGCGCTCTCGGGTCACCGATTCCCGGAAAACTGGCAATGACCACCCGAACGTGATCGCCAAACCACGAACGACGAACGTCACGAGAAAGCCGGCAATCATCGCGATCGGGCGCCCTGAGCTGAGGGCGTTCAGCAGAACGTATGCGCACGCCCCCAGAACTGACGCCGTCACATAGATCTCATGCCTCAGGAGGACTGACGGCACATGACCCAGCGTGTCACGGATGATTCCGCCAAGCGAGCCGGTGACCACGCCCATCGCGATTGCGACCAGCGCGGGCGCTCCCACGTCGAGCGCCTTCACGGTGCCGGCGACGGTGACCAAAGCGAGACCGAATGCGTCGAACCACAGCAGCGTCTTGAAGCGTGACTCCACGAGCGGCGCGACGAAGTGCATCACGACGGCGGTCAGCAGGCAGGCGGAGACGTGAACGGGATTCTGAACCCAGAACACGGGTAGGTCGAGAATCAGATCTCGCACGGTGCCTCCGCCGACACCGGTGATGACGGCAAGCCACATGAACCCCATCACGTCCATGCCCTTGCGCGACGCGACGAGCGCTCCGGACACGGCGAACACTACGGCCGCAAGCACATCGAAGAACTGCACCAGCCGAAAGAGACTCGCCGAATCGATCATCGTGGACTGCATAGCTCATCGTATCCAAGCCTCGCGAGCCGCTAGGGTGGATCAAGGCACACCGGTCGGCCGTGTCCGGGTCAGAGCGAATCCCCCCGCAATCATCGAATCGGGTACATCATCAGATCCGGGCCTGACCAGACTCACAGTCATCCCCGACCAAGGAGAAGGCCCATGCAAGCCGCTCGACTGCACGCGTACGGACAGCCTCTCGTAGATTGAAGACGTCCCCAGGCCCACGCCGGGTGCTGGCCAGGTGGTTATCCGCGTGGAGGGCGCCGGCTTCTGTCATAGCGACCTCCACGTCATCTCCGGCGACATTCAGGTGCTGCCCCGGATGCCGCTCATCCTCGGCCACGAGAACGCTGGAACAGTCGCGGCAATCGGGGCGGGCGTCCGCGCTGTGAAGGAAGGAGACCGCGTCGCGGTCTACGGTGGCTGGGGCGACGGATTCTGCGACTACTGTGTCGCGGGCGAGGAGAACCTCTGCCCGACGATGCAGTGGGTGGGACTGTCGGAACACGAGGGCGGCTATGCCGAGTATCTGCTCGTGCCGCACGAGCGGTATCTGGTCCCGCTGCATACCCTCGAGCCGAAGGCCGCCGCACCGCTCACAGACGCGGCGCCCACGCCCTATCGCGCGGTGACGCGCGCGCTGCCGTTCGTCCAACCGGACTATCCGGTTCTGGTGGTCGGGTGCGGCGCGCTCGGACAATTCGGCGTCAAGATCGTGCGGCTGCTGTCCGGCGCCGAGATCATCGCGGTGGATCTCGACGATCGCAAGCTGGCGACCGCTCGTGAACCTGGCGCCACGCACACGATCAACGCCCGTGACCCCGAGGTCAGGGAGAGGATTCTCG
>DATLLC010000299.1:0-3144 GCA_035538015.1 Vicinamibacterales bacterium
ACTCCTGGCTGTCGGCCAGCGCGTGCAACACGAAGGCGAGTGACGCATCGAACTGGAGGTGCATCGGCGGCCCGGCCAGCCACTGCAAGCCTTGGATGGCGGTCTCGTGCCGACCGAGGCGATAGTTCGCGACCGACCACACGGTCACCTGCTGAGCGAACCGCGGCGCGAGGGTCACCGGTTCCAGCAGGCGGACGGCTTCGGCCGCCTCCCCGCTCGCGAGGGCGACGAGTGCGCGGAGCATCGGCTCCTGGTACTGCAGCTGGTCGGGGGACTCCTTCACTTCGGCGAGGGCGCCCGGAAACGCGGCCCGTGCCTCGGAGGGGTCCTCCAGGATGGCGGCCAGGACGAGCCATTCGTCGCTGACCCCTGGCGTCAGTCTCTTCGCGGCCTTCATCGCGCGCAATCGCGCGCGGGCGCGATCGCCGAATCCGACGAGGGCCTCGTTGATGGCGAAGGACAGCACGCTTTCGGCCACGTCCGCGCCGCGGCCGGACTGTTCCATCCTGCGTTGCCAGAGATCGACCAGCTCGGCGCCCTCGCGGAGCCGGCCCTGGTACGCGGCTGCGCCGAAGCGGGCCGGCAGCAGGTCCACTTCATCGCGACGTCCGCGGACGGCCTCCACCTGCGCGGCCGCCAGCGCCTCGTCGCCGCTGACGATCGCGAGGGCATACAGGCCGCTGCGCGCCGAGACGGAGTCCTGCAGTTTGAGCACCCGTTCGAATCCGCGTCGGGCCTCGTCGAGCTCGCCGTTCTGGAGGTGAGTGAACGCCAGGTTCAGCCAGGCCGTCGGCTGTTCGGGGGCCAGTCGGACGGCCTCGCGTAGAGACGACATGGCCTCCGCCACGTCGCCACGGGCCTTCAGCAGGTTGCCAAGGTTGGTGTGTGCGGCGTAATCGTCCGGATAGGTCGCGATGAGCAGACGGTAGGTCTCGATGGCTTTGCTGACATCCTCCGTGACGACGCTGTGGTACCGCCCCTCGATGTAGAGCCGCTCGCGCTCGCTGACGCGCGCGCGCAGCTCGAAGGCCTTGCGCGTGGCCGCTTCGGCCTCCTCCCGACGGCCGATATTCGAGAAGACCGTCCCCAACCTCGCATAGGCCAGCGCGAAGCCCGGATCCTTCCGGATTGCCTCCTCGAAGAACGGGACGGCATCGGCGTCGCTCTGGGTCCGCCGGACGAGCACGCCCTGGCTGTACTGCTTGAGCGCGTCGAGCGAGGGAGTCGTGGCCATCTCGATGCGCGCGTCGAAGCGCTGCACCGACGGCAGCGATTCGCCCAGACGCTCGCGGAAGCTCGACGCCGCGCCGCCGAGCGCCTTCAGCACGTCGTCCTTGCCCGATGCCTGCACCTGCTCTTCGGCCACCACGTCACCGGTGACGCAGTCGCGGGCGGAGAGCGTCATCAGGAACGACGCACCCACGCTCGCGATGGTGCCGCCGAGCACGGCCTTGGCACCATTGCGCTGGCAGACCTCCCGCCCGACCTCGAGCGAGACCGACGTCGCGGGATCGCGGCCCATCAGCCTCAGGGTGGCTTGCTGCTGCTGCTCGTTCAGCACGTTGAGGAAGGGCGACTGCCGCAGCTGCACGCCCAGCGCCTCGTTCAGCGTTCCGTCGAACATCGTGTCACCGGTCCGGTTGACGAAGTCGGACAGCACCACCGTATCGCGACTGGCGAGCGCGGGCGTCGGTGCGGAACGCCACCACAACACGCCGGCGACGACGGCCGCCGAGGCAAGGGGGGCGGCGATCCACCACGCCGACTTCCGGGCGGCGCGTGCCGGAGTTGGAACGACCGTCGCAGATGGGGCAGAGACCGGCGTGGCGGCTGGCGGAGATAATCGAACTGCCGCGGACGCCGCCGGTGACGCCGGGAAGGGGCCAGAGGCGATCGATACCGATGCCGCGGCCGCGGCGCCGTCACTCGGCCGGGGCACCCGCCCGCTGTCGGTGGCCTTGCGCAGGCGCTTGAGGTCCGCGCGCAGGTCCGCCGCGCTCTGGTAGCGGAGCTCGCGGTCCTTCTCCAGCGCCCGGAACACGATGCGATCGAAGTCCGTTGAAACGCCGGCCGCCAGGTCCGAGGGCGCTGGCGGCACCGCGCCGAAGATCTGCTCGAAGATCGCTCCGGCCGACGCGCCCTGAAACGGCGCACGGCCCGTGGCCATCTCGTACAGCACGATGCCGAGCGAGAAGATATCGGAGCGGGCGTCGATGTCCAGGCCGCGTGCCTGTTCCGGTGACATGTACTGGATGGTGCCGAGCGCCGATCCGTAGGTGGTGAGCTCGGCGCTGGCGGCGAGGGTGGCCTGATCCGCGCCGCCCTTGGGCTCCGACAGCTTGGCCACGCCGAAGTCCAGGACCTTCACCTGCCCGCGCGAGGTGACGAACAGGTTGGCGGGCTTCAAATCGCGATGGACGATGCCTTTGCCGTGCGCGGCGTCGAGGGCGTCGGCGATGTGCTCGCCAAAGAGGGTCACGTCGTCGATTGGCAGCGGTCCTCGCGCGATGCGGCTCTTGAGCGGCTCGCCCTCGAGCAACTCCATCACCATGTACTGCTGTCCGTCCCGGTCGCCGATGTCGTGGAGCGTGCAGATGTGCGGGTGATTGAGCGACGAGATGGCCCGCGCTTCTCGGAGGAAGCGCTGCACCGCTTCAGGTTCGCAGCAGGCCTCCTCGGGCAGGAACTTGATGGCCACGCGCCGTCCCAGACGGAGGTCCTCGGCAGCGAACACCACGCCCATTCCGCCTCGGCCGAGCGGCTCCCCGATGAGATAGTGCGAGACCTGCTCTCCGGTCATGCGGCACCAGCTTCCCGGTCTTCGAGCACCTCGCGGACCTTGCGTGCGAGCTGCACCGGTGTGAACGGCTTCGGCAGGAACGGCTTGCCTTCCTCCAGCACGCCCGTACGGACGATGGCATCGTCGGTGTAGCCGGAGACGTAGAGGACCCGCATGGCGGGCCGCAGCACGCGCAGGGCCTCGGCGGCCGAGGGACCGCTCATGTCGCCGAGGATCACGTCGCAAACCAGGAGATCGAAATGGCGCGTGTCGTCGCTGCCGAGCGCGATCCCGGCGCGGCCCGACGCGGCCTCGGTGCGGCGAGTGGCCAAAGACCTGCTGATCCGCCTGGGATACAGCGTCAC
>DATLLC010000300.1:0-4757 GCA_035538015.1 Vicinamibacterales bacterium
CTGCAGGACCTGCTCGCGGAAGCCGTCAGCCGTCACAGTGACCTGATAGGCACCCGGCTGGAGGCCGGTGAACGTGGCCACGCTTTCGCGGTCCACGGCCGCCTGTTGCGCCACGCCCTGGGCGTCAATGATCGCCACCACGGCTTGCGGCAGGCCGAGGTCCGTCGCGTCACGGACTGTCACCCGCAGCGTGGACGGCCCCGCCACCGGCGCCTGCGCCAGGAGAGGCGAGTCCAACCCGCCGAGCAGGCAGAGGATGGTGCACAGCAGCTGCTTCATCGACTCCGTCCGAAACACGAAGGACACGACAACACGAAGATCACGAAGGACGACACGAAGATCACGAAAGGCGGCACGAAAGCCACGAAAGACGGCACGAAAGGCACGAAAGACGGCACGAAGGGCACGAAAGATCACCAAGGTAGATCGGAAGATAGGTCAACAGATCAACAGCTCGCCCGATCGATCACCAGATCACGAGATCAGGAAATCAAGAGATTCATCTCTTTATCTATCTATCTATCTCTTCGGCTGCGTAAAGCTCTCTGCCTTGATCGAGGGGTTGACCTTGAATTTCTCGATCGTCCACTCCTCGTTCGGCTCGCCTTCGATCGAGATGCCCACCCTGTGCGGCAGCATCACGCCGTCCACCTTCTTGTAATCGGACAGGTGCATCGCAAAGGCAGAGGGCTGAGGCGGACCCTGCTTGCGCATTTCCTCGACCCGCCGCTGCATCTCCTCTTCGCTCGGCCGCTGCCCGCCGCCCGGACCCGCGCCAGGGCCTCGGCCGGGACCACCGGCCATCATGAAGCGCGGGCGAATCTCCTGGTACTGCACCATCAGCGGCAGGTGCGTTTGCGCATCGACGAACAGGCGCACGCTTCGTCCCGCCGCGTCCTTCGTCTCGAGCACGTCCGCCTTGCCATCAGGAGATTCGGCCACGCCGGCATCGGTGAAGGGCTGTGCGCTATCGGCAAACAAGGCGACGGTCCAGCGCTGCAGCTCGGCCTTCATGCGTCGGGTGCGCTGCTCCTCGATCTGCTCGGGAGTCAATGCTCCTCCCGGCCCGCCAGGGCCGCCCGGGCCACGGAGGACCATCTGCACGTTGCCACCCATGCCGCCGCGGTTCTGGACATCTTCCCAGGCTTCCGAGCCATCGAAGGCCGAGACGCGCTCGATCGTCGGGCCGCCCACCGTGCCGGCCATGCTCATTTCCTCGCTCCGGCGAATCTTGTCGGGCCGCGCGATGGTGAGCGTGATGGTGCCTTCCAGGTCGCGCTGCCCCATGGTCCGGCGGAACGGGCCCTCGGCGCTCACCGCCTTCACGGCGGCGAGCTTGTCGCCCCCGAGCGCCGTCTTCACCTGGCCGATGACGTCGGCCACCCGATCCTGGGCCGCGACGAGCGCGACCGGGCTGGTTGGCATGTCGATGCTGTTGGCCAGCAGCAGGGCGATGGCGATGACGGCAAATCTCTTCATGCGACGCTCTCCTGATCCCTGATCCCTGATCCCTGATCCCTGATCCCTGATCCCTGATCCCTGATCCCTGATCCCTGATCCCTGATCCCGTGCCACGTCTGCCACCTGATATTACGGGCGCCTCACGCGATCAGACGTTAAGCGTGTGCAAAGCGTTTGTTAACGATGTTAAATGCTTGATTTCCGGCCAGTTAGGCCATTTTCCACATGCTAGACTCGCTTCGATGACGCTCCACCGCCGACTCTCGGGCGTCACGGCGCTGATTGCCGTGGTCCTGCTGCTCGTGCCGGCGATGGCCTGGCTCCAGTACCGGTGGGTCGGCCAGGTGAGCGAAGCCGAGCGCGAGCGGATGCAGCGCACGCTCCGCACGGCCGCGGCGCAGTTTGCCACCGCGTTCGACTCCGAGCTCGCCCGCGTGGTCGTGGGCCTGCAGGTGGAAGGCGCGGTCGTCCGCGACGGGAACTGGCCCTCCTACGCCGAGCGCTACACCACTTGGACCGAGCGCACGTCGGATCCGAAGCTCTTGGGCGAGGTGCTGCTCGTCGACGCGGTCCCCGATGAGGCGGGCCGGCGAAGACACCGGGCGGCCGAGGCCCGCAATGTCGATCGCGTGGTGCGGCCCGAACAGCTCAGGGTCCGCCGGTGGAGCAGCGATCTGCGCACGTTCGAACCGGCGGCGTGGACGGACGAGCTCGAGCCGTTCCGCGGTGCACTCGCGGAGCATCTCGGCGAAATGCAGGTGATGCGCACGCAGGGGAGCGGCCGGTTTCGCCGAGAAGGGCTGATGGCGTTCGCCGTCGGCGACCCGTACACGCTGGTATCTCCTGTCACGGTCTTCGACTTCCCGCACGATCGCAAATCTCCCCCGCGCATCGACATCCTCGGCTTTACCCTGATCCGCCTGAACCGGTCCTATCTGCACGAGACGATGCTGCCGACCTTGATTGCGCGGCACTTTCAGGGCGAAGACGGCGCCGGCGAGTACCGGATTGCCGTCACGGATCGTCGCGATGCCGCGAGCGTGATCTGGGAATCAGAACCGGGAGCGGCCGCCGCCGTGGGCCCGGCCCCGGATGTCGAACAGCCCTTCATGTCGGCCCGTCCCGACCAGATGTTCATGTTCGCGCGTGGCCGTGAGGGCCCGAATGGCCGCGCCCCGGGGGGACCCCCGGACGAACGCATCGTGATCTCGGTGCTCCAGGATCGCCGTGGACCTCCCGACGGCGCAGCGCCACCGCCGTCCGCGGCCCCCGGCCGGAGCCGGGCGGTCGGCCCGTTCGAAGGGCGCTGGCGGGTGGTCGCGGTGCACCGGGCCGGCTCGCTGGAGGCCGCGGTCGCGGCGCTGCGCCTTCGCAATCTCATGCTCAGCTCCGGGATCCTGCTCCTGCTTACGACCGCCATCGGCCTGATCGTGGTGTCCGCCCGGCGCGCCCAGACGCTGGCACGGCAGCAGATGGAGTTCGTGGCGGCGGTATCGCACGAGCTGCGCACCCCGGTCTCGGTCATTGGGACGGCCGCCAGCAACCTGGCCGACGGCATCGTCGCCGATCCCGCGCGCGTGCGGAAGTATGGCGAAACCATTCAGGGTGAGTCGCGGCGGCTCGCGGAGACGGTCGAGCGCGTCCTGCAACTCGCCGGCATTGCCGCCGACAGCGCGGCGCGCTCCAGGACACCGGTGAACGTCGCGGAGGTCGTGCACCAGTCCGTCGCCGCGTGCCGGCCCGAACTCGAGGCACGGGGCGTGACGCTGGAGCTGAGTCTTCCCGACGAGTTGCCTCCAGTAGCGGGCGATGCCGGGGCGCTGCAGTCCGCGGTGCGGAACCTGATCAGCAATGCGGTGAAGTACGGCGGTGACGCGCGGTGGGTGCGCCTGACGGCCGAGACGCGGGACGGCTTGAAACCGCGACTGTCCGACCGCGGCGGGCGCGCGGCGAACGCCTCACATGTGGCCATCACCGTCTCGGATCGCGGTCTCGGCATCGCGGCCGAGGATCGCAGGCACATCTTCGAACCGTTCTATCGCGGCCGCGAAGCCGTGTCGCGCCAGATCCAGGGAAGCGGTCTAGGACTGAACCTCGTCGCCCGCATCGCCGAAGCGCACGGCGGGTCGGTTGGGCTGACCAGCGAGCCTGGCCATGGCACCACCTTCACCCTCGTGCTCCCCGCCGCGGCCGGCACGCCCGCCGGCGTCGGCCTGGGCCTGGTGCCCGAGAGCGCGGCGAAGTGAAACACCGAAGGCAAGAACACGAAGGCCACACGAAGACGATCGCCAGATAGATCATGCAATCGATCGACAGATCAGCAGATCGTCCGATCGATCACAAGATCACCACCTCAAGACATCACCAGATTCGCCATTCACTATGCCCTCTGCCCGTCTCCTGCTCGTCGAAGACGAACCCGGTCTCCAGCTGACATTGAGCGATCGGCTGGCGGCGGAAGGCTACGCCGTCGAGACCGCCGGCGACGGCGACACCGCCATCAGGCGCGGCGGCGGCGAGCCCTTCGACCTCATCGTCCTCGACGTGATGCTGCCCGGGCGCGACGGCTTCGATGTGGCAAGGGCGCTCCGGCAGCAGGGCGTGATGACGCCCATCCTGATGCTCACCGCGCGCACGCAGGTGGTGGACCGGGTGGTCGGGTTGAAGCTGGGGGCGGACGATTACCTCACCAAACCCTTCGACACGCTGGAGTTGCTGGCGCGGCTCGAGGCGCTGCTCAGGCGCGCGCCGGCGAGCGCCGGCGTCTCACTCGAGCGCTATCGGTTTGGGGACGTGCTCGTGGACGTCCGGAAGGCCGAGGTCAGCCGCGGCGGCGCGATGCTCGAGCTCTCCGCCAAGGAGTTCCAGCTGCTGCGGTATTTGATCGAGCATCGGGGCGCCACGCTGTCCCGCGACGCCCTGCTCCAGGATGTATGGGGCTATTCGGCCATGCCGTCCACTCGGACGGTGGACGTGCACGTGGCGTGGCTGCGGCAGAAGCTCGAGCCCAACCCGCGTGTGCCGCAGTACATCCTGACGGTGCACGGAATGGGCTACAAGTTTGCTGGCTGAGGAGTTAGGAGACAGGAGCCAGGAGGAGGAGGTAGGAGGCAGGAGGGTCCGCCTAGCTCCTAGCTCCTAGCTCCTAACAAGAGACGCACTTGTGATTGTTCTTCGCGCCCATCCCCTCGAGCAGCTTGATCGTGTCCGGGTACGGCTGCGTGCGCTGCACGGGCCCGTTGGCCATGTCGACCGTCGTCTGGCCCTCGCGGTTGACGACCTTCGGGTCCGCGCCC
>DATLLC010000301.1:0-6037 GCA_035538015.1 Vicinamibacterales bacterium
AGACGATGGACGGCGCCGGGCCGGTGTCGCAGGTCGCCGCGGAGCTGCACGCGCTCGAGCACGCGCTCGCCGATCCGGAGCGCGCCGGGGAGCGACGTCAGGAACTGCTCGAGCCAGATGATCGACTCGATGTCGAGGTGATTGGTGGGCTCGTCCATCAGCAGCACGTCGGGCTTGCCGAGCAGAACGCGCGCGAGCGCGACCCGCATCTTCCAGCCGCCGGACAACCTGCCCACGTCGCCATCGATCTGCGCCTCGGTCAGGCCCAGCCCCTGCAGCACTTCACGGGCCTGCGCTTCGAGCATGTAGCCGCCCAGGTGCTCGTATTCCTCCTGCACCTGGCCGAAGCGCCCGAGAATCCTGTCCATCTCGTCGAGGCGCGCGGGGTCTTCCATGGCGTGCTGCAAGGCCTCGAGCTCGTGATGCAGATCGCCGAGCCGGCCGCTGCCGGCGATGGCTTCGTCGAGGACCGAGCGGCCCGACATCTCCTCGACGTCCTGGCGGAAATAGCCGATGGTTGTCTTCCGCGGTACGGTCAGCTCGCCATCGTCGGGCACTTCCTCGCCCACGATCAGGCGGAACAGCGTGGTCTTGCCGGCGCCATTGGGGCCGACGAGGCCGATCTTTTCACCGGGATTGAGCTGGAAGGAGGCGTCGACGAAGACCAGTTGCCGTCCGTACTGCTTGTTGATGTTGGCGAGCGAGATCATTGGTGATTGGCGATTGATGATTGGCGATTGCCATTGGCGATTGCGATTGATGATTGGCGATTGGCCAATTTCCCAGTATAGCGTGGCGCCTCGGTCGCGGATGGTCAGGCGGCCGTGCGGGTAGAATGCCGCGATGCGAGCCTTTCTGATCCTGCTGGCGGCTGGCTGGCTGATCGTCCAGCCGAGCGCCGGCGCCCAGGGCCCCGCGCTGCCTTCTCCGGAATCCGTCCTCGGCCACCAGGTCGGCGCGGATTACAAGATCGCCACCTACGACGAGACCGTCGCCTACTTTCAGAAGCTGGACGCCGCCTCGGATCGTATGGTGATGATGCGTGCCGGCACCTCCACGCAGGGGCGAACCTACTGGATGGCCGCCATCTCGTCGGCCGCCAACCTGGCGAAGATCGATCGCCACCGCGAGATTGCGCGGCGGCTGGCCCATCCGGCCGGGTTGAGCGAGGCCGATGCCCGCCAGCTCGCGCGTGAGGGCAAGGCCATCGTCCACATCGACGGTGGGCTCCACTCGAGCGAGGTCGCGGGCCCGCAGCACACGATGCAGCTGGCCTACGACCTGCTGGCGAAGGCCGACGACCCGGAGTACGCGCACGTGTTCGAGAACGTCATCCTGCTGCTGTGGCCGACCATCAACCCCGATGGGCAACAGATGATCGCCGAGTGGTATCGCGGCAACGTCGGCACGCCGTTCGAGGTCGCGCCGATGCCGAGGCTGTACCAGGAGTACGTCGGCCACGACAACAACCGCGACGGCTACATGCTCAACATGATCGAGTCGCGCGTGATGGAACATGCGTGGCGGCAGTGGGAGCCGCAGATCATCCACGTCCACCACCAGAGCTCGCCCTTCCCGACGCGGATCTGGCTGCCGCCCTTCGCCGAGCCGATTGCGACGCAGGCGCCATACCTGATCTCGCGCGAGATCAACATGATCGGCATGGCGATGGCCAAGGGCCTCGAGGAGCGCGGTCAGGTAGGCGCCACGCACATGGGCACCGGCTTCGACGCGTGGTATCCGGGCTACATCGACTACAAGCCGGTGTTCCAGAACATTTCATCCTTCTGGACGGAGACGGCTCTCTATTCCTACGCAACGCCGCGCTTCTACACGCTGAACGACTTCCCGCCCAACATGCGCGACCTGCGGCCGCAGGCGCTGTACACGAGCCCCTGGCCAGGGGGCTGGTGGCGTCTGCGCGACGCCGTGGAGTACATGGAAACGGCGTCGCTATCGGTGCTGGACTACGCGTCACGGTATCGCGAGCACGTGCTGCTCAATCGCTACCGCGCCGGTCGGTCGCAGATCGAGAAGTACACGGAGGCGCCGCCCCATGCGTACCTGGTGCCGCAACAGCAGCGGGATCCGATGGCCGCGGTCGAGCTGCTGCGGCGCCTCGCCTTCCAGGGTGTGCGCGTCTCACAGTTGAAGGCGGAGGCCGCAGTTGAGGGGGCGAAGTTCCCGGCCGGGACCTGGGTGGTGCCGATGGACCAGGAGTTCGCCGAGACCGCCCGCCAGGTGCTGGACGTGCAGCGCTATCCGGACTTGCGCGAGTCGCCCGAAGGCCCGCTGGAGCAGCCCTACGATGCCGCGGGCTGGACGTTGCCCTATCAGATGGGCGTCTCGGTGACGCCGCTGATGACGCCGATCGCACCGGAGCTGCGGGCGAAGCTCTCGCCCCTGGGAACGGAACTGCCGCTCGCGGGTCCGGTCACGCCCTACGAGCCGGGCACCACCGATGCCTCACTGTTCGACAGCGCTCCGGGTATCGGCTTCGATACCAGCAGCCTGGCCGCCGCGATCGTCCCGCCGGCAGGGAAGATCGTCGGGACGGGCCCGGCCCTGGCACTCGATCCCGGACAGAACAACAGCTTCGCGGCGCTCAACCGCGCGTGGGGGCTGGGCGCGCGGGTGTATAGGACAGGTGCGGCAGGTGCGACAGGTGCGGCGGGTGCGGCGGGTGCGACAGGCGCGAGCGGCCGCTACGTGGTTGCGGGATTGACCGCAGCCCAGCAGGACGAGCTCGTGAAGAGCTATGCCCTCCGAGCTGAGCGTGCGGCGGCGCCCACCAGCGGGTCCGAGCTGAAGCGTCCGCGCGTAGGACTGTACCGGCCGTGGATGGCCAGCATGGACGAGGGCTGGACGCGGTGGATGCTCGAGCGTTACGGCTTTCAGGTGGTCAGCCTGTACCCGCAAGATTTTCGCGCCGCCTCGCTCGCGGATCGCGTTGACGCGCTGATCATCGCCGACGAGGCGCGCGGACTCCTCGACGGCTATGCCAGGGGCGTCGTGCCCGCGCAGTACGAAGGCGGCATTGGCGAGGACGGCGGCCGCGCGATTGACGCGTTCGTCAGGGGCGGCGGAACGCTGGTCTGCTTCAACCGCGCGACGGCGTTTGCCATCCAGCAGTTCGCGCTGCCGATCAAGGACACGGTCGGGGGCCTGAAGCGCCAGGAGTTCTTCACGGGCGGCTCGGTGCTCGAGGTCGAGACCACCACCACGCATCCGGTGATGGCGGGCATGCCCGAGCGCGCGGCCATCTTCGTGGAGTCGAGCCCCGCATTCGAGACCGGCGAGGGGTTCACGGGCGTGGTGCTGGCCCGCTACCAGGCGACCGGCTCACCGCTCCTGTCTGGATATCTGCTCGGCCAGCAGTTCCTGAACAACCGCGCGGCGGCGCTCGACGTGTCGTACGGCAAGGGCCACATCGTCCTGCTCGGTTTCCGCCCGCAGTGGCGCGGCCAGCCGTTCGGCACGTTCCGGGTCGTCTTCAATGCGGTGATGGGGCTGGGGGGTTGAGTCTGGGTCGCTCGCTGCGTCACGACCCGTTCGGCCCACGCCCCCCAGGACCCAGGACCCAAGACCCAGGACCCACGCCTAATAGCGCTCTGCGTCCGCCTTCGGCCCCAGGGGCCAGTCCGGTGCCGTGACGCCGTTCACCGTCATCCCGCCATGCGTGAACATCGTGACGAACCGCAGCATCCCGCCGGGGAAGTTCAGCGACGGTTCGGAGACGGCGTTGAGCGCGGCGAGGTGCGCGAGGCTCAGCGTGACGTCCAGTGCCGCCAGGTTCTGTTCGAGCTGATCGATCCGGCGCGCGCCGATGATCGTCGATGCCACGCCCGGCCGGGACTGGACCCACGCGAGCGCGACCGATGCCGGGCTGGCCGCAAGCTCGCGGCCGATGCGGATCAGCTCGTCGATGATCGTATAAGTCCGCTCGTTGAGGAAGCTGGTGACCCGCTCCCCGCGATCGGCTTTGACCGACCCGGCGTTGGCCCGCGTATACTTGCCGGAGAGCACCCCGCCGCGCAGCGGTGACCATGGCGTGACTCCCAGGCCGAGCTCGATCGCCATCGGGATCAGCTCGCCTTCGACGGTTCGCTCGATCAGCGAATACTCGATCTGCAGCGCGATGAGCGGCGACCAACCCTCGAACAGCGCGCGGGTCTGGGCCTGCGCGACCTTCCACGCCGGCGTGTCCGAGAAACCGATGTAGCGCACCTTGCCCGCGCGCACGAGATCGTCGAGTGCGCGCATGGTTTCCTCGATCGGCGTGTGCTGGTCCCAGCAGTGCATCCAGTAGAGATCGATGTAGTCCGTCCGCAGGCGCCGGAGTGACTGCTCGCAGGCGGCGACGATCGACTTGCGGCCGGCACCGCCGCCATTGGGGTCGCCTGGATAGAGGTTCGACAGAAACTTGGTGGCGAGCACGACGCGTTCACGCCGGCCCGGCGTGCGCGCGAGCAGGTCGCCGAGGATCGCCTCCGAATGGCCCTTCGTGTACGCGTTGGCCGTGTCGATGAAGTTGCCGCCGCGGTCGAGAAAGGCCTCGATGATTTCCTCGGACTCGGCGACGGGTGAGCCCCAGCCCCAGTCTTCGCCAAAGGTCATCGCGCCGAGGCACAAGGGGCTGACACGGAGTCCGGACCGGCCGAGGGTGAGATAGTGATCGAGTGGCATGGCACCGAATCTTAGTGGACTCTATGGTCGGTTTGTACAGGGGCCGTTCCGTAGGAACGGCCCGGAAACCGTGGCCGAGCAAGGTGCTGAGCACTGTGGAAATCGTTGATACGCACCATTAACCCCACAATTCACTTGGGTTGACCTTGCCATCAGCCCAGACTCCCGGTCGTTTGCGCCAGTTTCCAGCTAATCAGCCAACAGTCTGAACGACCACTCAAGTGGGCTGAGGGGTTAGTAGTACCGTGGAATGCGTGCCGCTCGTCGCACTCGACCATCTCCATCACGCCTACGGACACCTCCCGTTGCTCGATGACGTCACGCTGCAGGTGGAGCCCGGCGAGCGGGTGGCGATCATCGGCAGGAACGGTGCCGGCAAGTCCACGCTGCTGCAGATCCTGAGTGGCGAGCTCGCGCCGGATCGCGGCACCGTGTGGCGCGAGCCTGGCGCCCGCGTGGCCCGGCTGGTGCAGGACGTTCCGCTCTCCACGACCGCCGCCGTCTTCGATGTCGTGGCCGAGGGGCTCGGCGACCTGGCGGGGCTGGTGCAGGCGTACCATCACGCCGCCGTGGAGGTGGCCCACGACCATAGCGCCCGCGCGATGGAACGGCTGGGGGCGCTGCAGCACGAGTTGGAGGAGCGCGACGGCTGGCGCCTCGAACAGCGCGTCGAGCTCGTGCTCTCGCGCCTCAGCCTGGCCGCCGACGTCGTTGTCGACACCCTTTCGGGCGGCTGGAAGCGTCGGGTGCTGCTCGCCCGCGCCCTGGTCGCTCAGCCGGAGCTGTTGCTGCTCGACGAGCCCACCAATCACCTCGACGTCGAGGCCATCGAGTGGCTCGAGGCCTTCCTGCTCGATTACGCTGGCGCCGTCGTCTTCGTCACCCACGATCGCGCTTTTCTGGAGCGCCTCGCCACCCGAATTGTCGAGCTCGATCGCGGACGATTGACGTCTTGGGCCGGGGATTACGCCACCTTCGTCCGCAAGAAGGAGGAGTGGCTCGTGAACGAGGTCAACCAACAGGAGAAGTTCGACAAGCGGCTGGCTCAGGAGGAGGCCTGGCTGCGGCAGGGCATCAAGGCGCGGCGCACGCGCGACGAGGGCCGGGTCAAGGCACTGATGGCACTGCGCGTCGAGCGGGCAGCGCGCCGCGAACAGCCCGGCCGCGTCCGGCTCGATGTGTCGATGGCGGACGCGACCGGCAAGATGGTGTTCGAGGCCGAGGACCTGCACAAGGGCTACGGCGACCGGCCGGTCGTGGCCGACTTCTCGACCCGCATCCTCCGCGGCGACCGCGTCGGGTTGATCGGGCCCAACGGCGCCGGCAAGACGACCCTGCTGCGTCTGCTGGT
>DATLLC010000302.1:0-8261 GCA_035538015.1 Vicinamibacterales bacterium
GTGACGATCCACTCACGGCGTCTCAGGTGTGGACCTCCCCGCGCTACAACTCGGCGGCGGCGAAGTACACGGGCACGCTCAACAGCAGCCTGCTGGTCGAAGGCGGCTACTCGTTCAACTACGAGGAGTACGTCATCACCAACCAGGACGGCGTGAACAAGACGCCGTTCACCGACGAGTGGTACAGGAGCGCCAGCCGACGCGACGCCAACCTGGTCACACTGACCAGCGGGCTGGCCAACTGGGGCGGGCGCTACCCCGATCGGTTCGCCCTCTCGAGCGCCGTTTCGTACGTCACCGGCGGCCACAACTTCAAGACCGGGTTCCAGTTCAACTGGGGCCCCTACATCAACACGCGCGAGACCAACGCGGACCTGCAGCAGGTCTACCTCTCGGGCGTCCCCAACCAGGTGACGATCTACAACACGCCGCTCCGCTACAAGGACAGCCTCGTCGGTGATCTCGGACTCTACGCGCAGGACACGTGGACCCTGAATCGCCTGACGGTCAATGCCGGCCTCCGGTGGGAGCGCCTCGCCCACGAGGTGTCGGGATCGACGTCGGGCCAGGGCCGCTTCGTCCCCGAGCGCACGTTCGACGCGATCCCGATGCCGACGTGGAAGGACTTCGCACCGCGAGTGGGCGTGGTCTACGACCTGTTCGGCAACGCCAAGACCGCGGTGAAGTTCAGCGTCAACCGCTACAACGAGTCGCGGACGACCTTCTTCGCCAACCGCTACAACCCGCTGGCGTTGACACAGGCCAACCTGAGCTGGACCGATCTCAACGGCAACGATGTCGCCGAGGGAGTGGTCGGCTGCTCGTACCTGACCGCCGGGTGCGAGATCAACTACGCGCAGATGCCGCGCAACTTCGGCGTGCGCTCCCTGAACACAGTGGACCCCGACTTCCAGCGCACCTACAACTGGGAGACCACGGCCGGCGTCCAGCACGAGCTGTTCCCGCGAGTGTCGGTCTCGGCCACGTGGTACCGCCGGGCGTTCAACGATCTGCGCGTCACCGACAACCTGCTGCGCACGATGAACGACTACACTCCGATCAGCGTAGTCAGCCCCCTCGACGGCGAGGTGTTCAACATCTACACCGTCAACCCCGCCGTGCAGGCGCTCGTCGACAACTTCGACACCAACGCCACGGACGGCTTCGAGCAGACCTACAACGGGTTCGATGTGACCTTCAACGCACGGCTGCCGCGCGGCGGCTCGATGTTCGGCGGCTTCACCACCGAGCGCACCACGCGCGTCGTCTGCGGCGAGCCGGACGATCCGAACATGCTCCGATTCTGCGATGACGCCGACAACAATATCCCGTGGAACCCGCAGATGAAGGTGTCGGGCACCTATCCGATGATGTGGGGCATCTCGGTCAGCGGCGCCTTCCAGAGCCTGGCCGGTCGAGCGCTGGGCGGCTACCCGACGGCGGCGCCGGTGTTCGCGAACAAGATCCAGGGACCCGGTTACGGCGACGTCGGCAGCCCCGCCGGCACGTCATGGCTGATTACGCGGACCACCCGCTATGCCGCCAACTGCACCGGGCCGTGCCGGCCGGGCGAGTTGGTGGCGCCGACCCTGACCGAAGCCCAGTTGATTGTGCCGCTGGTCGCGCCGGGCACGGAGTACCTGCCGCGGCTCAACCAATTCGACCTGTCGTTTGCGAAATGGTTCGGCATCGGCGGCTCGCGCCGCGTTCAGGGCCAGCTCGACATCTTCAACGTGTTCAACGCGAACCCCGTCCTCGGGGTGCAGTCGGTCAACTTCGGGACGACTGCCTACAACCAGCCCAACGCGATCCTGAACGGCCGCACCTTCCGGGTCGGCGCGCAGCTTCGCTGGTAGTTTATTCGTTCGCCTCGGGCGCGTGGGTTCGCCACCACGCGCCATTGTTGACCCGGAGGGATCTCGCGCCTGACCCCTCCGGGTCTTTTGTGTACAGGTAGATCGCTGAGATGGGAACCTGTTGATCTCCTGAGCTGGTGATCTGGGAATCGATGTTCAGATTTTTTGAGCTGGTGATCTATCCGAGCGATCTATCTGGGCGATCCATCCGACCGATCTATCTGAAGCGCTGCCGCCGCGGCAGCCGCCAGATCGAGAGATAGATCAGCAGGTAGATCAACAAGTAGATCAAGAGATCACCTGATCCAGCGATCGATCACCAGATCACCAGCTCAGTAGATCATCAGATTCACCATTCAGAATCTATCTGCTGATCTATCTCTCTCCCAATGCCTGCTTGGCGGTGGCGAGGTTCTTCTGGGCGTCCGCAAAGCCCGGGTCGATCGACAGCGCTTGTGTGAACGCCCCGATCGCGTCGCGGAGCTGGCCCTGTGACGCGAGTGCGATGCCGAGGTTGTTCAGCGCCTGCGCCGAGCGCGGGTTGGTGGCCAGCGAGGCACGCAACCGGGAAGCGGCCTCGGCATAGCGGCCTTCCTCGAGCAGCAGGCTGCCGAGGTCGTAGTTCGCGTCCGCATCCGACGGGCCGAGCGCGACGGCGCGCTCGAGCGCGGTCCGGGCCTCGGCTCCCCGCCCCATGGAGGCCAGGGCATTCCCCAGGTTACGGTGGGCGAGCACGGAGGTCGGCTCCATTCCAATGGCGGCTCGAAACTCCGCGACGGCCTGCTCGTACTGCCCTTTGACGGCCAGGGCCGTGCCCAGGTTGTTGTGGGTCGCGGCCGAGTCCGGTTGCCCGGCCAGCGAGGTCTTCAGGTGCGCGGCCGCCTCGTCGGCGCGGTTCTGGGCGAGCAGCGCGTTGGCCAGGTTGTAATGGAGGTCCGAGTAGGCCGAGTCGCGCTCGAGTCCGCGCTCGTAGGCGGCGATGGCCGCGTCCACCTTGCCTTGCGCGCGAAGCGTGACGCCGAGGTTGTTGTAGGCGGGTGCGTAATCCGGCTGCAGGGCCACGGCCTTCTCGTAGCGGGCCACGGCCTCGTCGAGGCGGCCGGCCTCGTGGAGCGCGGTCCCGAGGTTGGTTTCGGTGATGGCCCGCATGCGCGTGGCCGACAGCAGCGGCCAGTTCACCGCCACCGTGGCCAGGCCGAGCAACGCCGCGACGGCCATCCGCCGTGAGGGAGTCGCGGCGGCGAACAAGCGGGTGGCGGAGGCTGCGCCCAGACCCGCGAGGAGCAGGAGGAACGGCACCATTGTGAACCGGTACCGCGCGAACACATAGAAGACGACGACGCTTGCGGCGTAGGCGGCCAGGAGCGCCAGCAGCGGCCACAGACGCCGACGATCCAGCCACGCTACCAAGAGGCCCAGGAGCGCAAGTGGGACGACGACGCCGAAGTGCCCTACTGAGGCGAGCACGGCGAGCAGCGGCGACTCCTCCTCGTAGGTCTCCTGGCTCTCGGTGTCGAGCATCTCGCTGCGGTTCCACAGCAGCGCCACCTTGCGGCCCATGAGCCGCAGCCAGCGTGCGGGCTCGTCGGTGATGAAGGTCAAAGCCCGCCCCGTCCAGTACGACGAGACTTCGGCTGGTGTCAGCGCCCGTCCCATCGCATGCTCCGCCAGCTCGGTGGCATCTTGCCGCTCGTACTCCGGCGCGCCGCGGCCGGGCCTGAGCGCCATGTAGGTCCCGTCGGCGCCGGGGTTGTTGCCGATGAAGAAGTTAGGCCCGAACTGCGAGGTCGTGAGATAGACCCCGCCGGTCACCGCGTAGTTGCGTGCGACGACGGGCAGCAGCACTGCGGCAAGGCCAACCAGCAGGGAGAACACCGGGACACGAAGCACACGAAGGACACCACGAAGACCACGAAGGACGCCACGAAGGCCACGAAGATCGGAAGCGTCGGAAGGTGGCCCACCCACGATCCGGCGTTCGCGTCCGACGCTCCGGACCCCTGCTCCCTGCTCCCTGATCCCTGACCCCTGCTCCCTGATCCCTGACCCCTGACCCCTGATCCCTGTGCGTGTTCTTCGTTCGAGACCTTGGTCCCTGTCTTCCTGACCTTCGTGTTCCGCGCTTTTCGACACCGTTGCCCATGCTAGAGCGACGACGACGAGCGCCAGGGCATTCTCCCGCGTCAGGCTGAGGGCCCCGAGCGTGGCGCCGAGCCCCGCCCAGAGCGCGGGCCGGCCCGCGCCAGCCATGACCCGGCTCGATATCCAGAGCGCGACGCAGACGAAGAACACATCGAGCACGGTCTTCTGCAACAGCGTGTCGAAGAAGATGGCCGGGGCGTAGAGGGCCAGGCCCAACCCGGTCACCCAGGCCACGCGCCGCGAGAACAGCCTGGCAGCTGCCGCCGCGAGGAGCACGGCCGACGCACTGCCGATGAGCGCCTGCACGATGCGGACGATGAGCAGGTCGCGACCGACCGTTGCATAGAGCGCCCCGAGGAAATACGGGTAGAGGGGGGCCTGATAGAAGACGTCGGTCCCGACCCAGTCGCCGCCGGCGAGCCGCTGCCCCCACGCGTCATAGGCGCCTGCGTCCCCGAGCAGGACGTCGAACAGCGGGGTGTCGCGGAACGCCCATATGTGGGCCACGCGCACGGCGATGGCGACGAGGAAGATGACCGCGGCCATCATGACGAAATATCGTAACCGTCAGGCGAAAGCTGCGTGGTGCGAATCCATGGAGGCATGTCGACAAATGTTGGCCTGAATGTTGCTCCGTGAATCAAGTAATCACGGTTTGACTCCATCGCCAGACCTGCGTAGGCTGTGCCAGTTCAGCCAGGTGGCGGGAAGCGCGTGGCGGCGCTTCGCTATCCCCGCGTGGCTTTCGTTTGTTGTTGGTACGTATCAGGAGGCGCGAATGACCGTGAAACGCAGCATTTTTGCTGCGGCGATGGTGCTGCTCTGCATTGCCGCACTGCCGTCCGTGGCATGGGCACAGAGTGCCTTTGCCGGAGTGGTCCGAGACACGTCGGGTGCCGTGATGCCCGGCGTTACCGTGGAAGCCGCAAGCCCCGTCCTCATCGAGCAGGTGCGCTCGGCGGTCACCGACGAGAACGGCGCCTACCGCATCGTCGACCTGCGACCCGGCACTTATACACTCACCTTCTCACTTACCGGGTTCAACACGCAGATCCGCGACGGCCTCGAACTGGCGGCGAACTTCGTCGCCACCATCAACGTGGATCTCGCCGTCGGCACACTACAGGAGAGCGTGACCGTCTCCGGCGCTTCACCGGTGGTGGACGTGCAGACCAACGCCAAGCAGGTGCAGATGACCCGCGAGGTGCTGAGTGCCGTGCCGACGGCGGGCACCATTCAGGGTCTCGGGCAGCTCGTGGTGGGCGTCACCCTCAACGTGCCCGACGTGGGCGGATCCCGCGCGATGCAGCAGACCTATTTCGCCGTGCGCGGCCAGGGCGGCGCGCAGACCGTGGTGCTCGTCGACGGCATGATGACCAACGGGCTCATGGGCGACGGCGCGGTGCAGGCGTATCACAACGAAGCGATGACGCAGGAAGCCGTGTACCAGACGGCCGGCGGCAACGCCGAGACCCTCACCGGCGGCGTCAACATGAACCTGATCCCGAAGGACGGTGGCAATCAGTTCCGCGGCGGGTTCAAGGCGTTCAAGTCGCCGGAGTCGTGGCAGGGCGACAACCTCACGGACGACCTGAAGGCGATGGGCGTCTCGGGTGTTGACCGGATCTCCAATTTCTACGAGTGGAACGTCGAACAGGGCGGCCCGATCGTCAAGAACAAGCTGTGGTTCTACGGCGCATTCCGCAAGGCTCGGTACGATCGGCCCATCGCCAACACCTTCATCATCCCGGCCGGCACGGCCAACATCCCCGCCGCATTCGCGGCCTGTCAACAGAATCCCGGCGGCTGTGAACAGGGTATTTCGGACGAGAAGATGGACAACCCCATCCTCCGTCTCACGTGGCAGATGACCGACCGCAACAAGCTGGCTGTCTATGGAGACCGTGCGCTGCGCCTCCGCGGGCATGCCCAAGGTGCGCTGACGGATCAGACAACCGCGTCGGTAGAGTGGAACACGCCTTGGTTCGGCACCGGGTCGGCGAAGTGGACCTCGACCATGTCGTCAAAGCTGCTGCTCGAGAACGGCTTCTCGTTCAACCGCGAGCGCTACGACAACCTCTATCAGGAGGGCATCTTCGCCGAGCGCGGAACCGCCGCCTGGTATCAGAACGCTCGCAAGAACGACGTCAGCACGGGACTCCTGTGGAACGCCTCGAGCGCGCAGCTCGGCAACTACCCGGACCGCTACAACCTGCAGGGTTCGGCGTCGTACGTCACGGGCACCCACAACATCAAGGCGGGGTACCAGTATCAGTGGGGACCGTACAAGCGCTGGCAGAACGCGAACGCTGATCTCTATCAGAGCTACCAGAACGGCAGCGCCTTCCAGGTGACGGTGCTCAACACGCCCCTCACCGTGCAGGAGGATCTGGACGCGAACCTCGGGTTCTACGCGCAGGACACGTGGACGCTCGGTCGGATGACGCTCAACTACGGCCTGCGTTACGACATCAACAAGCAGACCATCGTGGGTCAGCCCGAACAGAATGGCCGCTTTGCCAGCGTGCCGGCCTACGACGACATCGCCTTCCCGACCTGGAAGGACTGGTCGCCGCGGCTATCCGTCGTCTACGACCTGTCAGGCAACGGCAAGACGGCGGTGCGCATGGGCTTCAACCGGTTCATGACGGCCCAGACGACGGGCTTCGCGCAGCTCTACAACCCGACGGCGCTCACCACCCAGGCGCTGCCGTGGACCGACGTCAACCGGGACGACATCGCCCAGGGCGAGCGCGGCTGCCAGTACCTGTCGACGGGCTGCGAGATCAACTTCTCCGGCCTGGCGACGAACTTCGGCCGCCGGTCGCTCGCGCGGTTCGATCCCGACCTCCAGCGGCCCTACTCGCTGCCGCTCAACATCGGCTTGAGCCATGAGCTGTTCAATGGCGTCTCGCTCTCGGCCGAGTACTACCGCATCTGGTTCCGTGACATCACCATGCGCGTGAACACGCTGCTCGACGAAAACAGCTACAACCGCTTCGAGGTCGTCAGCCCGCTCGACGGCAGCACCGTCCCGGCCTGGGTGATCAAGCCCGAGTTCCGCGGCCAGGTGGATCTGCTCGACAGCACCAGCGAGGACATGAAGCGCGACTACAACGGCATCGACATCAACTTCAACGCGCGCATGGCGCGCGGTGTCCGTGCTTTCGGCGGCTTCAACTTCGAGCGCAGCATCAACGACACCTGCGCCGCCGCCGTCTACAACCCCAACCTGTCGCTCTATTGCGATCAGTCCCAGAGCGATATCCCCTGGCAGAAGCAGTTCAAGGCCACGGTGGTCTATCCCACCCCGTTCTGGGGCATCTCGGCGAGCGTGGCGTTCCAGAGTCTGAATGGCTATCTGGCGGGCACGGCCGCCCAGGCCTACGGCGGTTTCACGGCCGGCACCGGCTTCGACAACCCGCGTGGGCTCGGGACGTACTTCCTGGTGACCCCGGCCACGACGAACGCTCCTGCCGACCTTCGAGCGGCGCTGACGGCCGCGGGCCAGGCCAGCATCAGTGTCCCGCTGGTGGCGCCGGAGATCGAGTTCACGCCGCGTATCAACCAGCTCGATCTGTCGTTCAGCAAGCGGATTCAGGCCCGGGGCCTCAGCCTGCTGCCGAAGGTCGACTTCTTCAACGCGCTGAACTCGGACGACTACTCGTCGGTGTCGACGACGCAGTTCGGCGCGGCCGCGTACAACCGGCCTTCGGTCATCCTCCAGGGCCGTATCATCCGGGTCGGCGTGGACATGACCTGGTAGAGATTGGCTGATTCAAGAAGGGGCGGTCTCCATTGGGGTCGCCCCTTCTTGCTGTACGGGCGATGGCGAATCTCGTGATCGCTTGAACTGGTGATCTCGAGATCGATCTGAAGATCGTCTGACCTGGTGATCTGATCTGCCGATCTATCTGGGTGGCGTTTCGCCCTTGACCCGGCCTTGCCGTTACTCCCGCCTTCTGCCGACCGGGCTTTGTATCCCTCCTGAGGGCGTTCTGACTCTCTGCCGGCCTCCGGGCCTATACTGGGTCCTCTGAGCGTAGCCATGCTCTTCCAGGCGCTTTCCGGGCTGATCGTGGCCGGTCTCGTGTCGGCGGCCGTCCCGGTCGTCGAGCCGCAGGGTGTCGTCGACCTCGACGGCCGTCCCGTGAATCCCCTGCGCGTTCCGGCCGAGGCACGCGCGCACGTGCTGGTGTTCACGACCACCGACTGTCCCATCTCCAATCGCTACGCTCCGGAAATCACGCGCCTGGCGGCCGC
>DATLLC010000303.1:0-12470 GCA_035538015.1 Vicinamibacterales bacterium
CGTTGTACTCCGGACCAACGGCGGCGGCGCCGCCGCCGCCGCCCGGGCCGGAGCCCGTCAAGACGCCAGAGGTCAGCCTGCCCCCACCGTCCACGCCGAAGACGATGGCGCTGCCGGACTACATCGAGAAGAACTTCATCACCAACCGCGAGGGTCAGAAGGAGAATCTCGTCGGCTGCAGCGGCGTTGGCCAATCGATTGTCTGGCAGGTGCGCCAGTCCTGGCCCGACCGGTCGCATCCCTCTGCTGACGCCATGATCTACATCATCGGCGGTGAGGGGACGTTGCGACTGGACGGACGCGACACGAACCTCGGCGCGGGCAGCTTCGCGGTGGTGCCGAGGGGAACCGGCTACGGGTTGACACCGCGCGGGCGGAACCCGTTGATCGTCCTCGCGTTCCTGGCCGGGGCGCCCTGCGCGGGGAACTGACGAACCGGCACCACGAAGGCGAGGGAGCACGCGATCAGGCAGCAGGGCGTCGTGCCGGATCGTGGCGGGCTCGGTCCCTTCGTGCCGTTTCGGGAGTGGCCGCTCCCGGGAGTTTGGGATACGCTGAAGTGCTCTGACGTATGCCAGACGCGAATGTGAAAGTCGAGGCGCCGGCGCAGGACTTCATCCGGGAGATCGTGAGCGCCGACGTCGCGGCCGGACGCAACGGCGGCCGCGTGGTGACGCGGTTTCCCCCTGAACCCAACGGTTACCTGCACATCGGGCACGCCAAGGCCATCTGCGTGGATTTCGGGATTGCGGCCGACTTCGGCGGCGCCTGCAACCTGCGGTTCGACGACACCAACCCGGTCAAGGAGGACGTGGAGTACGTCGACTCGATCAAGGACGACGTTCGCTGGCTGGGGTTCGATTGGGACCACCGCGAGTACTACGCGTCGGATTATTACGAACAGCTCTACACCTTTGCCGAGCGGCTGATCCGCAAGGGCGCGGCGTATGTCGATTCGCTGTCGGCCGACCAGATCCGCGCCTACCGCGGTACCCTCACCGAACGCGGCACGGATTCGCCGCACCGTACGCGGAGCGTCGAGGAAAACCTGGACCTCTTCCGCCGCATGCGCGCCGGCGAGTTCCCCGACGGGGCGCACGTGCTCCGCGCGAAGATCGACATGGCGTCGCCGAACATCAACATGCGCGATCCCGTGCTCTACCGGATCCGGCACGCCCATCATCACCGGACCGGTGATGCGTGGTCCATCTATCCGATGTACGACTACGCGCACCCCCTGTCGGATGCCATCGAGGGCGTGACCCATTCACTGTGCACACTGGAGTATGTCGATCACCGGCCGCTCTACGACTGGTGCATCGAGCAGGTGCAGACCGAGCACCAGCCCAAGCAGTATGAGTTCGCGCGCCTCAACCTGAGCTACACGGTGATGAGCAAGCGGAAGCTGCTGCAGCTGGTCGCGCAGCGCCGCGTCACGGGCTGGGACGATCCGCGCATGCCGACGCTCTCCGGGCTTCGTCGGCGCGGCTACACTCCTGAATCTATTCGCGACTTCTGCACCCGGGTCGGAGTGGCCAAGAAGGAGAACGTCATCGATGTCGGGCTCCTCGAGCACTGCGTGCGCGAGGATCTCAACAAGCGCGCGCCACGCGCGATGGCCGTGCTCCGCCCGCTGAAGCTCGTGCTCACCAACTATGCCGAGGGCTTCGTCGAGCACATGAACGTCGTCAACAACCCGGAGGACCCTGGTGCCGGCACGCGCAAGGTGGCGTTCTCGCGCGAGATCTTCATCGAGCGCGACGACTTCATGGAGGATCCCCCGAAGAAGTTCTTTCGCCTGGCCCCCGGCCGCGAGGTGCGCCTCCGCAACGCCTATCTCGTGACCTGCACCGAAGTCGTCAAGGACGCCGCCGGCACCATCGTCGAACTGCGCGGCACCTACGATCCGGCGACCCGCGGTGGTGACGCGCCGGACGGCCGCAAGGTCAAGGCGACCCTGCACTGGGTGTCGGCCGCACATGCCGTGACCGGCACGGTTCGCCTCTACGACCGGCTCTTCACGGCCGGCGATCCCGATGGCGCGGCGGCCCGCACCGGCGTCGACTTCACCGCTCTCATCAATCCGGCCTCGCTCGAGGAGGTCACCGCCTGCCGGCTCGAGCCGATGCTGGCCTCGGCCCCGCCCGGGTCGCGCTTCCAGTTCGAGCGGCTCGGCTACTTCTGTGTCGACACCGATTCGACGCCGGGCCGGCCGACGTTCAACCGTACCGTGTCGTTGAAAGACACCTGGGCCCGGGTGGCCGCCCGAGAGGGCGCCTGACCGCGGCCGGCCGGAGCCCTATCCCCTCATGCGCGTGGCCATCGTGGGAGGACCGGGCGTCGGCAAGAGCACGCTCGTCCGGCAGCTCGCGGATCTCTATCACAACGGATCGTACGGGGAGGGCGAGAAGGGCGTCTGGGATCCAAGGGTCCTGCAGGACATCGCCCTCGGACGGAACCCCGTCGGCGTAACCGAGTACTTCGCGCGCCTCTACGACGCGAACTACCGCGACGCGGCCGCCCACGATGGCCCCGGCCGGGTGATCTTCTTCGAGGGTGCCCGCATCACGCTCGAAGCGCACATCGCCGAGTATCCGGCGGCGTTTCACGACCGATTGCGTGCCGTCGCCAGGCGCGGCGAGGCCTGGAGCCCCGACCGGGTGATCGTGCTCACGTCGAGCACCGCGACCATCGAGCGGCACATCAAGCAGCGAAATCGCGCACACGAGGGAGTGGACTACATGGTCCGGCGCTTCCAGGCGATCGACGCGGAGTTCCGGCGGCTCGCGGTGGACCTGCCCACGGCCGTAGTAATCGATCGAGACGGCCGCGAGTTTCACGAGCGTGACGACCTGGTGGCGATCATCCGGCTCGCCGGGCTTCCGATGTTCGACGAGATCCCCTACGATTCGTACTGAATCTCCCGCGTCATCCCTACTTGACCTCGTCCCAAATCACCTGCGCGTCAGCGCGCACGCGATCCGGATTCGGCTTCGCATAGTTGGCGAACCGCGATGGCGTCGCCCAGGTCTGGACCACGTCGTCCACGGTCTTGCCCGCCTTCTTCGCCGCCTGGACGAACCGGACGAACTCGCCGATGAACTCCGACTGGGTCTTGATGTCGGCCGGCGTCGTCGTGGTCGGGTTGTGGCCGTTGATGACGGTGTCCACGCTGGCCACGGCGGCCGCCTTGGCCAGCGTCGCGGGAAACGCGATACCGCTGCCGCCGTTGTTCTTGTCCATGATCGGCAGATCGCGGGTATGGAACGCGTCACCGCTGTGCATCGTCCGGAGCGACCGGAACACGACGAACGCATCACCACCGGTGTGGGCCGCGCCGAAGAAATACAGATCGATCTGATCGCCGCCCTTGCCAATGGTCAGCTTGTCCTTGAACGTCTTGGTGGGCAGGCCACGACCGTTGTTGCGCTGGAAGATGGTCGGACCAGGCGGCGGGGCCGGTAGCCCGGTGACCGCGCGCATGGCTTCCATGTTGGCCTTGGTCGTCTCCTGGACGACGACTTCCACCGAGGCCGGGAACTCGACGTTGCCGCTGACGTGGTCGCCGTGAGTGTGGGTGTTGATGATCCGCACGACCGGCTTGTCGGTGACGGACTTGATCTTGTCCAGCAGGGGCTGGCCCCAGCCTGGATTCTTGGTGTCCACGACCGTGACCCCATCCGTGCCGAGGAAGACCGCGCTGTTGCCGCCGCCGCCCTTCATCACGTAGAGGTTGTCCTTCAGCTTCTCCACCTCGACGATGCGCTCCGTAGGCGGCTGCTGGCTCGCGACCAGCGTCATCGAGAACGCCCCGGTCACGATCACGACGCCGAGCGTCAATAGTCGTCTCATACGATCCCCCTTATCTCCGTCTGGATCGGCCGGACGCACCCTTCCTCGCCCTGCCGCCGCTCTTCTTCCGGCTGACGCGCGTCTTACCCGTGGATCGGGCTGCCTGGGCCTTCCTGGCTGGTGTGGCCTTCCTCGCTCGCGCGCCGGCGGCTGTCTTCTTCGCCTTCCTGGCCTTTCGGGCCCCGGTCCGGCCAGCCTTGCGGTACTGCCCTTCCATGGCCGCCGCCCACGACTGCCCGTCCGGCGACATCTCCATCAGGAAGTCGTGGGCATCGTCGCCTGTCAGCGTCCACGACGTCCGCGAGTGACCGCCCTGCGGCATCGGGGACGCGAGGGCGAGGACGTTTCCGTCGAAACGGCCGCGGAATTCGCCGGCCGCGCCGCCCATCGAGTCCCACCAGTGCATCACGTACTCGTCTCGCTGAGGATCGAACCAGAACACACCGTGGCCGCGGAAGGTGACCTGGCCGTTCCGGCTCTGCTCGTACTCCTGCACCACCGCAAACCCGTCGGCGACCCAGCGGTTGATCACACGCGCCTCGGCGGTCCCGCCAGCCGGGTCCCAGGGTGACGGATGCAGTTTCTCGGTGCCGCTCCACTCGCCGATGAGGGCAGACAGTTTCTTGTGCGCATCACCGGGCTTGGGCATGTCCATGGCGAACCTCCAAGGCACGAGAGGCTACCACGGTCTTGAGGTGTTGAGGTGTTGAGGTCGCTATAATGCGCGCGCGTGACTCCCGCGCGCCTCACGCGAGCGCTCACCTTCCGGGACCTGGTCGTCTACGGACTCCTGTTCATCGGCCCTCTGGCACCGGTCGGGGTGTTCGGGGTGCTCGACGCGCGCACCAGCGGAGCCGTGGCGCTCGTCTACCTGGCCGCCACGCTGGCCATGGCCTTCACCGCCTGGTCCTATGCCGAGATGTCCCGGGTCGTGCCTCACGCCGGCTCGGTGTTCGCCTACGCCTCGGAAGGGCTCGGGCGCACGACGGGATTCATGGCCGGTTGGCTGGCCATGCTGGACTACCTGCTCATTCCTTCCGTCGCCTACCTCTTTTCGGGCATCGCGCTGCACGCGCTCGTGCCTTCGGTGCCGGCCTGGGTGTTCACGCTGATCGCGTTCGCCGCCACCACTGCCTTGAACCTGGCGGGAGTGGCGATCGCGGCACGAGCGGGGTTCGTGGTGCTGGTTGCCGAAATCGGAGTGCTGGCGCTCTTCATCGTGTGCGCGCTCGCGGTGCTGGCGAGCGATGGCCCGGCACGACCGTGGGATTCGGCGCTCACCGGTCTGGGCCCGTTCGCCTGGTCGCCGGTCGTCGGCGCCGTGTCGATTGCCGTGCTCTCATTCCTCGGCTTCGACGCCATTGCCGGGTTCGCCGAAGAGAACGCGGGTGACCCGAAAGACGTCGGCCGCGCCATCCTCCTGTGCTTGACCGTCGCCGGCGTCACGTTCGTGGCGCAAACCTGGCTGGCGGCGCTGCTCGCAGTCACTAGTCCAGGCGAGCTTGCCGCGCGACCGGAGCGCCAGGGCACGGCGTTCTACGACATCACGCGTGCGGCGATCGCTCCCTGGCTGGCCAGCGTCGTCGCCAGCACCAAGGCCATCGGCCCGGCCTTCGCGGCCATGACCGGGCAGGCCGCGGCCGCGCGCCTGCTGTTCGGAATGGCTCGCGACGGTCGCCTGCCGCCGATCCTGGCCCGCGTGGACCCGCGCCATGGCGTGCCTCGCATGGCGCTGGCGACGGCTGCCAGCCTGACAGCCGCTGTCTCGGTCTGGGCTGCACGCCGACCCGACGGCCTCGACCTGCTGGTCTCAATCGTCGACGTCGGCGCGCTCGCCGCGTTCACGCTGCTCCAGCTGTCCGTCGTTGGCTACTTCGTGGCCCGCCGCAAGGCCCCGATGCGCCTTGCCCATGCCGTCGTGCCCGTGCTCGGCACGGTTGTGACGGTCTGGGTGATCGTCGAAGCCAGCACCCTCGCGCAAGCGGTGGGCGCCGTCTGGGCACTCGGAGGTCTGGCCCTCGTCCTCATCCGGAAGTGGTAGACAGCTGGGTTCTGGGGTTCTGCCGCCCGCCTTATCATCTGCGGCATGGGCTACACCATCCGTGCCGCCTCTGCGGCCGACATCCCACATGTCGTGGATCACCGCGAACGCATGTTTCGCGAGATGGGCACGGTGTGCGATTACGCGGCGATGGCGGACGCCTGCACGCGTTGGTATATCGAGGCCCTCCCGGCCGGCACCTATCGGGGATGGATGGCTGAGACCGACGGCCGCGTGATCGGTGGTGGCGGCCTGATCGTGACGCCGTGGTCGCCAGGACCGTCGCGCTTCGACCCGCGCATGGCTTGGGTCTACAACGTGTTCGTCGAGCCCGCCCATCGCGGCCGAGGCGTGGCGAGGCGCCTGATGGAGGCGATGCATGCGTGGTGCCGGGAGCACCGGATCGAGCGTCTGGCGCTCAATGCCACGGAGGCCGGCGCTCGGGTCTATCGCACGCAGGGATATACCGTCGTGCCCGACCCGATGATGCGTCTCGATCTACCATAGCCCGCCATGCGCCGCAGTCTTTGCCTCGTCGGCACCGCCCTGCTGGTCGCCGCTTGCGGCCGCCAGCCAACCGCCAGCTACGACCTGGTGATCGCCAACGGCCGCGTCACCGATCCGGAATCGGGACTCGATGCCGCGCGCCACATCGGCATCGAGGCCGGACGAATCACGGCGGTTTCAGAGACCGCACTGCAGGGCAAACGGGTGATCGATGCCTCACGCCTCGTGGTCGCGCCCGGCTTCATCGACCTCCACGAACACGGCCAGCAGGACGAGTCCTATCGCATGATGGTGCGCGACGGCGTCACGACCGCGTTCGAGCTGGAGGCGGGGACGGCCGACGTGGCCGGGTGGTACGCCGCCCGTGAAGGCGGCCAGATCGTCAACTACGGGGTCTCGGTCGGCCACATCCCCGCCCGGATGCGCGTGCTCGGCGATCCCGGCAAGGGCTTGCTGCCGGCCGGCATCGGCGGCACCGGCAGCGCGACCGAAGCGCAGGTGGGAGAGATGGAAGCGGTTCTCCGCAAGGGCCTTGCCGAGGGCGCCGTCGCGGTCGGCATGGGCAGTGCCTATACGCCTGGCGCGCCGATGGCCGAGCTCGCGCGCATGTTCCGCGTGGCCGCCGGCGGCGGCGCCTCGACCCACATCCACCTGCGCGGTGGGCTCGCGGGCTTAAGGGAGACCATCGACGCGGCGAGGGCCGCCGGCGCACCCCTGCACATCGTGCACGTGAACTCCGTGTCCGGCGACGAGATCGACGCCTTCCTGGCGACGATCAAGGCCGCCGTCGACTCGGGCCAGGACGTGACCACCGAGGCCTACCCGTACGGGGCGGGCATGACCGAGATTCAGTCGGCGCTCTTCGACGACTGGCAGACCTGGCCCGACGAGCGTTTCGCGCTGCACCAGCTCGTCTCGACGGGCCAGCGCCTGACCCGCGACAGCTTCGCCAAGGCACGGGCCGAAGGCGGCACCGTCATCATTCATGGCCGTTCGGAAGCACAGACGCGCACCGCCATCGTCAGTCCGCTGTCGATGATCGCCAGCGACGGCTTCATCGAGAACGGTCGCGGGCACCCGAGGACCTCGGGCACCTACGCCAAGGTCCTGGGCCGCTACGTGCGCGACGAGGGCGCCATCCCGCTGATGGAGGCCGTGCGGCGTATGACGATCGCGCCCGCACGGCGGCTCGAGGCGCGGGTACCGGCCATGGCCAACAAGGGCCGGATCAAGGTCGGCGCCGATGCGGACCTCACCATCTTCGATCCGGCGACGGTTCTGGATCGCGCCACCTACGAGAACGGCGCGATTCCCTCGGCGGGCATCCCCTACGTTGTGGTGGGCGGCGAGCTGGTGGTCGACAACGGCACCGTCACGACCGCAAGGCCAGGACGTGGCGTGCGCGCACCGGTCCGGCAACCGTGACAGATTCGCCCTTCGGCTGGCGTCTCTGGAGCGTTGGGCGCCCCACCCTGGATCGGCCAGGCGTGAGAAGCTACTTCGCGACGTCCTGGGCCGCTTTCACGGCCTTCGGCGACAGCACGCGCACGAGGTCGGCCGGCGCGAGCGCGACGAGGAATCCGCGCTTGCCGCCGTTGATGTAAATGCGAGGCAGATCCAGGATCGAGGCCTCCACGTATACCGCCAGTTCCTTGCGCGTGCCGAACGGCGAGGTACCGCCCACCTGGTAGCCCGTGTGGCGCCCGGCGACGGCGGCGTCGCACGGCTCCACTGCTTTCGCGCCGATTTGCCTCGCCAGACTCTTCGTCGACACTTCACGGTCCCCGTGCATCAGGACGAGGAACGGTTGCTTCCGCTCGTCCTGCATCACCAGGGTCTTGATCACCACGTGTTCGTCCACACCTAGTTCGCGCGCGGACACGCGAGTACCGCCGCGCTCCTCGTACCGGTAGGGGTGCTCGGTGAATGGCACCTTGCAGGCGCGAAGCAGACGAATCGCGGGCGTGACGGCGGCACCGGCCATCGAGCGATTGTAAATGTAGGTTCGCGTGATCCGTCGCGCGAGCCGCTGGGTGGATCGCCGTTTACTCGATCCGGAGTGCCGTCACGGGGTCCACGCGGGCGGCTCGCAGCGCCGGGATGGCACTGGCCACGGCCGCGACGGCCAGCAGGCCGCCGATGACCGACGCATACGTCCAGGGATCCGCGGGCGTCACGTCATAGAGCACTGACGTCATCAGGCGGGTCAGGCCGATGGCCCCGACGATGCCGGCAACGAGGCCGAGGGTGGCCAGGCCGAGGCCCTGACCCAGCACCATCCGGACCACCTGTCCCCGGTCGGCGCCAATCGCCAGCCGGATGCCGATCTCATGCGTCCGGCGGCTGACGAGATACGCGAGGACCCCGTAGATGCCGACGGCCGCGAGCAGCAAGGCGATGACGGCGAACGTGCCGAGCAGGAAGCCAGTGAGTCGCGGCGTCGCCAGCGACGCCGCCACGACTTCGGTCATGGGGCGCACGTTCGCGACCGGCAGCGACGGATCGAGGGCGCGGACCTCTCCGCGAACGGCCGTGGCCACCGACATCGGGTCGCCCGTGGTCCGGACCACGATGAAGGCGTCGCGGACGAGATTGCCGCCAGTAGCGACGTGCCACTGGCTGTGCGGGATGTAGAACTTCTCCTTGACCAGTCCCGTGACGCCGTTGTGCCGCTCGTCGGCGACAATGCCGACGACGACGGCCCAGGGGTTCTTCATGTTGCCGACGCGCAGCCGTCCGCCCACGGCGTTGCGGTCCTTGAAGTAGAGGCGCGCGAGTGTTTCGTTGACCACCGTCACGGGCTGCGACCCCGAGGTATCCGCCGACGTGAACCAGCGGCCGCGAACCAGCCGCGTGCCCATGGCCTCGAACGCGCCGTCGGACACGATCTGCCAGTCCCCCTTGGCGTTGGCGCCGGGGCGCTCCTCATAACCTTCGATGTCGAGTCCATAGTCGCCAATGGTGGTGGCAAGCGGCAGCACGCGCACGACGCCGGCCGATTCGACGCCGGGCAGGACCCGAACGCGCATCATCAGGTCCCGATAGAACGATACGACCCGCTCCGGGGTGTCGTAGCGCGCGGTCGGGACGGAGAGGCGCAGCGTGAGCACGTGATCCGGGGCGAAGCCGAGATCGATGCGGCCGAGCGCTGACAGCGTGCGCACCATCAGGCCCGCGCCCACGACCAGGATGACGGCCAGGGCCACCTCCGCGACGACAAGCGCGCCGCGCAGGCGCTGCCGGCCGCCACCCACCGTCGCCTGCTGACTGCCTTCGCGCAGGGCATCCGTGAGGTTGAGGCCCGAAGCTCGGAGCGCCGGCAGCAGCCCGAACAACAACGTCGTGACCACGGCGAGCACCAGCGTGAACAGCATCACCGGGGCGTCCAGCGTCACCGGCGCCAGCGGCGGAAGGCTGGTCGGATCCAGCCAGACGAGCGTCCGCAGCCCGGCCGCGGCCACGGCCATGCCGATCAGGGCACCGCTGACGGCAAGGAGCAGGCTCTCGGTGATCAGTTGCCGCACGAGCCGTCCGGGCGCCGCGCCGATGGCGGTGCGGAGGGCGAACTCGCGCAGCCGCGCGTCGCCGCGGACGAGCAGCAGGTTCGCGACGTTGGTGCAGGCAATCAGCAGCAGGAACGCGACGGCTCCCATCAGGATCCAGAGCGCCGGCCGCACACCCCCGCGGATCTCGTCGTCTACCGACACCGCAAAGGCTGTGAATCGCATCGCCTCCGGGTACAGGCCCTCCTGGGTCATTCGTCGGGTCAACGCGCGCAGCTCCTCGGTGGCGGTCGCCGCGGTCTGCCCCGGAGCGAGCGTCGCGGCGGCGTAGAAGCCGTGGCTGCCGCGCTCGAGTTGCGACATGTCGAACTGGATGGCACGCCACAGCTCGGTGGGCTCGGCCGCGTCCTCCGTAAAGTCCGTTGGCAGCCGGAAGCCGGCTGGCATCACGCCGACGATTTCCACCGGCACGTCGTTCAGCAGTACCTTCCGCCCGACGATGCCGGCGTCGGCGCCGAATCGGGCCTGCCACAGCCGGTAACCCAGGACGGCGACCGGCGGGCCTTGCGGCACGTCCTCTTCGGGCCGGATCGTTCGTCCCATCATCGGGGCGGCGCCGAGAACTTCGAACGTGTTGGCGGTGACGAGCCCGACGCCGACCCGCAGCGGATCACCATCGCCGGTCAGGTTCTGCTGCGCGGTGGTCCACGCCGCCACCGCGGTCATTGTCCGGCTCTGCGCGCGGTAGTCCACGACCTCCTGGTTGGAGAGCCAGGTCTTGTCGAAGCCCACCCACTGGCTCCAGATCAGCACGCGCCGGTCCGGCTGCGCATACGGCAGCGGTGCCAGCAGCACCGCTCGCACGACGCTGAAGACCGCCGAGGTCGCACCGATGCCGAGCGCGAGGGTCACCAGCGCGGCAGTCGTGAAGCCCAGGCTTCGGCAAAGGCCGCGCCAGGCCGTCCGGAGGTCCTGCAGAAGCGTGTCCATGCGGTATTTGACGGCCGCCACTCCCCGAGGGTTGTTCGGCTATTATCCCTGCCAATGTCATCGCTGACGGCTCCCGCGCTCTCGTCCCTCGTCAGGGCGCAGGTCTCCTCCCCTTCGCCCATCCGCCAGATCATGAAGATGGCGGAGCGCCAGAACATCGTGGCGATGGGGCTCGACCCCGATCAGGTGATTTCCTTCGGCGGCGGCTGGGTGAATCACGAGGCGCCCGATGAGTTCCGGCAGGCCTACGTCGAGGTCGTGAGCGACCCGGCGCTCTTCCACAAGAGCGGCGGCTACACCGCCACGCTCGGCGAACTCGAGTGCCGCGAGCAGATCGCGCGGTTCGAGGCCACGCTGTTCGGCGTGCCTCGGCTGGGACCCGAGCACATCGGCATCGGCATGGGCAGCACCCAGCTGACGCACGATCTCTTCCGGATCCTGGTCAACCCCGGCGATACGGTGCTGCTGCTCGATCCGACCTACGCCAACTACGAAGGCCAGCTGGCGTTTGCCGCGCCCGGTGTCTCCATCGTCCGCCTGCGGGTGGTCGATCCCGTCACATGGTCGTACCTGCCGGAGACCGACCCCGACGGCGTGACGCGGGAATTCGGACGGCTGTTCGACCGGCACAAGCCGCGGCTCGTGCTCTTCGGCGCACCCGACAACCCAACCAGCCAGATCGTGCCGCACACGCTGGCGGAATCCATGCTCGAACGCACCCAGGACGCCGAGGCGTGGCTGGCCATCGACTTCGCCTACAAGTGCCAGTACTTCTCGCCCCACCCGGCGTATTACGGCTGGTCACCGGCGGATCACCCCAATGTGATCGGCATCCACTCGAACTCGAAGTGGGCCCGAGGGTTGGGCCGTCGCCTCGGCTGGATCGAGGCGGCGCCGGCCGTCATCGAGGCGCTCGAGCGCGTGCAGCAGTGCAGCATCCTCTGCCCCGACACGCTCGAGCAGATGACGATGGCCAGGTACCTCGCGCGCGCGATTCCGGACGGGTCCCTGCAGCGGTACGTGGAGGCCACCAACGCGCGCTATCGCCATGCCGCACAGGTGACCATCGACGCCGTCGACCGTTACCTGCAGCGTCCACGGCTGGTGCCCGCTGGCGGGCTCTACACAGTGGTGGACGTCGGTCGTGACGCCGAAGCCTTCGTGCCGGAGGCGCTCAAGACAACGGGAGTGCTGGTCGTCCCCGGCCGCGGATTTGGTCCGTCGCTCACCAACGGCGTCCGTATCTCGTTCGGCCCACTCGTCAACCTTCCTGCAAGAATAGAGGAAGGGCTCGCCAGGCTCGCCAGGGCGCTGTGAGAAGGGGGTTCCATTGATGATTGATGATTGGTGATCGGGTGATTCATTTGCCGATTGGCGATCGGCGCTATGTGGCATTTGATTGGCGAATTGCGGGATTGCGGCATCGGCCGATTCTCGGGGTGCCGCTCACTTCAACCGTGAGACCGCAAGTCGCCCGATCTCGCAATCGCCCGATGCGTCAATCCGAATGAGCCGATGACGCAATCCCCAATCACCCGATAAATCGCTCAATCGCCAATCATCATTCGCAAATGGAC
>DATLLC010000304.1:0-5869 GCA_035538015.1 Vicinamibacterales bacterium
CTGCGATCTGCGTCGCCGGCTTCCCAGCAGTGACGGGCGTTTCGAGGGCGTCTACTCGGAGCACTTCTTCGAACACCTGTACACGGATGATGCGCGGCGGTTTCTGCGCGAATGTCATCGGGTGCTGCGGCGCACAGAAGAAAAGCCCGCCGATTTAGGCGGGCCTTCTTTCTGAAAATGGTCGGGGCGACTGGATTCGAACCAGCGGCCTCTCGGTCCCGAACCGAGCGCTCTACCAAGCTGAGCCACGCCCCGTTGAACGACAGGCGAGTTTAGCACATCGGCTCGACAGCGACGGAACTGCCCTCCGGTCGCCGAGGAAATCAACTCCGGTCAGCGACAGGAATTGGCGTCACTGACAGATTCGGTCATAGATGTCTCGAGACTGTCGCGCGAAGTCGTGCAATTCCGTGCAGGCCAATGCCCAGGTGGGTGGCGCCAGATTTGCCTATGTCACGCCGAGCTTCGGCCAGTACGTGTCGTACGTGTTGTGCGCTCGATGCTTAGGGAGTTCTCTAATGTGCACTGGATTTTCGGGTCTGCGCGGCGCGGTCGCGGCGCTGGCGGTCATCGTCGGCGTCGTGATCTCGGCGCCCTCCTCAGCGTGGGCCCAGACGGTCGAGATCGCCGTTTCGCAGACCGTCGTCACTGCAGGTTCGTCGGTGAGCGTGACGCTGACCGGCTCTCCGGGACAGTTCTACGCGATCGCTGGCAGCGCCATGGGGTCCGGGTTGACCTATGGCGGCGTGGCTCTGCCTCTCGGCAGGGATGCCGTCGTTCTGGCGAGCGGCGTCATCGATGGTACGGGCACTGTCGTGGTCAACGTGACCCCGCCCTTCCGTGGGACGGTCCTGGATCGCTATTACCTCATCGGAGCGACCGCGCCGAACAGCTCCTTCTTGCCGCCGACCCCGTCTACGGGAGTCGTGCTCAAGAACGGCGACCTCCTGAGCGGAGTGCTCGGGCCGACTGGCCCGGTGGGTCCGACCGGACCTGAGGGGCCGGAAGGCCCCCAGGGCCCGCAAGGTGCGCCGGGAGCGCCCGGGGAGGCCGGGCCGGCGGGTCCAGCCGGTCCACAGGGGCCGGCGGGTGCTGACGGTGCGGCGGGTGCGGCGGGCGCGGCGGGCGCGGCGGGTGCGGCGGGCGCTGCGGGCGCGGCGGGCGCCCAGGGGCCGCAGGGTGTGCCCGGCGCGGACGGCGCGCAGGGGCCGCAGGGTCCGATGGGGCCCCAGGGCCCTGCCGGTGTGCAGGGGCCGGTCGGCTCGCAGGGCCTGCCGGGTCTGGGCGCGTTCGCTTCGGAAAACGCCGCGGCAGGCACCACGACTTCCACGACCTACACCGGCACGCTCGCCGGTGCTCCGGGGACGAACCCGAGTGTCACGGTCTCGATGACCGGCTCCTCCGCCATCGTCATCGTCACGGCGCACGGCTCGTCGAGCGGCAACAACGGCTTGACCTTTGTAAGCTTCACCGTGAGCGGAGCCTCGAGCGTCGGCACCAGCGACGATCGCGCGCTGATCATGAAAGGCGAGGAGGCCGGTAGCGCGATCCATTACGTGACGGGGCTGACGGCCGGCGACAACACGTTCGCGATGGAGTACCGCGTTGGCAGCGGCACCGGCACCTTCGCGGGCCGGAACATCATCGTGATCCCGATGCCCTGATTCCCTCGGGAGCATTGGCATCGATCAAGGGGCGCGCTTCACGGGAGGCGTGCCCCTTTCTCTCTGTGGCGACAGCTCCTCGTTGGGTCAGCGAATCAACTGCTCGAGCGTTTCGAGCGCGTCGAAGTCGGTCAGGTCTGCCTGGAGCGGCGTGATGGCGACATATCCCTCCATCACCGCCTCGTAGTCGGATCGCCCGCCACCCGGATGCCAGTCGTCCAGCGCTTCCTCGATCCAGTAGTACGCCTGACCACGCGGGTCCGTCCGCGACGCGATCTTGGTGACGTGATTGCGCCTGGCCTGAGTCGTCACGCGGAGGCCCTTCGGCTTCCCGGTGTTCACGTTGATGTTCAGGAACGTTCGTGCCGGCCACGGCCGCGCGAGGACCCCGCGCGCCACGGCGACGGCGGCCTCGGCCGCATACGTGAAGTCGAACTCAGGTGTGCGCTTGAGTGAAACGGCAATGCCCGGAATCCCAAGCAACGCCGCCTCCATGGCACCGGCCACCGTGCCCGAATAGGTGACGTCGTCTCCGATGTTCCAGCCCTTGTTGATGCCCGACACCACGAGATCCGGCTTCCGCTTGAGGACGATGTCCACGCCCAGGTTGACGCAATCGGTGGGTGTGCCGTCGACGCCGTAGAGGCCAGGTTCGTAGGTCTCGATCCGCAGCGGGCGCCGCAAGGTCAGGGCGTGGCCGATTGCGGAGGCCTCCTGCGTGGGTGCCACCACGGTGACCTCCCCGAGCGCCTTCAGCGCATCGGCGAGCGTGCGAATCCCCGGCGAGGTGACGCCGTCGTCGTTGGTTACGAGGATGACGGGCATAAGAACCTTCGATCATACGCGAACGACCCTATAATGCGCGCATGGAGTGGTGGATGTGGTTCGCGGGCGGCCTGGTGCTGATGGTCGCGGAACTGGCCACGCCGAGCGGCTTTTTCATAATGTTCTTCGGCCTCGGTGCACTGACGGTTGGCGTCCTGGCGCGGGTCGGTCTGGCGCAGGCAGGCTGGGCACAGTGGCTGCTGTTCACGCTGTTGTCACTGGGTTATCTCCTGCTGTTCCGCGGCAAGCTCCAGGCTCGGTTTCAGGCGCCCCCGCCTCCTGACGTGGACTCACTGGTCGGCGTGCTGGCCGTGCCGCAAGGATTGATCGAGCCCGGAGCGGTCGGCCGCGTCGAAGTGCGCGGCTCCACGTGGAGCGCCCGCAACGTGGCGGCCATCGCCATCGCCAGCGGCCAGCGCTGCACGGTGGTCAGTGTGGACGGCCTGCTCCTGACCGTCCGTCCCGAGTAACCCTGTCTTCCCCCGGAGAGGAACGCGTCCATGTTCGAAGGCGGACTGTTCGTCATCATCCTGCTCGCGATCCTCGTGCTGATCGTGCTCGCCAAGACGGCGATTGTCGTCCCGCAGCAGAGCGCGTTCGTCGTCGAGCGGCTCGGGCGCTACTCGGGCACCCTCGATGCCGGGTTCCACATCCTGGTGCCCTTCATCGATGTCATCCGCTACCGGCACTCGCTCAAGGAGTCGGCCATCGACATCCCGGCGCAGGTGTGCATCACGCGCGACAACGTGCAGGTGGGCGTGGACGGCGTGCTCTACCTGAAGGTGCTCAACCCGGAGCGTGCCTCCTACGGCATCTCCGACTACCTCTTCGCCATCTCGCAGCTCGCTCAGACGACGCTCCGAAGCGAGGTCGGGAAGATCGACCTCGATCGGACGTTCGAGGAACGCACGAACATCAACACTGCGGTGGTCGCCGAGCTCGACAAGGCCACCGAGCCGTGGGGCGTGAAGGTGCTGCGCTACGAGATCAAGAACATCACGCCGCCACAGGACATCCTGGCGGCCATGGAGAAGCAGATGCGCGCCGAACGCGAGAAGCGTGCGGTGATCCTCACGTCCGAAGGCCAGCGTGACGCCGCCGTGAACACGGCCGAAGGCGAGAAGCAACAGACCATCAAGGCGTCCGAAGCGCGCCGGACGCAGCAGATCAACGAGGCGGAAGGACAGTCGGCCGCGATCCTGGCCGTGGCCACGGCCACGGCCGAAGGCATCCGGCGCGTCGCGGAAGCCTCGCAGATGGCGGGCGGTGCGGAAGCGATCCAGCTTCGCGTCGCGGAACAGTACATCGGCGAGTTCGGGAAGGTGATTGCCAACGCCGATACCATCATCCTGCCCTCGAACGTGGCCGACGTGGCTGCGATGATCACGACCGCGATGCAGGTCGTCGGGACCCAGAAGAGCGCGCGGTAACCGCCTTCAGGGTCGCTTCCCCGCGGCCGCTCCCGCGCCGGCGAGCTCGGCCACCAGGGCGTCGGCCTCGTAGACCTTCTCCAGGGCCTCGCGCATGCCGCGCACGTCCACCGAAACGGCGCGGTTGACGTCGCCTTCGTAGACGAAATACCCCGGCAGCGACTGGATGTTGCCGTCGAAGATCAGCCCGACCAGCTCGCCCCTGGCGTTGATCAACGGCGATCCGCTGTTGCCGCCGACGATGTCGTTGGTGGTGACGAGGTTGTAGGGAGTGGTCGGCTTCAGCGAGCCGCGCGCCTTCATCCAGCTGTCCGCGATCCTGTAGGGCGGCTTCATGCCCTTCTCGTCGCCGCGGATGAACAGCCCGCGAATCTCGGTGAACGGCGCCACATCGCGGCCGGCTTCACGGAATCCCTGCACCCGTCCGTACGACAGACGAAGAGTGAAGGTGCCATCCGGATAAGCGCGGTCCCCTTCCACCGCGAACACGGCCTGGGCAATCCGCGCGTAGGCGTCACGCTCGACGCCGGTGACTTCGTTGTCGTAGCGCGTCCGCAGCTCGCGAGCCCTCGGCTCGAGCAGCCGGACGAGCGCGACGAAGGGATCGGCCGAGCCGTCGACGGCGGACGGCCAGCCCTCGAACAGCGCTTTGCGCACCGACGCATCGCCGAGCTTCGTCGCCCCGACGAGCTCCTCGGCCCGGGCCCGCGGCGCTTTTCCCGCCAGCGCTTTCTGGACCAGCGGATGCGTCGCGCCGAGCTTGTCCACCAGCGCGGTCATCGACGCGGTGAGCCGGGCGATCTCGAGCTTGGGGTAGACGGGCGCCGTCGAAGCCAGTTGGCGTTCGAGCTGCGGCTTGCGCGCGTCGGTGAACTCGGGCAGCCGCTGGCCGTTGGGTTTCTGGCTCTCGGCGGCCCAGCGCACCAGCGACCGCGCGTAAGTGAAGTACTCGCTGTAGAAGCCCAGCCCACTTTCGAAGAAGACCCGTTCGAGGTTGTACGAAGGGAGCGCCCGGCGGGCCGCCTCCACCCGATCCCAGGCGTCGGCGTATCGCGCCGTGAGCTCGGGACTGGCCGCGACGGCGGCGCGCAGCTTCTGCTCCGCCGTCGCCTTCTTCTTCATGAGCGCGTCGCCCCGCAGGCCCTGAAGCTGGCCGGTCCACGACTTCAGCGCGTTCTCGATCGAGAAGCGCAGATCCTTGGCCTGCCGTTCCTCTTCCGCTCCCTGGCGGCCGTAGGCGACGAGCGCCTCACGCATCCGGCCGTACACCTCCAGCGAGAGAGGCAGGCCCGAGTCGCGCAGGACCTCGAGATGGGCGACCGTGTTGAGCCGCTGCGTCGCGCCAGGATGGCCCGACGTGAAAACGGCCTCGCCGGGCTCGGCGCCGGTCGTGGACCACGGGAGATAGTTCGTCACGGCCAGAGGCCGTCCGTTCTCGTAGACGCGGAAGAGCGTCATGTCGAGGCAGTAGCGCGGAAAGGTGAAGTTGTCCGGGTCGCCGCCGTAGAAGGCAGCGTCGAACTCGGGGGCGAAGACGAGGCGGACGTCGGTGAACTTCTTGTAGTGATAGAGGTGATACTGCCCGCCCTGATACAGAGTCACGACTTCGGCCCGCAGCCCGTCAGCGCCCTCGGCATCCTTCTCGATCGCGGCAATCGCCGAGCGGCGCGCCGCCAGCGTCTCGGCCGAGGACATGCCCGGCTTGACCGCCGCGTTCACCTGCGCGGTCACCTCCTCGATCCGTTGCAGCGAAAGGAGCTCGAGGTCGGGCGCCCGCAGCTCCTGAATGCGATCCTTCGCCAGGAACCCCTTAGCCACGAGGTCTCGGTCGGCGGTGCTCAGCTCCTGGAGCACCTGCAGTGACACGTGATGATTGGTCAGGACCAGTCCGTCCGGCGAGACGAACGCCCCCGACCCATTCGGGAACCTTACCGAGGCCTGCTGCACCCG
>DATLLC010000305.1:0-9097 GCA_035538015.1 Vicinamibacterales bacterium
TGGCGGTCGGCGAAGAAGTCGACCCGACCGTGAAGGTCACTTCGGTCGAGGCGGGGCCGTACTGGAAGGACGCGTTATAGGCGCGCACGACGAAGTAGTAGCGGCCGGCCGCGAGATTGAGCGGCTTGCTAATCTGGTTGCCGACGTCAACGCTCCATTGATAGCTGCCTGCCGCCGTGCCGTAGAACAGGCGATAGCCCGTGGTGTACGTATCGGAATTGCGGTCCCATGAGGCGGTCACTGTGTACTGGGCATGCGCGGCGGACGCCGCGAGAAGAACGAGAAAGCCTGCAGCACAGGCACGGAAAAGAGTGGTTCGGAGATGGGCAAAGCAATTGCGTACGCATTTCCTCACAGACGTCACCTGAGCCCCTGGGCAGCAGGGGTTAATCGCACATTGTCGATGTTTGCTCTTAGAGGGACGAAGAGCAGCGAACAGGGGGGAAGAACCCCGACCGCGCCGTGCTAGATTCGGGCCAACCCGTGCAATCGCGGCAAGGATCCATTGATGTCACCTTGTGTCCGTTCGCGGGCCTTAACGGCGTTAGTAGTTTGGTTCACTCTCGCCTTGACCGTGTAACAACGTCGTGATCGGCCGTACAGAAATTTCACGCTTACCGTGTAGAAAGGTATTGCTCATGCCGGCCCGTTGACCAGCCCACGCCCGTGATGGAGCCGCCGATGGCGAGAGGAGTCGGCCGTCCCTGGTGCTGGACAAGCGAGCGTAGCGGCGTCACACTGTGGGCCTTCTGTCTACCAGCACCCACCGGCGCGGCAGCGCCGTGCTGCTCGCCACGCTCGGGGTTGTCTACGGCGACATCGGTACCAGCCCCCTCTATGCGTTGCGGGAGTGTTTCTACGGCTCACATAAGGTCGACCCGACCCACGACAACGTGCTGGGCGTGCTGTCGCTCATCATCTACTCGCTCGTCCTGGTCATCTCGATCAAGTACATCGCTCTGGTGCTGAAGGCCGACAACCAGGGGGAGGGCGGCATTCTCGCGCTCACCGCGCTGCTGCCGGCTCGGGGCACGACCGCCGGCCGGGTCCCGGGGTTGGTGCTCCTGGGCCTGTTCGGCGCGGCTCTGCTCTACGGCGACGGCATGATCACGCCCGCCATCACGGTGCTGGGCGCCATCGAGGGCCTCAACGTGGCCACGCCCGTCTTCGAGCCCTACGTGGTCCCCATCACCGTCGTGATCATCATTGGAGTCTTCGCGATCCAGCAGCACGGCACGGCGCGTGTCGGCGGCCTGTTCGGGCCGGTCATGGTGCTCTGGTTCCTGACGCTCGCGGGACTCGGGGTGCGATCGCTGCTGACCCGGCCGGAGGTGCTGGGCGCGATCGACCCCCGGCACGCCGTCTCGTTTTTCTACGAGCACGGCCTGCACGGGGTGGCGGTCCTGGGCGCCGTCTTCCTCGTGGTCACCGGCGGTGAGGCGCTGTACGCGGATATGGGACACTTCGGCACGCGGCCCATCCGCCTCGCCTGGTTCGGTCTGGTGTTGCCGGCGCTCCTCCTGAACTACTTCGGTCAGGGCGCGTTGCTGCTCAATGACGCCAGCGCGGCCGCCAACCCGTTCTTCCGCCTGGCCCCGGCCTGGGCCACGCTGCCCCTCGTCGCGCTGGCCGCCGCGGCAGCCATCATCGCGTCGCAGGCCCTCATCTCCGGGGTGTTCTCCCTGACGAGGCAAGCCATCCAGCTCGGGTACTGTCCGCGTCTGGATATCGAACACACCTCGTCGCGCGAGATCGGCCAGGTCTACGTGCCCCAGGCGAACTGGGCGCTGATGCTCTGCACCCTGGGCATCGTGGTCGGGTTCGGATCCTCGACGGCCCTGGCCGCGGCCTACGGCATCGCCGTTACGCTGACCATGACGATCACCGTCCTGTTGCTGTCGGTGGTGGCCCACGAGCGGTGGCGATGGCCGCTCCCCCTCGTCGGTGCGGTGATGGGCCTCTTCCTGCTCATCGACGTGGCGTTCGTGTCCGCCAACGTCCTGAAGATCGCCCAGGGTGGCTGGCTGCCCCTCGCAATCGGGGCCTTCATCTTCACCCTGATGACCACGTGGAAGACAGGGCGGCGGATTCTGGCGGATCGGCTGACCTCGCGGTCGGTGCCGATCGAGGAGTTCGTGGCCTCGCTGCCGCGGATCGAAGTGGCCCGGGTGCCGGGCACGGCCATCTTCATGACCGCACAGCCGCGGGGCACGCCGCCGGCACTGGCGCACAACCTGCGCCACAACAAGGTCCTGCACGAGCAGGTGGTCACGCTCGTCGTCACCACGCTGCCGATGCCCTACGTGCCGGAGGAGGAGCGTCTGTGGGTGCGCCCGATGGGACACGGCATCTTCGATGTCGCGCTGCGCGTGGGGTTCATGGAGGACGTGGACATCCCGAAGATGCTGCAGGAGGCCCGTCACTTCGGGCTGGCGATCGACGCGGACGCGACCTATTTCCTGGGCCGGGAGACGCTGCTCGTGACGCCGGCGCGCGGCATGGCGAAATGGCGCGAGCAGCTGTTCGTCTTCATGTCACGCAACGCCGGGCGGGCAGCGGGCTTCTTCCGCCTCCCGAGCGACCGGGTCGTGGAGTTGGGCGTGCAGGTCGAACTGTGAATGGCGTCCATTGGCGATTGATGATTGACGATCCGGCGATTTATTGACGATTGGATAATTATTGATTGCGGCATTCTGATCGAGCGATTGGGCCCAATTGACCAATCCGAATCGCCGATGACGCAATCCTCAATTGGCTCAATGAATCGCTCAATCGCCAATCATCAATCGTCAATGATCAACGGCCCGCCTCACCTTCCGTACGCAGTCTCCTCGTCCAGCACCTCCAGCGTCCGCTCGTAGAGCGCGTCGGCCTCGGCCGGGGTGTTGGCGATGGCCGTCACGCCGAGCTTGCCGAATTCCGACACGGCGCCAATGAGGTGGAAGAGCACACCGCTTTCGGTCCGATGGTTGTAGTGCAGGCGGTGGTCCGTGACGATGTCGATGACGTCTTCGGGGACCAGCGAGCGGTACCGTTCCGAGCGGAGGTTGTCGGTGGCGCGATAGTACTTCGGACGGCCGCCCAGCGACATGAACTGGCCTGTGGAGCTGTCGAGGCTGCCACCAGTAAGGAACCTCAACGCCAGGAATGGATGGGTGGTCCCCAGCAGCCGCAGGTTGATCTCGAGCGCTTGCAGCGTCCAGGGATCGGCAGGCTGCTCACGGCTGGCGAGGAAGTCCACGCCGAAGCGCGACACAACCCCTTTCTCCGCCAGCACGGTCCCGATGCGCTCGCCCAACTGCGCTATCGCCAGGCGATAGTCGTCACGGGCGGGGAACCGGCATCCGAGGTAGGTCTGGCCGTGCGCACCGCCGAGGATCTGGTCGTGGGTGGAGATCGGCAGGACCTCGCCGCGCGGGCTTGTGCGCAGCTGGACAGACGGCGAGTGTTTCTCCGCCGCATCGACGTATTCCTCTACCACACCGCCCATGCGTCTGAACTCGTCGAAGAACGTCGCGCGCGTGCTCGCCTCGGGTGGAAGCGCCACGTCCTCCAAGGCCGGGGCAAGGTCGCGTCGGGGGTCCACAGGATACGTGAACACCGCGTTCCCTTCCCCGGAAAAGCTCTCGTTCAGCTTCACCATCGCCCGGCACAGCCCGGGCTTCTTCCGACGGAGCTCCACCAACGCCTCCAGCACGTCCTGGTTCGTGTGCAGATCCTCGAACCCCTCCGGACATGGCACGCCGGCCGCGTGGAAGACCCGGCGGCTGCCCGATTTCGTGCCGTAGTACTGCAGGTCCGGATCGAGGCCGTTGAGCGGAATGCCGAGGAGCACGGTGAGCTTGCGCTCCAGCCGCGTCGAGTTGAACACCGTGAGATATGCCCGCCTCAGATTGGGGATCGCCTCGCGGATGCGCTGCATCAGCCGGGGCCGCTCGATGATCTTCTCGGTCAGCGGGCGCGGCGACCCATCGTGGCAGCAGAGCATCGTCAGTCGCGCGCGGGCGTGCGCGGCCGGAACTCCGGCCAGCAAGTTGAGGTAGTAGTCCAGGATCATCGGGTGCACGGGCTGCGAGGTCACGTAGACCACGTGCGCGCGAGGGTTGCGCAGGCGAATCAGCAGGAACAGCAGCCGTTCTTCGTAATAGGCGGCGCCGGCCAGTTTGCTGATCTCACCCTGGTCGAGGGTCAGCGACGGCACCACCACCGACGTGCAATGGCTGTCGTCGGCGGCTGTCAACGCCGACCACACCTCGGCGAGGCGTGGCTTCAGCGCGCGGAAAGCGTCCAGCTCCTGTTCGAGCGTCAGATCGCCGGCGAACGGAGGTTGCGGGATCATGCCGGCCGCAGCTCAGAAGGGCAGCACCGCCGAGTGCTCTGGGCTGTACACCAGTGGCAACTCCCGCTCGTGGAAGCCGGGATCGGCGCCGAGGGCCTCGCCCCTGATGCGCACCTCGCGATAGAGCGCGGCGCGCAGCGGGCCCATCAAGGTGTAGCTCGACGTAAGGTGCAGGATCCGGTCGTCGCCGTCGTCGTCGACGGGCTCGGTGAGGGCCGCCCACCGCTCGGCGAACCACTCCGCATTGACGCCCCCGCGAGCGCGCTTCTTCTCGAGCAGGGCGAGCTGGCGCTGCCGGTTGACGATCTCGGGGTGATGGTTCACGCCGAGAATCCGCGGGACCGCGCCGCGCGAGTCGTCGGTCACTTCGACCATGGTGACCGCGTCGCTGGGCGTGCCGTCCTCGTTGCAGTCCACGGCCAGCACCTGGACATCGGCGGGCACGGTGCCGGTCGGAAGCAGGTCGAACAAGCGATTGTCCAGCACCGGAAAGCGTTCCCCGTCGCGGAGGCCCTGAGCAAAGCGCGTGAACCACGGATGCCGGCGTCCCTCCGGACGGAGCTGATTGTGCCGGATGCCGACGCTCTTGCCGCCCTTGTCGGCGGCGCGCAGCACGGCCTCGGCCACACCCAGCCAGCGACACATCACCCCGAAAGAGTGGCAGACGGCGAAGAGCGACGCGCGCCGATCGTCGCGAATCGCGTCGAACAGCGTGAACAGCGGCCTCTCCCATGCCGGGTTCTCGACGATGCCCTGGGAGCCCTCGCGGCCGTCATTGGCGCGTGGATCCAGGTGGCCGGGGCCGCCGGTGCCGACGTAGATCGCGTGGCGGCCGCCTGGAGCCTCTGGCAGCGCGTGGCCGCGTCGGACGTCGTAGGAGATGACGCGGACCGAGAGGCCGACATGTACGAGGTGCGCGCGTAGATCGCACACCGCGCTCTGGATGACATCGGTAAGGGCCTCGTGCCCGAGGTTCGGCCAACCGTGATGCATGTCGAGCAGCGCGACGTCCACCACGCGAGGATCCGCGGGCGGCAGGTCTCCCGCTCGCTCGACGCGGGCAAAGCGAAACCCACCCTGTTCCCGGCGGGTCGGGCAATCGGTGAGGCACGCGCCGGAGCCATGCCGGGCGCGGTGAGCACAATCGAACGGCACTCTCGCTATTATCTCCGAGGAGCCATCGATGCACCGAACCGTCACGCTGCTAACAGTTTGCGCCGCCCTGGCGGTGGCCTCGCCCGCGCCGCGCGCGCAATCGGGCCCGAACATCGACGCCTTGCTCGGCGCCCCGTTTCCGACCGAGCTGGTCGCCGCGCCGACCGGCGGCGGCTTCGCCTGGGTCGCCAGCGCCAGCGGCGTGCAGAACCTGTGGGTGGCGGAGTCTCCAGCCTTTGCCGCACGCGCCGTCACCGCCTACCGAGACGACGATGGCCAGTGGCTGTCGCAGCCCGCCTGGTCCGCGGATGGCATGACGCTGGTGTTCACCCGGGGGGAGGCGCCGAATCGAGAAGGGGCGTCGCCGAACCCGGCGCAGCTCGCGGATGGCACCGAACAGGGCGTCTGGGCCACGCCGATTCGGCCTCAGACGACGCGGGAGACGCCACGGCGACTGGGAGCCGGGAACAGTCCCGCGCCGGCGCCGAAGGGCTCGATGGTGGCGTGGATCGATCGCGGGCAAATCTGGATTGTGGACCTGGCCGAGCCGGAGGCGAAGCCGGCGCGGCTGGTGGTCGTCCGGGGCAGCGCGTCAAGCCTCGGCTGGTCGCCCGACGCCACCCGGCTGGCCTTCGTCAGCAACCGTGGCACGCACAGCTTCATCGGCGTCGTCACGGTCGCGACGCGCGAGCTGCGGTATCTGGATCCGTCACTCGACCGCGACAGCAACCCGGTGTGGTCACCGGATGGCACGCGCATCGCCTTCGCGCGCGAGTTCGCCGCCCCGCGGCCAGCGATGTTCGCGCCGAGGCGAACGGCCGAGGAGCCGTGGGCGATTCGCATCGTGGACGTGAAGACCGGCGCGGCCCGTCAGGTGTGGAGAGCCGACCAGGGGTACGGCAGCGTGCTCCAGGGCCTCGATGCCGAGAACCAGATCTTGTGGGGCGCGGGCGATCGCCTGGTGTTCCCGTGGGAGAAGGGCGGGTGGCTGCACCTCTACAGCGTGGCGGCGGGTGGCGGGTCCGCCACCGAGCTCACGCCCGGCGACGGCGAAGTCGAGCACGCGCGGCTCACGCCCGATCGAGCGCGCGTGGTCTATCACGCGAATCACGGCGACATCGACCGGCGGCACGTGTGGGTCGCACGAGTGGACGGCGGCGCGGCGCCGTCCGCGGTCACGAAGGGCACCGGTATCGAGTGGGCGCCGGTGATGGCAGAGACCGGGACCGCCACCGCGTTCTTTCGATCGGATGCGCGGACGCCACCGCACGTGGCGGTGCAGACCGGCGAGATGCCCGCGCGGGCGGTCGAGGGCACGCTGCCGGCGGCCTTCCCGACGGCACACCTGGTGGAGCCGACGCCGGTGATGGTGACGGCCACCGACGGTCAGCCCATCCACGCGCAGCTGTTCCTGCCGCCGGCCCTCAAACCAGGTGAGCGGCGGCCCGCGCTGATCTTCTCGCACGGAGGATCGCGACGCCAGATGCTGCTCGGCTGGCATTACATGTACTACTACCGGAACGCATATGCGATGAACCAGTGGCTGGCGAGCCGCGGTTACGTCGTTCTCTCGGTGAACTATCGCAGCGGCATCGGCTACGGGCTGGAGTTCCGCGAGGCGGTGAACTTCGGCGCCACCGGCGGCAGCGAGTTCCAGGACATCCTGGGCGCCGGCCTCTATCTCAAGTCGCGCGCCGACGTGGACCCTTCGCGGATCGGCCTGTGGGGCGGATCATACGGTGGCTACCTGACGGCCATGGGCCTCTCGCGGGCGTCGAACCTGTTCGCCGCCGGCGTGGACTTCCACGGCGTGCACGACTGGAACCAGGGCATCCGCACGTTCCGGCCCGATTACAACATCCTCGAGGAGACCGCCTTCGCGCGCAAGGCCTTCGAGTCCTCGCCGCTCGCGTCGATTGACACGTGGACCTCACCCGTCCTGCTGATTCATGGCGACGACGATCGCAACGTGTCGTTCGTCGAGTCGATCAACCTGATCACCGCGCTCCGGAAGCGCGGCGTAGAGGTCGAACAACTGGTGTTTCCAGACGAGGTGCACGACTTCCTGCGCCACGCGAACTGGGTGCGCGCATATCAGGCGGCGGCGGACTTCTTCGATCGGCGCTTGAAGGCAAAACCGTCTGGGAGTCAGCAGTGAGGCGTGGGCCGAGAAGGCCCTCACCTTTCTGCGCGGCCCTCGGCGTCAATGGACGAGCGGCCCAGCGTCACGGCCGGACCAGGCGTTCGTAGAACCCGCTGATGCGGACCGTAATGGTCACCGGATCGTCGTTGAGGTTCTGCCAGAACCAGCCGTGCCGACCCGCCACCGGGGCGGTGAACACGCCGTGATCGCCCGGCTGGTACTCGTCCTTCCAGTAGCTGGTCGCCTCCGCCGCGTTCGTCGTGTCGAACGCCTCGCCGTGCATGTCCACGTCAACAGTCCCGCCCTGGGCGGTCCATGTGTAGACGAAGTGCTGTCCCTTCGCCATCACCGCCTTGATCTCGCCGCCTTCGCCGGGCTTGAGCGTGATCGACATCTCGTCCGATCGAAACGGCACGGGGCTGCGCGTCAGGGTCGCGGTTCCGGCCGGCATCTCCGCGGCAGCGGTCAGTGCGGCGCTGGGCGCCGGCTCTTCCGAGATCGGTGCGCGATACAAGCCAAGCGCGCGCCCGGTGCCGATGGGATCGACTCCGTACTCCGCGGGCAGGATCACCGTGATGAGCAGCACGCCGGCCACCACCACCGAAAGCGCCGTCGCCACCAGCAACGATCGCGCGCTCGGAACCTCGACATCGACTGTGCTCATCGGCAACACCGCTCCTCTAGTGGGATGTATGGTCGATTTCCACTGGGCCGTTCCGTAGGAACTGCCCGGAATTGCTCCCCGAGCCCGCCGCAGGACGCTATAGAAATGGCTGATACGCTCCTCTAGTGGGGATGGAAGGCGCGCAGCCTCGACCGCGCCGTCGGTCAGCTGCCCGTCAGGGCGTACCCAGCGAGCTGATATCCCATCAGCAGGAACCCGCAGGTCATCACGATGACGTTGGCCGCGAAGGCCTGTCTCGCGAATGCGGGAGTGCGGCGCCAGAAGCCCATCGCGACCAGGATGATGGCGAGGGCCAGCAACTGCCCGGCTTCCACGCCGATATTGAAGGCCACGATCTTCGGCACCAGCCCTTCGCGCGCAAGGGCGAAATCCTGCAGCTTCGTGGCCAGGCCGAACCCGTGGAAGAAGCCGAAGATGAGCACCGCCGCCCGCGTGTCCGGCTGGCGTCCGAGCAGCCGTGTGAACCCGCCGAGGTTGTCGAACGCCTTGTAGACAACCGAGAAGCCGATGATCGCATCGACGATGAAGGGGTTGGCGTTGGTGCCGCTGAGCACGCCGTAGAGGAGCGTCACGCTGTGCCCGACCGCGAAGAGCGTGACGTAGAGGCCGACGTCACGCAGCCGGTAGAGGAAGAAGATGACGCCGAAGAGGAACAGCAGATGGTCGTAGCCGGTGACCATGTGCTTGGCGCCGAGATACAGGAACGCCATCAGGCCGCCCTGCTCCATGAACGCCTTGTCGGCGGCCGAGACGCCATGGGCCGAGAGATCGGTGG
>DATLLC010000306.1:0-14562 GCA_035538015.1 Vicinamibacterales bacterium
CTCGCCGCCCTTGTCATAGAGCAGCGCCTTGTGCTGCAGCGTGCGTTCGAGCAGCGCCTGGTCGATGCGCGGCCGTCCCGCCGGCTGAGGCGCTGAGGCGACCAGCAGCTGGATCAGGTTGAGCGCCACGCGCGCGTCACCATTGGCAAATCTCGCGACCTGTGCCAGCACCTCGTCAGGGGCGTCCGGGTGTTGCAGGCCGAGCCCGCGTTGCTCGTCGGCAAGGGTGCGCCGGAGGATCGTGACGATCGCTGCCTCGTCGAGCGGCTTCAACACGAAGACCTTCGATCGCGACAGCAGCGCGGCGTTCACCTCGAACGATGGATTCTCGGTCGTCGCCCCGATGAGCACGATGTCGCCGGCCTCCACCCGCGGCAGGAAGGCGTCCTGCTGCGCCTTGTTGAACCGGTGGATCTCGTCGACGAAGACGATCGTGCGCGAGCCCTGGCGGCGGCGGCGCAGCTCGGCGGCCGCCATCACCTCCTTGACCTCCTTGATGCCAGACAGCACCGCGCTGAACGACAGGAACTCGGCGTGGGTGAGGTCGGCGATCAGCCGGGCGAGCGTGGTCTTGCCGGTGCCGGGCGGGCCCCAGAGGATGATCGACTGCAGCAGATCGCGCTCGATCATCTCGCGCAGGGGACGACCGGGCGCGATCACCTCGTCCTGCCCGACGACCTCGTCCAGCGTGCGCGGGCGCATCCGTTCCGCCAGGGGAATGGTGCGAGGGTCGACGGGCTCGACCGGGTCGTCGAACAGTCCCATGGGCGTCCTAGGCGCGTTGGCGCGCCGCCTCGTAGAGGAGCAGTGCCGCGGCCACGGCGACGTTGAGCGACTCGACCCGTGGCCGCATGGGCACGCGGACGCGCGCGTCGGCCATCTCCAACACGCGCGCGGGGAGCCCGGCGCCCTCGCCTCCGAGCACGATGGCGAGCGAGCCTTCCAACGCGAGATCGTACATCGGCACCCCGTCGTGAGCGTCGGCGGCAATCACGCGAACCCCGTCACGCTGCCAGGCACCCAGGTGATCGACCGCCGTCTCCTCCCGACAGACCGGCAGCCGGAACGAGCTGCCCATCGAGGCGCGAAGGGCCTTCCAGCTCCAGGGATCCGCCGCCGGCGCGTCGAGCAGGACGCCGGTCGCACCCGCGGCATCGGCCGAGCGCACGAGGGCGCCTACGTTGCCCGGATCCTGGACGCCAAGCGCGGTCAGCACCAGCGAGGGCGCCGGGGCCAGCAGCGCGCGCGAATCCACGTCCGGACGCTCGCAGACGGCAACCACGCCAGAGGCGGATCGAACTGGTGACATGGCCTGCAAGACCGCATCGGTGACCTGCACGACACGGGCTCCGGCCGCGGCGGCGCGATCCAGCACGCGTCGGTCGGCCGTCGAACGTCCGGCATCGACGGCGACCCATGCCATCGGCAGGCCCGCGGCGAGCGCCTCGCTGACCAGGTGCCACCCGTCGAGCAGCAGCCGCTCGTCGTCGCCGCGAAGAATCGCGCGGCACTGCTTGACTAGCGGGTGGTGGCGACTGGTGATGACCGACATGAAGGCTCGAGCAATTATGCTAAAGTCTTGAGTTTGAGCGATGAAGGCTAAGATTCTCAAGCGATTCGAAGAGGAGGTGGCTGGGCTCGAGCGCGAGCTGAAGATGGAGCTCCCCAAGGAGATCCAGCGCGCCCGCGAGCTCGGCGACCTGCGTGAGAACGCGGAGTACCAGGCCGCCAAGGAACGCCAGACTTACGTCCAAGCTCGCATTGGCATGCTCCGTCGGCGCATGAACGAGATCGCGCTGATGAACATGGAGAAGATCCCGCACGGCAAAGCCGGCTTCGGGTCCACGGTCACGCTTCGCGAATCGACTGGCCAGCAGCTGATCTACCAGCTGGTGATGCCCGAGGACGCCGATGGCGAGAAGGGCCTCATCTCGACCAGCTCGCCCATCGGCCGGGCGCTGCTCAACCGGGAGGAAGGCGACGAAGTGTCGGTCGCGACCCCGGCGGGTGCCCGCAGGTTCGAGATCCTCAAGCTGGTGACGATTCACGACGAGTAGTGGCAGACGAATTGAGGGGCTATTCCCCCGAACGCCGCACGGCGCTGCTACTGAGCGGGAGCGGCGCTGACGGCGCCTACCACGCGGGCGTGCTCCGCGCTCTGCACGAAACCGGAATCAAGATCGACGTCATTGGCGGCCGTGGTATCGGGGCGCTCGGGGCGGTGCTCCACGCCATCGATGGCGCCGCGCGGCTGTGGGAGCCGGACGGGGTGTGGCGGCAGCCATCGGCCGAGCACCTGTATCGCTGGCGGTGGCCGTTCCGGTGGCTCAGACTCCTGGTGATCGCGCTGCTCGCGGTACTGGCGATCCCGCTGATCGCACTGATCGGGTCCGCGGCCGTCTACCCCGTCGCTCTGGCCCTCGGTATGGCTGGACTTGCCGGCGGCGCCGATCTCAGCCAGGGCCTGCTGCAGTCCGTCGGCCAGGCCTTCAGCCCAGGGGCGTTGCCCACGTGGATTCCCCGCGTGGTTCTGGCGCTGGTGGGTATCGGCCTCTTGACGCTCGGGGTCGGACTGCTGATGGACCGACAACGACAACGAATCCGCCGAACGACCGCGGCGCCGGCGCTGTGGTCTCTGGTCGGCGCTCCCATCGACGCCGGGCCAGCGGTGCGGGCGGCAACTTCGGCGCTCTGGGGCATCCTCAAGGGCGGAGCCGCCCTTCGCGCGCCGGATGCTCGCGATCTTGGCCGGCGCTATGCCGACCTGTTGACGGACAACCTCGGCCAACCCGGGTTCCGCGAGCTGCTCCTCGTCGCTCACGATCTCGACGCCCGCCGGGACGTCGTCTTCGGGCTGGTCAGGGAACCGTACCGCAAGGCGCTGTTTGCCGCAGCCACCGCCAGCTCGGCGCGCCGAGCCGAAGCGCACGATCTGGCGGGCGTCGCCCGCGAGCACCTCGTTGATGCGCTGATGGCAGCCTTGTCTCTGCCCGGCGTGTGCCAGCCTCGCCTGGTGACTTTTGCCCCGGAGACGTTCTGGCGAGGCGAGTCGCATCGCCTGTCGGATCGCACGGCCAGCCTCGGGCGCCTGCTCGAGGAAGCCGCCGCGGCCGGGGCCGAACAGCTCATCCTGGTGTCCGCAGCGCCCGAGCCGCCGGCGCCGCATGCCTTGCGCCCGACGCGATCGGATGCGCTCGGCCAGGTGGGCGAGCACCTGGCGTCGGCCGAGTCGGCAAGCCTGGCCGACGCGCTTCGCCATCTGCGGCACCGTTTCCACGGGACCTACGTGATTCGCCCGGCGCACAATCCGGTGCGACCGCTCGACCTCGCCGGCACGTTCGACGAACGGTCCGATCGGGCACACTCACTGGAGGAGGCGATCGAGCGTGGCTACGAGGACGCGTACCGGCAGTTCATCGAGCCCGTGCTGGGAGAGAGCGGAGAACGGATCTAACCCCACAATTCACTTGAGTGGACGATGCCATCAGCCCAGACTCCCGGTCGTTTGCGCCAGTTTCCCACGTGATCAGCCAACAGTCGGAACGACCACTCAAGCGAGCTGAGGGGTTAGGACGGGAGCACAGGACATGCGCAGCAGCACCGAACTGATTCACGCCGGCAATCAGGTGACGGCGGGCAAGACGCCGCCGCTCACCACTCCGATCTACCAGACGAGCACGTTCGTCTTCGATTCGGCGGCGCAGGTGCAGGCCTATCAGGAGGGACGCGAGGCCGGCTACCTGTACTCGCGCTACGAGAACCCTACGGTGGTGGCCGTCGAGCGGCAGGTGGCCACGGTGGATGGTGCCGAGATGAGCATCCTGTTCAGCTCGGGACAAGCCGCCACGACGCATGCGCTGCTGACGCTGCTGCATCAGGGTGACGAAGTGGTGTGCAGCGCCGCCATCTACGGCGGCACCTATCACCTGATTGCGGACCTGCTGCCGCGGTTCGGGATTCAGGGACGTTTCGTGTCGCTCGAGGCGCTTGGCGACCCGGCATGCGTGATTGGCCCGAAGACGCGCCTGATCTGGTTCGAATCGCCGATCAACCCGACGCTGCGCTGTGTGGACGTGCGGAAGGTGGCCGAGGCGTGCCGCGCCGCTGGCGTGACCTCGGTGGCTGACAACACGTTTGCCTCGGCGCTGAACCAGCCGGTGCTCGCCATGGGAGTGGACATCTCGATGCAGAGCGCCACCAAGTACCTCAACGGTCACAGCGATGTCACTGCGGGTGTGTTGTCTGGGTCCCGTCGGCTCCTCGATCCCATCGCCGCGGCACGCAGGCTCATGGGCGGCGTCCTCGACCCCCAGGCGGCCTTTGCTCTGGGCCGCGGCCTGAAGACGATGCCGTTGCGCGTGGCCCGGCACAACGAGAACGCCCACGCCGTGGCCGCCGCGCTCGAATCGCATCCGGCCATCGCCTGCGTCTATTACCCCGGTCTGGCGTCGCATCCCGACCACGCCACCGCCGCCCGGCAGATGTCCGGCTTTGGCGGCATGGTCACCATCGACGTGCAGGGCGGCCAGACGGCCGCGTTCCGAACCTTCGATCGGCTCCGCGTGATCAAGCGCGCGGCCAGCCTCGGCGGCGTCGAAAGCATCTGCAGCCTGCCGATCCTGACCTCGCATACCGGCCTGGGCGACGCCGAGCTCGCGGCCGCGGGTGTGTCGCGCGGGATGATCCGGATCTCAATCGGTTTGGAGGATCCCGAGGACCTGATCGAGGACCTTCACCAGGCCCTTTCCTAGGCGGCGCTTCGCGGCGTTCGGGTGGCAGGCCTACCGCGGGCCATTCTTCACTTCGTGCAGGAACTCCAGCACCAGCTCCAGCATCCGCTGGTTGATGCGCGAACCCTCGTAGGTGCCGAACTTGCGCTGAAACGCTTCGAGGGGCACCACGGCCTTGGCCATGGTGCGGTGACCCCCCGCGCTGCCGATGTCGTTGAACCACCGGCGCACGAAGTCGCCGGCGTTGCGCGAGTAGCCCAGGTTCCGTACTGAAACCACGAAGGTGTCGTTCACGACCCCCGAGACGACCGTCCACTGCACGTCTTCGAGCTGGAGGTAGAAATCCGCGACGTAGGGCACGAAGTCCTCGCGCGGCGGCTCACCGAGAAACGCGCAGAACACGTGCTCGACCATGCGGCCGGTCTGCCACGCCTTGATCACGTAGTCGAGCCGCTCGGCCGTGATTTCCGATCCTTCCATCTTGCGGACCATCGTCGCGTCCGCGAGCGGGTAGAGGTAGGAGAACGCGTCGAGGTCCGCGTTGTTCGCCTGCCGGTTGAAGAACAGCGTGTCCGACTTGATGGCGTAGAGCATCGCGGTCGCGGTGCGTTCCGAGATGTCGATGTCCACAGCGCGCAGGTGCTCGGTGAGGATGGTGGATGTCGATCCGTACTCCGGGCGAATGTCGCGGTAGACGGCCGTGTAGCCGGTCTGCTCGGGATGATGATCGACGACCAGGTCGGCGTGTGGAAGCAATCCGGGAAAGTAGTGCGGCTGCACGTCGACGAGTGCGATCCGGTCGAAGCCGGCGAACTGGTCGGCGGTGACGACTTCGTAGTGCAGGTCCAGCAGCTTCACCATCCGCTGGTTCTCGGGGCGGGTGACGCCCTGCATGCACCCGACGATGGCGGTCTGCCTGGTTCGCCGCAGCAGGCTGCGCAGCGCCAGCCCGCTGGCCAGCGCATCCGGGTCCGGGTCGTTGTGGGTCAGAATCAGCACGCGATCGGCATCGCGAAAGTAGTGCTGATACTGCTGGACCTTCTGCCGCGTCACCGAGCGGGCCAGTTCGGTCACCAGCGGACGGCCCAGCAACTCCGCCAGCGTGAGGGTGTTGACGTCGGGGAAGTCGGCTCGGAGTGCCTCGGCCTTCTTCATCTCCTCGGGCCGCGTGCCGAGCACGTAGACCAGTGTGCCGCCGGCGCCGATCACGGCATCGAGGATCCGGCGCAACCCGCGGCGGCCGTTGTCCTCGACGATGACGACGGTGCCGGGCGTGAGATCGGCCTTGACGAAGCTGTCCAGCCGTTGGGGGTCGGCGACGCTGACGGGGAGGCCGAAGTCATCGACGCGGCGGGCCAGCGCCGCAGTTTCCACCATCAATTCGACATCGGCGTGGGGAGCAAGGACCGCCTCGAGGAGCCGAGCAACCAGCTCCGTGTGGCAGACCGCAAGACAACGCACGATCTCTCATTATAGGCTCGCTGGTCCGCAGCGCCACCTCGACCGTCCCCGCCCGGCAGGCCACAATCGCGCATCCGGGCGTTGTAGGATGCCGGACATGGCGCGTGCCTGCGTGTGTCTGCTGACCGTGCTCGCGTCGGCGGCGACGTCGACCGGGAATCAGACCGTCTTTCGGGGCGGCATCGACCTCGTCACGTTCGGGGTGACCGTGACGGACCGCAAGGGCGCGCTCGTCACCGACCTGTCGCGCGCCGACTTCGCGATCGTCGAGGATGGGCGCCCGCAGTCTCTGCAACATTTCGCACCCGCCATGGGCGACGGCAATCACGACGAGGAGAGCCTCGCCGACCTCCATCCCGGCCTGCTGCTGGATACCAGCGGCAGCATGGACCAGGACCTCCGGCTGGCCCGGACCGCGGCAATCCGGTTCCTGAACCTGCTGCGCCGATCTGAGGACATCACGCTGGTGGACTTCGACACCGAGGTCCGGGTCACCCGCTATCCGCAGCGCGACTTTCCGCGGATGGTGGAGCGCATCCGCAGCCGGAAAGCAGATGGCCAGACCGCGCTCTACGACGCGCTGGGCGTGTACCTGGATGGCGCGTCGAGCCAGTCCGGCCGGCCGGTGCTCGTCATCTACTCCGACGGCGCCGACTCGAGCTCGCGGCTGTCATTCAAGGAGGCCATCGATCTCCTCCGGGCGTCGCACGCCACCGTCTACGCGATCGGGCTCCTGGAGCACAGCGGCGGCGCTCGGGTGCAGTCACGGATGAACCTGGAACGAATCGCCGAGACCACTGGCGGCCTGGCCCTGTTCCCGCACTCGCTCGAGGAGTTGGAGGACTTCTACGGGCGGATCCTCCGGGAGATTCGCGCGCAGTATCAGCTGGGGTACGTGTCGGCGAACACCGCAGCCGACGGACGCTGGCGGAATGTCGAGGTGAAGGTAACTCGCCCCGGCGTGAAAGTGCGCGCGCGCAAAGGTTACTACGCGCCCTTCAAGCCCCAACAACCCCGGCGCTAGCGGCCCGGCCGAGGCCCTCAAGGCCTTGTGGTACCATGGGTTTTTCGCCTTCCTGCCAGCATGCCGTCCGTATACGACCGGTTCACGCTCACGTCAGATTTCGAGCTTCGCGGTGACCAGGTCCGGGCCGTGCCGGAGCTCGTGGACGGCCTGAATCGTGGCGACAAACACCAGGTACTGCTGGGCGTCACCGGGTCGGGGAAGACCTATTCGATGGCCCAGGTGATCGCGCGCGTGAACCGCCCGACGCTGGTGATGGCCCACAACAAGACGCTGGCCGCGCAGCTGTTCCAGGAGTTCCGCCGCTTCTTTCCGGAGAACGCCGTCGAGTATTTCGTCAGTTACTACGATTATTACCAACCCGAGGCCTACGTCCCGTCCAGCGACACCTACATCGAGAAGGAATCCACGATCAACGACGAGATCGATCGGATGCGGCTCTCGGCCACGAGGTCGCTGTTCGAACGGCGAGACGTGATCATCGTGGCGAGCGTGTCCTGCATCTACGGCCTGGGCTCGCCCGAGGCGTATTACGGGCTCCTGCTGCCGCTCGAGCGCGGCCAGCGGATCGGGCGCGATCAGATCCTGCGCAAGCTGGTTGAAATCCAGTACGAGCGCAATGACGTGGAGTTCGGGCGCGGCACCTTCCGGGTCCGCGGCGACATCGTGGAGGTCTACCCGTCCTACGAAGAGGTGGCGCTAAGGATTGGGCTGTTCGGCGACGAGGTCGACGAGCTGGTGTCGTTCGATCCGCTCACCGGCAAGGCGTTTCGGCGTCACGACCGGGTGGCGGTGTATCCGAAGTCGCACTTCGTCACGAGCCGCGATCGCTTGAAGGAAGCGGTGGAGTCCATTCGCGTCGAGCTCGCGGAACGGCGGAGCCAACTCGAATCGGAGGGCAAGCTGCTCGAGGCCCAGCGGCTGCACCAGCGAACGATGTTCGACCTCGAGATGATGAAGGAGATCGGCTACTGCCACGGCATCGAGAACTACTCGCGCCACCTCACCGGCCGTCGGGCCGGCGAGCCACCGCCGACGCTGCTCGACTACCTGCCCTCCGACGCGCTGGTGGTGGTCGACGAAAGCCATCAGACCGTGCCGCAAGTCCGTGGCATGTACTACGGCGACCGGTCGCGCAAGGAGGTGCTGGTGGAATACGGGTTCCGCCTGCCGTCTGCGCTCGACAACCGCCCCCTGAACTTCGAGGAATGGGAATCCCGCGTCCATCAGCTGGTCTACGTCTCGGCGACCCCCGGACCGTACGAGCTGCAGAGAGCCGGGGGCGTCGTCGTAGAACAGGTGATCCGGCCGACCGGACTGATGGATCCCCCCATCGACGTGCGCCCGGTCAAGGGTCAGGTGGACGATCTGCTGGCTGAAATTCGGACGCGGGCGGAGCGTGGCGAGCGGGTGCTCGTCACCACGTTGACCAAGCGTATGGCCGAGGACCTGACGCAGTACTACCAGGAACTGGGCGTCAAGGTGCGCTACCTTCACTCGGACATCGAGACCCTGGAGCGGGTGGAGATTCTTCGGGACCTGCGCCGCGGCGTCTTCGATGTGCTCGTCGGAATCAACCTCCTCCGAGAGGGTTTGGACCTTCCCGAGGTTTCGCTGGTCGCGATTCTCGACGCCGACAAGGAAGGGTTCCTCCGCTCCGGCGGCGCCCTGATTCAAACCTCCGGCCGGGCGGCCCGGAACGTGGCCGGTCAGGTGATCATGTACGCCGACACGATGACCGATTCGATGAAGACGGCCATCGGTGAAACGTCCCGGCGTCGCGCGCTGCAGGCCGCCTACAACGCCGAACACGGCATCACTCCGACCTCGGTGGTGAAGTCGATCGACGATGTGCTGACGAGCATCTACGAGCGTGACTACATGGGCGTGCCCGAGCCCACCGAGAAGGGCCGCCTGGTGTTCAGGTCGCAGGCCGAGCTCGACGCGCACCTCGCCGGGCTCGAGCGTGAGATGAAGGCAGCTGCTGCGAACCTCGACTTCGAGAAGGCCGCGGCCCTTCGCGACCAGATTCGCGCCATCAAGACGCGGGATCTCGGGTTGGGAGCCCCGGTCTACTCGTGAGCGACTCGGTCGGCGGCAAGCTGCTGGAGAAAGTCAAAAGCGGTCTCCTGGAGGTACAGGAGTACGTCCGCCTCAGCGGCTACACGGCGCGCGGGGTGTTCACCCGTCCCTTCTACTTCCACGACCTGGTCGAACAGCTCGAGTCGATCGGCCTGGGCTCGCTCACCGTCGTGCTCCTGACCGGGTTCTTCACGGGTGCGGTGCTGGCGCTGCAGTCGGGGATGACGCTGGATCAGTTCGGCGCCAGGCCCTACGTCGGCCGCCTGGTGAGCGCGTCGATGATCAAGGAGCTCGGCCCGGTGTTGACGGCCCTGATGCTGGCCGGCCGTGTGGGATCTGGCATCGCCGCTGAACTAGGATCGATGGTCGTGACCGACCAGGTGGCGGCGCTACGCGCGCTCGGCACCGATCCGGTGCGAAAACTGGTGGTACCGCGCGTCCTGGCGGGGTTCATCATGTGCCCGATCCTGACCGTGGTCTCTAATGCCGTCGGGCTGCTGGGTGGGTGGCTCATCGCGGTTTCGCAGCTTCGCGTCGCCTCGTCGGTGTACTGGCAGTCAGTGACCGACGGCCTGTACCTCGAAGACATCTGGATGGGCCTCATCAAGCCGTTCTTCCTCGGGTTCATCATCGTTACGATCGGGTGCCATGTCGGCTTGCGGACGAGCGGCGGCACGCAGGGGGTCGGGCGGTCCACCACCAGCGCCGTCGTCGCCGCTTCGGTCACGGTGCTGGTGGTCGACTTCTTCGTGACGAGACTGCTCATCTCGGTGCTGTTCTGATGCGACGCGCCTCCCTTGCCGAATTTGGCCTGCCGGTCGAGCTCGTCGAGCCCCACGCGCCGGTCGTGCTGTTCGACAAGGTCTGCCTGTCGTTCGACGACAAGGTCATCCTGAAGGACGTTACCTTCGACGTGCGCGCGGGGCACACGAAGATCTTCCTGGGCGCGAGCGGAGCCGGGAAGTCGACCGTCCTCAAGCTGATGCTCGGGCTGCTCAAGCCGGACTCCGGTACCATCTGGGTGCTCGGCCACCGAGTGGACAAGATGAACGAAGAGCAGTTGATGGGTGTGCGCCATCACATGGGCATGGTGTTCCAGGAAGGCGCGCTCTTCGACTCCTTTACCGTCGGCGAGAACGTCGGCTATAAGCTCTACGAGGAGACCCGCCTGCCGCTCGAGGAGGTCCGCCAGCGGGTCGAGGAAGTGCTGGGTTTCGTCGGCCTCGGCGAGCACATCGACAAGATGCCGTCCGAGCTCTCGGGCGGGCAGCGCCGGCGGGTGGCGATCGCCCGCGCCATGGCCGCCAAGCCGGGGTTGTTGCTGTACGACGAGCCGACCACGGGCCTTGACCCGATGACCTCGCTGACCGTTGACGCCGAGATCATCAAGCTGCGCGATCTCGAGAACGTGACGTCGGTGCTCGTGACCCACCAGCTGCGCGACGCGTTCTACGTGGCCACCCATGCCGCGTCCCCGCGTTCGGGCGGTGGGATCGAAATCGAGGCGGCCGCGGAGGCGAAGCTGCAGCAGGCCGACTTCGTGATGCTGCGCGACGCCCGGATCGTGTTCGAGGGCTCGGCCGACGAACTGCGGCAGTCGCGCGATCAATACCTGAAGGCGTTTCTCTCGTAAGAGGTGCTTCGCACATGCCACGCACACGCTCTCTGGCCTTCGCCGAGCTGAAGCTCGGCCTCATTGCCGTCCTCGCGATCGTGCTCGCCGGCGCCCTCATCTTCGCGGTGGGCGGGGGCGGCTTCTTCTGGCAGCAGTACCCGTTGAAGACCACCTTCGCCAACGTGGCGGGCATCAAGAGCGGATCGCCCGTCCGGATTGCCGGCATCGAGAAGGGGTCGGTGTCGCGCGTGGAGTTCGCGGGCACCGGGGTCGAGGTGTGGTTCGACCTCGAGAAGGACATGCGCCGCCTCGTCACGACCGGCTCGTTCGCTACCATCGGGTCCATCTCGCTGCTGGGAGAGGGCGCCATCGACATCACGGCGGCGCCAACGGGCACACCCATTCCCGACTGGGGTTACGTGCGATCCAGGCCGGCTACCGGGACCATCTCCGAGCTCACCGAAGCGGCGACCGGCGGCCTCGACGAGGCGAAGCGCTTGATTCAGGACATCCGCGCGGGAAGGGGCACCGTTGGCAAGCTCTTCACCGACGAGGCCGTCTATCGAGACATCGACCGCTTCGTCAGCGCCGCCGAGCGAGTGACGAGTGCCATCGCGTCCGGGGAGGGAACGCTGGGCCGGCTCACCTTCGATCCGAAGCTGTATCAGGAGTTGGAGCAGTCGATTGCCAATCTCAATGCGATGACGACGCGGGTCCGTGCCGGGGAGGGCAGTGTCGGGCAACTGCTGAACGACCCGGCGCTCGCCCGCAGCCTGACCAGCACCGGCGCTAACCTCGATTCGATCAGCGGACGCCTCGACAAGGGCGAGGGCACGCTCGGCAAGCTCATCGCCGACGATGCGCTTTACCGCCGCCTCGACGAGCTGACCGGGCGACTCGATGGGATCGTCACCCGCTTGAACAGCGGCGAGGGGACCGCCGGGCAGTTGCTGCAGGACAAGCAGTTATATGAGAACATGAATCAGGCCGCGTCCGAGTTGCGCGGGTTGATCGGGGACATCCGCAAGGATCCGAAGAGATACCTGAACGTCAAAGTCAGCATCTTCTGAATCGGAGGCGATCATGTCGAGGGACAACAACACCGGTGCTGGCAGCGTGATGCTGGCTTTCGTCGTCGGCGCCCTCACCGGAGCGGCCGTGGCGCTGCTGTTCGCTCCGGCAACCGGCGAGGAAACACGGGAGTACCTGGGACAGAAGGCACGCGAAGGCCGTGACAAGGCCCGCGATGCGGTGGACACGAGCCGCGATTTCTACCAGCGGCACCGGGAAACCGTGGCCACTGCCATCGACCGCGGCCGGGAAGCCTTCCAGCAGGTGCGTGAACGAGGGGACGAGGCGTGAGCGTAGCCGCCGAGCTGTTCCTGGGTGTCATCGCGCTGTCGGTGTTGGTGATGGCGGCCATCCAGGTCGGCGCGCTGATGGCCGGACTCCGTCTGGCCCGGCGCGTCGAGCAGCTGTCGCGGCAGGTCGATCAGGACATCAAACCACTCATCGCCAACCTCACCAGCCTCACGGCCGAGGCCGCGCGGAGCGCGGAATTGGCCTCCCGGCAGGTCGAGCGCGTGGATCGCCTGTTCTCGGACCTCACGTTGCGCGTGGATCAGACCCTCGCGGTCGCGCAGCAGTTCGTGCAGGGCCCGGCGAGGAATGGCATGGCCCTGTTGTCGGGCGTGCAGGCGGCCGTCTCCGCCTTCAAGGGCATCCGCGAAGCCTCACGCCGCCGTCGAAAGACGAGCCCCGGCGTCGAAGACGACTCCCTGTTCATCGGCTGACCAGCCTGCTCGGCATTGACGCGGACCTCTGCCGGGTGATAGATGGAGGGCATGACGCGTCCCCTTCGTCTCCTTCTGGCTACCGGCTTGCTGACGGCATTGGCCGCGCCGCTCCTCGCGCAAGAGCCTCAGTCCGCCAGCCCCGCCAAGGAATTGGCGCAGCTGCTGGCAGCGCGCAAGCTCGATAGCTTCGCGGCTCGAATGCCGAACACACCCGACGAATTCGCGGCCACGCTGACCTTTCCGGGTCAGCTGATCGTCGTCTGGGCGAAGTTTGCCGCCCCCGCGGTGCTGAACGAGAAGATCATCAACCGCGCCTACCGGGAGGCCTATATCGACCTGAATAGCGCGTCGGATCCCGCGAGCCGCCACTTCGTCACCGACCTCGGGGCAGACGGCATGCGGCGCGGCGGGAAGAACCAGCCCTCCGACTCGCACGACATCGGGCCGAAGAGCATCCGCTTCGATGGGAGCTGGCGCGAGGACAAGATGTCGGAGCAGGACTACATGCAGGCCCTCTCGGACGCCGACGCGGCTTATACCAAGGTGCTGAGCGTGTTGCTGGAGCAGCTGAAGAAGGCCAGCTAGCCGAGGGGAGTCGTGCGGCGGTGAACGCCCTTCTGTACTCATTACCTGGTCAGGTACTACTGGTTTAGCTGCGATCGAGCGTCCTGCCGCGCCCACCTGTCTTCCAGGTTCCACGGTCCTAACCGACGCCGACTTGCACGAGAGGATCGCGTGAGCGTGAACGCTACGGGACTCGTCCCGTCAACGCTCACTGCTGGCCCAGTGCCCCCGAGCAGGGGAGGGCACGCCAGTGAACCAACGACCAGCAGGAGGATCAACGCGGAGGCCAGAAGGACTATAACCGGCGGTTCGCGCCCGGTGTGGCCGAGTGATCAGGACAGGGCGCCAGTCGCTTTGCCCTGGCGAGTGGCGCCGCCCCCACCCCGAACCGACGACCGTCGGATAGTCACCATTTAGGTAACCGCGAGCCTTTCACTACGCGTGACGACTGGTCACCCAATCGGCGCGGAGCCACCACAGTTCCGCCACCCCGTTGGTTGACTGGCGTACGCTGACGGAGACCCGGCGGGGGCGCACCGCCCGGGCGCTCGCACTGCTGCTTTGGGGCGTGCTTGCACGCAATGGCCGTGGCACCAATCGTGCTACCTCATGGGTTGAGACACGGCGCACCCTCCACCACTGTTTGGTGGCCCCACAGGGCGCCGCCGCTGAACCCAACGCAGTCGTACCAGAACAGGTCGGCATCATGTTGAAGAAGACCGCCACGTTGGCGTTGAGCTTGCTCCTCGTGCCCGGCGGCCTCGCGGCCGCCCCCCAGACCAACCCATGGCAGGCTGCCGCGGCCGTCATCGTCCTCGACGGAGAAGCGGCCTGCGTCTCGATTGGCGGGGCCTGGACGGCGGGCACCTGCACGGTGGACCGCCTGGTCGTACCCGCAGGGACATACCTGATCACGCCACTTCGGCCAGTTCGGGTCACGTTGTCCACGGGCGAGGTCCTCATCGACGGCGGCCTCGAGATCGAGGGTAGCTTCGAGGTGACGCGATCGATTGTCAACCGCGGCACGCTCATCAACGCCGGCTCCTTCATTGTCAACCAGGCGCAGATGCTCAATCAGGGGTACTGGTGGGACTACCTAGGTTTCGTTTCCGACGGGACCGTCGTCAACGAGGGGTATTTCCACAATCAGGGGTCGTTCCAGGCGCGTACATTCATCAACCGGATGTATACGGTCATCTTCGATGGGGAGATCTTGAATTCAGGTGGCCTGATGGTGAACGAGGGGTACGTGCAGAACAACGGGTTTCTCAACAATGCCGCGGGGTCCAC
>DATLLC010000307.1:0-2335 GCA_035538015.1 Vicinamibacterales bacterium
CTTCAGGGAAGTGGGCTTCAAGTTCGGCCGCTGGCTCGACCTGGTGTTCCTGCAACGGACACTGGGAACGTGAGTTGCCTGGATGAGCTGTCTCGCTGGCACGCCGATTGGATCGCGATCCGTATGGTGTCTCGAGTCCTCTGGCTCATCCTGCTCGGCGTCGTCGGCAGCGAAGCTCTGGCGTCGCCGGCGTCACCGAACGCCAGGCTCCGGATGGAGATCACCGCGTACTGCACGAAAGGGGAGACCGCCTCTGGTGAACAGACACGCCGCGGCATCGTCGCGGCCGACCCCCACGTGCTGCCGCTCGGCAGCCGGGTGCGTGTGGACGGTCTGGGCCGGCCGCACGACCGCGTCTACGACGTCGAAGACACCGGCCGTGAAGTGAAGGGCCGCGAGCTCGACATCTTCATGCACGACTGCCAGGCAGCAAAGCAGTTCGGTCGCCGCACAGCGCGGGTCCAGGTCCTTCGAGTGGGAGACGGCCCCGCCCCCACGAAAAGCGAGTCGCTGGGGCGATGATGTCCCGGACGATCACACGATCTGATACTCGGGCGTGCTCATGATCAGGTGCACGGTCATGCGCAGCGCGTCCTCCATGTAGGTCCTGGCGCGCTCGACGCGATCCGTCCCCAGCTCATTGGTCAGGAACGTCACGAACGCGTCCCGGGTCGCCTTGGCCGGCGGCACACGGAGCATTCGCCACAGCAGATAGTCAACCGCTTCCGACGTCGTCGTCGCACCATCGTCGAGCACCATCCGAGTCAGTTCGAACTGCGCGGCCTGGCGTGGCGTGGGGATGAGCTTCCGGGCGGCCTGCTGCCAGCCGACGTAGCCCGAGATGCGGGTGTTGAACCGTTCGTCCCGCTCGAGCGCGACCCGGTCGAAGGTGGTCATCTTCGAGGGATCGTTCACGGCCGTCGCCGCGCCGATGTCGTAGCCGTCGCGGAGCCGCCGGCCGAGCACGTCATCGCTGCCGGCCGTGAAGTTCCAGTCCCTGAAGCCGGTCATGTCGGGGATGAGCACCTCGCGGGCAACGTTGCCGCGCGCGATGAGGAGCCCCGGTGTGATCCACGCCTTGCCGCCGGCCCAGCCTGCCACAGAGGGAGGGTTCAGCAGGTGCTGGCCCATGGCGATCGTCGCCTGATTGAAGTCGGGGACGCCGGGGATGGCGTCGGCGCCAACGTGCTTCAACATCGCGACCAGGTGTTCGACCGGGCCCTTGATGTGGCCTCCGTAACTGGCCTGGCTGTAAAAGTCCTTCGACGAGAAGATCACCGTCAGGAGCGGCTTGAGCTCGTAGTTGTGATCGCGAAGGACCGCGCCCAGCTTGCGGCGCAAGTCCGGCGACAGCTCGTCCCTCACCAGGAAGCGGTAGACCTTCCCGGCGAGGTACTCGGCGGTCACCGGCTGCTCGAAGATGATCTTCAGCACGTCCACGCCGTCGAAGTTCCCGACCCGCCCCAGGAATGTCTTCGCGCCGCCGTCGTGCTTGTCGGGATCCACCTTGAAGGCGAGGTTGTCGAAGTACCAGCCGGTAAAGGCCCGTGCGCACTCCCGCACGTCCTGCTCGGAGTAGTTCCCGACCCCCATGGTGAAGAGCTCCATCACCTCGCGGGCGAAGTTCTCGTTCGGGGCGCCCTTGACGTTGTACTGCGCGTCCAGGAAGTACAACATCGCGGGGTTCCGGGCGACCTGGATGGTCAGCTCGCGGATGTTGCCCGTCGCCCCGCGCTCGAACAGGTCGATCTGCTGCAGCATCTTGCGATAGTCGCGGACCTTGTTCTCATGGGTGGCGAAGTGCCCGTGCCACAGCAAGGCCATCTTCTGCTCGACCGGGTGTGTGGTCTGCAGCATCCGATTCGCCCACCAATAGCCCAACCGGCGCGTTTCGAGCATCGTGGCCCGCAGCCAGTAGAAGAAGCGATCGGAAACCGGCTGCACGGGACGGTTGCCGCCAGGCTTGGTCTCGATGCCCATCGAGCGGCCGTCCCGGGCCGCGCGGTCCGTCGCTTCGGGCCGGCTTTCCGGAAACCGGTCCAGCGTTGGATCCCAGAGACCCGACTCGACGAACGGCTGCATTTTCGGATTCGGGATGTGCTCGTAATCCACGAGCGAGCGCACCGCGTGTTCGAGGCCGGCCTTGGCGAGCGTCTCGATCTCAGCGGGCGTCCCGCCGAACCCCGCGTGGGACAGCAGGTGCGCGGCCCGGTCGGGGTTCCAATCGGCGGCGGCGAGCGGCGTCAGGTCGTCCTTCCACGCCGCCGCTCCGGGAGACCAGCCCACCCGAGTGGCCATCATATCCTCCAAGAAACGCGTGACCGGGTTTCCGGAT
>DATLLC010000308.1:0-36255 GCA_035538015.1 Vicinamibacterales bacterium
GATCTATCTGGTGATCTGGTGATGCAAAAAATCAGGGTGGTGATTGCGAAGCCCGGGCTGGACGGGCACGACCGGGGCGCCAAGGTGATTGCGCGGGCGCTGCGGGACGCCGGGATGGAAGTGATCTACACCGGCCTGCGCCAGACGCCCGCGCAGATCGTCGCCGCAGCGCTCCAGGAGGATGCCGACGTGATCGGCCTCTCCATCCTGTCGGGCGCGCACATGCACATCTGCCCGCGGGTGATGGAGCTGCTCCATGAACAGGGATTGGACGATGTGCAGGTAGTGGTTGGGGGTATCATTCCCGACCAGGACGTGACCAAGCTGAATGCCCTCGGCATCCGGGGTATCTTCCTCCCCGGCACGCCGATGCAGCAGATCGTCGATTTCATCAACGGAAACGCGCGGGCGCGGGTGTAGCACGTCTCGTGTCGATTCCGCCGACACTGCTGCTCGCCGACGACAGCCTCACGATCCAGCGTGTGGTGTCATTGACCTTTGCCGATCAGCCGATCCGCGTGGTGGTCGCCAAGGACGGTCAGGACGCCATCAACCGGATGACGACGGAGCGGCCGGACCTGGTGCTGGCCGACACCAACATGCCCTGCGTCGACGGCTACGAGCTGGCGCGCTGGGTGCGACAGCAGCCGCACTTGAGCGCCGTACCCGTCCTGCTGCTGGCGGGTGTGACCGATCCGGTGGACGAGCAGCGTCTTCACGATTCGGGGGCGAATGGCGTCCTCGAGAAACCATTCGAGCCGAGTCACGTGATCAGTCGAGTCAAAGAGCTCCTGGGTATGAAGGGCACGCCGCCCGCGGCGACTTCGCGGCTGGTGACCAGCGCCGAGATGACGCCGGCGCGGACCGTCGCGCCGCCGCCTCCGGCGAGCGCCGGTTCGGCGGGCCGTCCCGAGACCTCAGCGGCCCCTGTCGACGCCACCCCCGCCGTGCCTGTGTCGAAGTCGGGCGGAAGAGGCATCTTCGGGGCCATCGCCACGCTCTCGGATCCGCCGATCGCCGGCCGGGCAGAGCCGCCACCGGTGGATCAGTCCCCGCCGGTTGAAGGGGCCGACGAGGAACACGGCGCTCCTGACGATGCGCGGGCCTGGTTCGGGGACCACAAGCCAGCCGCGATGTCCGAGGCAAGCGCCGCGTTGGCCGAAGAACTCGGCGTTTCGGGTCGTCGTCTTGACGCGACCGCCGACGACGTTCGCGAGCCGGAGCGAGGTGACCGGGGGCTTTCGAGCTCGAGCCCTGCGGACGTATTCGAATCGCTGCTGGCGGCCGAGCAGGGGAATTCGCCTGCCGTGGTCATTCGATCGGCCGCCCCGGAACTGACGCCCGAGATTCTGGACCAATTGGCGGCTCTGCACTCTCGTGCTTTCGGTGACGACCTGCAGCGGGGACTCGCGCAGGGGCTGCGCGAGACAGTGATGCACACGGTGCGCGAGAGCGTGGCTGCCGAGACTCGCGCCGCCCTCGCCGAAGCGATCCAGGCGTCCATCAGCGGACCGCTTGTGGCTACGCTCCGTGGAGCGGTGAACGAGGCGATCGCCGCGGCCCTGCCCGCTGCCGTGGAGCACCAGGTCGGCGCGCAGGTCGAGAACGTCGTGCGCGCCACGGTCGAGCCCGTCGTCCAGGAGCGCCTGGGTGCGCCCCTCCTGGACGTGGTTCGCGAGACCGTCGACCACGCCGTGCGCGACGCGCTCGCGGCGACCGTTCCTGCGGCAGTTCACGAGACCCTCCAGGGGGATTCGGGCGATCAGGTTCGAGGGATCGTGCGCGAGACCGCGGAGCGCCTCGTCTCCGAGGAGATCGCTCGGATCCGCGAACGGCGAGGCTAGTCTCTCCAGAGGCGTTCGGCGTGGACCGTGACGCCTCGGACCAAGGCGATCGCAGGCTCTCGCCGCGGGGACTCGCGCTACCATAATGGGATGCCCGTTCCGGACAAGCCCGCACTCGAAGGACTGGAAGAGAAGTGGACCGCCCGCTGGGAGGCTGAAGGCACGTACCGCTTCGATCGATCCCGTCCGCGAGCGGAGGTGTATGCGATCGACACGCCCCCGCCGACCGTGAGCGGGGCGCTGCACGTCGGACACGTCTTTTCCTACACCCACACCGACATCGTCGCGCGCTTCCAGCGCATGCGCGGGAAGGAAGTGTTCTACCCGATGGGGTGGGACGACAACGGGCTGCCCACCGAGCGGCGGGTCCAGAACTACTTCGGCGTCCGTTGCGATCCGTCGCTGCCATACGACCCGGCGTTCACGCCGCCCGACAAGCCCGACAAACACGCGATCTCCGTATCGCGGCCGAACTTCATCGAGCTGTGTGCCAGGCTCACCGTCGAGGACGAGAAGGCCTTCGAACACCTGTGGCGATATCTGGGCCTCTCGGTGGACTGGTCGATGACCTACGCCACCATCGGCAAGCGCGCGCAGCGCGTGTCGCAGATGTTGTTCGTACGGCTAGCGCGGCGGGGGCTCGCCTACAAGCTCGAAGCGCCCACGCTGTGGGACGTCGACTTCAAGACGGCGGTGGCCCAGGCCGAGCTCGAAGACCGCGAGCAGCCGGGTGCCTACCATCGGATCCACTTCAAGACCATGCTGCCGCGGGCCGTGAGCCAGGAGATGGGAGTCGATTACGTTGCAATCGAGACGACGCGTCCCGAGCTGATTCCCGCGTGCGTGGCGCTGGTCGCGCATCCCGACGATGAGCGGTACAGGCCGCTGTTCGGATCGCATGTCACCACGCCGCTCTTCGGCGCCCGCGTACCGGTGCTGGCTCATGCGCTGGCCGATCCCGAAAAGGGGAGCGGCATCGCGATGATCTGCACCTTCGGCGACATCACCGACGTCACCTGGTGGCGGGAGCTCAAGCTGCCGGTCCGTGCGGTGATGCAGCCCAACGGCACGCTCGGGCCGGTCAGCTGGGGCACGTCCGGATGGGAGTCCGACGATGCGGTGCGCGCCCAGCAGGCGTACGACCAGCTGGCGGGGCTGTCCGCGAAGAAGGCGCAGGCCAAGATCGTCGAGCTCCTGAAGGCGAGCGGCGAGCTCCACGGCGAACCGAAACCGATTACCCACGCGGTGAAGTTCTACGAGAAAGGCGATCGACCGCTCGAGATCATCACCAGCCGCCAGTGGTTCATCAAGACCATCGAGCACCGCGAGCAGCTGCTCGAGCGCGGCCGGCAGCTCCAGTGGCACCCGGATTACATGCAGGCGCGGTACGAGAACTGGGTGAATGGCCTGAACGGGGACTGGTGCATCAGTCGGCAGCGGTTCTTCGGCGTGGCGTTCCCGGTGTGGTATCCGGTGCGCGCCGATGGCACGGTCGACTATGCCGGGGCGATTCTGGCGGAGGAGGCAACCCTGCCCATCGATCCTTCGACGGACGTGCCACCCGGGTACGCCGCAGAGCAACGCGGTCAACCCGGCGGGTTCGTCGGCGATCCGGACGTGATGGACACCTGGGCCACCTCGTCGGTCACCCCCCAGATCGTCACGATGTGGGAGCACGACGCCGACGTCTTCGAGCGGACGTTCCCGATGGACCTGCGGCCGCAGGCGCACGACATCATCCGCACGTGGCTGTTTTCGAGCGTGCTGCGCGCGCACTTCGAGCATGGCTCGCTGCCGTGGTCGCACGCGGCCATCTCGGGATTTGTTCTCGATCCCGATCGCAAGAAGATGTCGAAGTCGAAGGGCAACGTCGTCACCCCGCTCGGGCTGCTGCAGGAGTACGGCTCGGACGGCGTGAGGTATTGGGCGGCCCGAGGTGGGCCGGGCGTCGACACCGCGTTCGACGTCGGCCAGATGAAGATCGGGCGCAAGCTGGCGATGAAGGTGCTGAACGTCTCGAAGTTCACCCTGGCCGGCGATCACCTCGACGGACCCGTGACCGAGACGCTCGATCGGGGCATGCTGCTCAACCTGGCCGCCCTGGTGACCGACGCCACCACGGAGCTCGAACAATACGAGTACGCTCGTGCACTGGCCAAGGTCGAGAGCTTCTTCTGGGACTTCTGCGACAATTACGTTGAGGCCACGAAGTCGCGCCGCTATGGGGATTTCGGTCCCGCGGCAGCGGCCTCGGCCTCCACGGCCTTGCGAGCGGCCTTGTCGGTGATGCTACGCCTGCTGGCCCCGTTTCTCGCCTTCACCTGCGAGGACGTGTGGTCGTGGTGGCAGCGGGGTTCGGTGCATCGGGCGTCGTGGCCCACGGCGGCCGAGTTGTCGGTTGTGGCCGGCGATGCGGCCGGCGCGCGCGAGGCGCACACCGCGCTGGCGGCGGCGCTGGGTGCGATTCGTAAGGGTAAGACGGACCAGAAGGTGTCGGTCGGCACCGAGGTCGAGGCCGTCGCCTACGCCGGCGGCGATGATGAAATTCGCGCGCTGCGTGCCATCGAGCGCGACTTGAAGGCCGCGGTCCGTGCCGGCGCGCTGCGGCTCACGGTCGGCGAGCCCTCGGTCGCGGTCACCCTGAAACCCGCGGAGGCGTGATGTCCCTCGACGCGCCCGAGCGTGGAGCTTATGCCGACCTGATCCATCGGGCGCTTGCCGAGGATGTCGGGGAGGGCGACGTGACGACTGCGGCCACGGTACCGGCCGCGGCGCGCGCCCGCGGCACGCTGCTGGCCAAAGCGGCGCTCGTCGTCGCGGGCCTGGACCTGGCGATCGAGGCCTTCCGGCAACTGGATCCGGACGTGGTCGTCGAAGTGAGGTGGGGTGACGGGGCCCACGTGGAGCCCCACGACGCCATCGCGCACGTGACCGGCACCGCTCGCGCCATGCTGACGGCCGAGCGCACTGCGCTCAACGTCCTGCAACGCCTCTCCGGGATTGCCACCCTCACCGATCAGTTCGTGGTCGCCAGCGGCGACCGCATCACGGTGCTCGATACCCGTAAAACGACGCCGGGCTGGCGAGCCCTGGAGAAGTACGCGGTGCGCTGCGGCGGCGGCGCCAATCATCGCCAGCGGCTCGACGATGGCGTGCTGATCAAGGACAACCACAAGCGGCTCGCGGGTGGTATCGCGACGGCCGTCGAGGCGGCGCGCGCTGGCAGTAGGGGCCTTCCCGTCGAAGTGGAAGTGGAGAACCTCGAGGAGCTCGATCAGGCGCTCGCCGCCGGGGCGACCCGGGTGCTGCTGGACAACTTCACCACCTACGACATCCGGCTCGCGATGCAACGCATCGCCGGCCGGGCGACCGTGGAGATCTCCGGTGGCGTGACGCTGGCGCGGATGGCGGAGCTGGCCACGACCGGCGCGCAGTTCGTGTCGGTCGGCGCCCTGACGCATTCGGCGCCGTCCGCTGACATCAGCTTCGAGATGGAACCGGGATGAGCACCTGCCGGGAGGGGCGTCGCTGATCAGGAATGAAGCGCGGGAGGGCGGGCCGATGCGAGACGGACTGCCGGCCGGACTCCGAGCGGCACTCGAGGCGCTCAACGCGCGCCGGCCAGACCTGTGGCTCGATGTGCGGTGGTCCCGCTCGCTGCTCTCCACGATGGATGCGGCGGCATCGGCCGCTGAATCCGGCCTGCCAGCGGGGCACATCGTCCTCGCTGACGAGCAGACGGCAGGGCGGGGACGTCGAGGGCGCACCTGGAACTCGCCGCCAGGAGCGGGGCTCTATTTCTCATACGTGACGCGGCCGACCAGACACATCGAGCTGCTGACGATCGCCGCGGGTGTCGGCGTGGTCGAGGGCGTGGCGCGCGCGACCGGGGTCCGTGCCCACTTGAAGTGGCCCAACGACCTTCTCGTCGGCCACCGCAAGCTGGCTGGCGTGCTGGCCGAGGGCGCGCACCTCGGCACGCCTCGGGCCGCGGTGATCGTCGGCGTCGGACTCAACCTCGAGCCGGCCGCGTATCCGCCAGACGTCGCGGCACGTGCGACCGATCTCGAGTCGGCGGGGGGCGCCGGTGTGTCGCGGTTCGAGATCTTCGCCGCGGTGCTCGAGCACCTCTCCGGGGCCTTCGCCACGCTGGAGGCCGGCCGGGCGGGTGATATTCTGCAGAAGTGGCGGGCAGCGTCACCGACGGCCGACGGCACGCCGGTGCGGTGGCTGGCGAACAACGTCTGGCACTACGGGGTGACCGCAGGCATCGACGAGGCTGGCGCACTGCGGGTGGCCACCGACTCCGGCGAGGAACGGGTGATCGCCGGCGAACTGCAGTGGGACCCTGATCCCCGATCCCTGACCCCTGATCCCCTGATCCCTGACCCCTGATCGTGCTCGCCTCTGACGCCTACTGCCGCGAGATCGAGGCGCACCTGTGCCGCAAGAACGACGGCCACCTCATCAGGATCGTCGGCCCGACGTTCGAACGTGTGACGAGCTGGGCAGCACAGGGCATCCCTTTGAACGTGGCCTTGGCGGGTATCGACCGGTACTTCGAACGGTACTACCGGAAGGGCCCCCGTCGCCGGCCCGTGCGCGTGGAGTTCTGCGAGGCCGACGTACTCGATGCGTTCGACGAATGGCGGCGCGCGGTGGGGGTCAGCATCGTCGCCGGCGATGCCCAGGGTGGCCCGTTGGTGGAGGAGCCGGTGGCCGCGGCCCGGTCGCGGCGCTCTCTCAAGGCCCACATCGAATCGGTGTTGGCCCGGTTGACGGTACTGCGTGGCAGCGACCGGCTGCGCGATCTTGCCGACGAGGCGCTGGCGGCCATCATCACAACCATCGAGCCGCTCGCGCACGTCGCTGACCATGCCCGAGGTGATCAGCGGCAGCGCATTCTGGACGCGCTGGCCGCCGCCGACCGCCGGCTGGTCGACGCCGTCGATGCTCAATTGCCGGACGAGGTGCGGACGGCGCTGGCGAACGAAGCGGGCCGCGAGCTCGAGCCGTTCCAACCGCGCATGTCGGCCGAGGCTTATCAGCGGGCCTGCAGCGCCGCGCGGACGCGCCTGATCCGCGAGCGCTACGGACTGCCGGAGATTGGTACGTGAGCGGCCTCGGACCGGGTGACCTCCTGACCCTGCGAATCGAGAAGGCCGTGGCCGGCGGCCGGATGCTGGCGCGGGCGGATGGGGCCATCGTGCTCGTGTCGGGCGCCCTTCCCGGCGAGCTGGTCGAGGCTCGAATCGAGCGGAGACAGCGCGGGACGATCTGGGCGCGCACCGAGCGGGTGCCGGAGCCATCGCCACAGCGGGTCGGCGAACCCAACCCTTGCGGTGGCTGCGTGCTGTCCCACGCCAGTTACGAACATCAGCTCGGCCTGAAGCAGGGCATCGTGCAAGACGCATTCGCGCGAGTGGCCCGGCTGCCAGTCGAGGCGCCGCCCATCGTGCCGTCGAGGACGGACGGGTACCGGATGCGCGCCCGGCTGCACGTGGAAGCCGCCCGCATCGGGTTCTATCTCGAAGCTACCCACACCCTGTGCGCGCCTGCGTCGACCGGGCAACTGCTGCCCGGGACGCTCGCGGCGATCGACGCGGCTGCGGCGGTGCTGGCGGAAACGCCTGGTGCGGTGACCAGCATCGAAGTCGCTGAGAACCGCGACGCGTCGGAGCGCGCGTTTCACCTCGAACTCGCGCGCGACGCCGATCCCTCGAGGCTGGGGGCGATCGCAGAGGTCCCGGGGATCACGAGCCTGTCACTGTCGCACCTGCAGTCAGCCAGGGTCCGCGTGCTGAATGGCGAAGGCCGAGTCACCGATCGCTTCACCGCGCAGTCACGCGCCTGGTCGATCAGCCGGACGACGCAGGCTTTCTTCCAGGGCAACCGCTACCTGCTCGAGGCGCTGGTCGCGCACGTCCTCGCCCCGCTCGGCCGTGGGGCCGTCATGGATCTATACGCTGGAGCCGGCCTCTTTGCCGTCGCCGCCGCTGCCCACGGTCATGCACCCGTGATCGCCGTTGAAGGCGACGCGATGTCGGCCGCGGACCTGCGACGCAACACCACCGACTGGCGCGGACTGATCCACGCACGCCACGAGTCCGTGGAGTCGCACTTGCAGAATCGCCGGACGCTCCGTCCTCAGACACTGATCCTGGATCCGCCACGCACCGGGCTCTCCGGCAAAGCGCTCGAAGGAGTCGCCGGCCTTCGCGCGCCACGCATCGTTTACGTCTCGTGCGATGCACCGACGCTGGCGCGTGACGTGCGGGCGCTGGTGGATGCCGGCTACGAGCTCCGACAGCTGACGGCGTTCGACCTGTTCCCCAACACCGCGCACGTTGAAACGGTCGCAGTGCTCCAGCTCTGACTCACAGAAACCACGAAGCCACGACGAGCCCGAACCGGAACGAAGGCTCTAAGATGAGCCGCGCGCAGCCGCGAGGAATTGCTCGAAGAGGGGGCGGAACTCGCCGGTGCGCCAGAAGTTTTCGGGATGCCACTGCACAGCCAGGCAGAAACGGCTCACCGAGCGCTCCATGGCCTCGATCACCCCGTCCGGCGCGGTAGCGCTCACGTCGAACCCCGGCGCGACGAGTTTGACCGCCTGATGGTGACGGCTGTTGACTTGAAGGCTTTCCCCGTCCAGCTTGTCGGCCATGATGTTCCACAACCGCGAGTCGCGCGACACCCACACTTCGTGCGCGATGTGGAAGCGCGGCTCCCGGATTGCATGGTTCAAGGCGCCGGCCACTTCCGACGGGATGTCCTGGATCAGGGTCCCGCCCATCGCCACGTTCAGCACCTGCATGCCACGGCAGATCGCCAGCAGCGGCACATCGGCTTCGATCGCGGCCCTGGCCAGGGCGATCTCGAAGGCGTCGCGGCCGGGCTCCGCCGGTTCGTAGCTTGGGTGGGGCGCCTCGCCGTAGAGTGCCGGATCGACGTCCCCGCCGCCGGTCAGCATCACCCCGCGCACGCGCGCGACGATAGCGGCGGGTTCCTCGTGGGTGTCCGCCACCTCGACGGGGTCCCCGCCGGCACGGCGCACGGATTCGAGGTAGTCGGTTACGCGGCGGTTCTGTGACACCGCAATCAGGGCCATGACGTTTCTCCGCTCACATCCGGGGCGGCACCCGGATGCCCATCAGATCGAGCACCTGAGTCAGCTGCTGCCGGAAATAGATGACCGCGGCCGCCCGCCAGCGACGGACGTCAGGCCGCTCTTCGTTCAGGATCGGCGCACGATGGTAGAACGCATTGAACATCTGGGCGAGTCCAAACCCGTACTTGGCCAGCACGGCGAACTCGAGCGATCGCACCACTTGTTCCACGATGTCGTCGAGGCGTGAGGCTTCGAGCACGAGCCCCCACAACTCGTGGTCGCCGTCAGCGCCGTTCAGGGCGTCGGCCGGCGCCTGGAGCAGGTCCGCGAGCAGGTCGGCCTCGCTCAGGCCGGCGCGCTCCTGCAGCTTCTGGAAGATGTTGTTCGCCCGGACGACGGCGTACTGCAGATACGGCCCGCTCTCGCCTTCGAAGCTGAGCGCCTCATCGATGTCGAAAGCGATCACCTTGGTCCGGGAATACTTCACGAGGAAGTAGCGCACGGCAGCAACGCCGATGTCGCGCGCAATACCCCGCCGCGCCAGGTCGGGCAGCTCGGGTTGTCGCTTCTCCACCTCCAGCAGCGCCTTCTCGATGACCCGATCGATCAGGTCGTCGGCCTTCACGCCGAGTCCCTTGCGCCCGGAGACCTCGACGAACGGTTTCTTAGCTTCTTCCGAGTCAGGAGCTGGCGCGAAGCCCAGCTCTCGTGCGGTGCCGTGCGACAGCGCCACCATCTCGTACGAGAAATGGTGGAGTCGCTCCGACTCCGCCGGGTGTCCGACCGCGATGAGCGCCTGCTTCAGCAGCTTCTGAAGGTACGACTGCCGCACGTCGATGACGTTGTAAGTGGCGGCCGCGCCGCCAAAGGGTGGATGTGACGGATCATCCTGCGCGGCGTCGGTCGTGGTGGCCCATAGCACGTCGCCGTCCACGCGGTTGGCGAAGCGGCGGTAATGGAAGTCCCGGCCCAGGATGCCGGACTTCCAGAACTGATACGCCATGTCCTTACCGACGTAGGTCACGGTGCCGTTGGACCTGACGATGACCTTCTCGCGCTGCTCGTCATCGTCCTCGGCCGGTTCGACGCCAGCATCGCCTGATGGGTCCTCGTCGATCTTCATCACCCAGCAGCCGGCCAGGCGCCCTTCGGTCTGGAGGAACACCGCGCCCTGCTCCTTCAGCACGTCGAAGGCACGCGCCCAGAACTTCAGCCGGAGGATGTCGCCTTCCCAGGTCAGCAGCTGGTAGTCGATGTTGAGCCGCGCCATTGTGGCGAGGTGGCAGCGGACAATGCGATCGGCGATGAGGGCGCCCATCGAGGCCACCGGCTCGGTCCCGTGCTCGATGGCGTGCAGCGCCTCGGCGCGCATCTTCAGGCGCTCCTTGTCCTGCTCGTACCATTCAGTGACCCGCGCATAGAGATCCCAGCAGTAGTAGTCGAAATGCGTGCCGTCGGCGAGCGCGCGCACCTCGTCCAGCGACTTCGGCTCGAGCGCCTGGAAACCCACGACCACGTCCGCTACCTGCACGCCAGTGTCGTCGATGTAGTTCTGCACTTCGACCGGCGTGCCGCGGAAGCGGAGCACGCGCACGAGCGTGTCGCCGAGCGCGGCGTTGCGCAGGTGGCCAATGTGCGCGGCCTTGTTCGGGTTGATCGCGGTGTGCTCGACGATGGTCTTGCCGACCGGCGGCGGCAGCATCGGGAGGGCATCCAGCAGGCCGAGGCGCGTAGACAGGAACGCCGGGCGATCGAGGAAGACGTTCAAGTAGCCGTTGGGCGCGGCCTCGACGCGCGCGATCCCCGGAATCGGGCCAATGTGCTGCGCCAGATCCTGGGCGATGGCGCGCGGCGCCTTCCGCAGCCGCCGGGCCAGATCGAAGGCGACCGGCGTCCCGAGGTCGCCAAGCGTCCGGTTGGGCGGCGTCTCGATAGCGACCGTCGCGCCGGCGTCCTCGCCGAGCCCATGGCGGTCGGCGAGAATCGCGCGCACACGCGCCTTCAGTGCTTCGTGCAGCGGCAGTATCATCAGTGTCGGTTCGTTGACTCGACCGTAATGGTGCGGTACGCTCTACGCGCGATGTCGGTCGATGCGGGCCATGTCCGCGGGCACCTTGCATTCTACAGTGAACCGAGGACATGGTTGACGCCGGGATAGGCCGCCTGCTGATTGCCAGCCTGCACCAGGGCATCGCGGATGTGTCGCCCACGCGGCTCGATTTCTACGAGAACTGGCTGAGCCCAAGCGGGCTGCGCGACGGCCGCATGGGGCTGGCTCCGCTCGGCGCGGTCCTGAGCTTCCTGCAGCGTGAAGGGCCTCCCGACGATCGCGCGATTCCCGCGCATGCCGGCTCCTGCGCCGCCGACTGGGCCTACGATGGCACTTCCGCCCTGCGAAAGGCCCTCATCAAGCGGCTGCCGCCGACGCTGCGTACGCGTGCGGCGCTCGGACTCGGACGAGCCCTCGTCACCCACACGATCAGGGGTTCGAAGGTGACCCTGCGCATGCGGCACGGCGAAGGGGTGATCGACATCCGCTCGCCGTTGTTCGACTACCTGCGCCAGCCGTCGTCGGCGCCGATGCGCGTCTTCTATGCGTCGGCGTACACTGAGTGCCTGAAGCTATGCGGGGTGAATGGGGTGGTCGAGGTAGACGAAGCACACACCGGGTGCCGGCTCAAGCTGACCGTGCACGGTCCTGGTCCCGACGCTCCGAGTTCGGCGCCGCCCGGATGATGCCGGGCGTAGCGCTGGCTCTTGGCCTGCTCGCGGCCGCCGCAGCGGCCAATGCCGCCCAATTGCCGCAGGCTGGTGCGGTCCTCGTCCTGCCTTTCGATAACCCTGGAGGGCACCCCCGGGTGCAGTGGCTGCGCGAGGGGCTCGCCACGCTCGTGTCCGACGCGTTGGAGGCTGCGGACTTCGAGGTGGTCGGCCGCGACGATCGTGTGGCCGCATTCGAGCGACTGCAACTGCCGGTCGCCGCAACGCTCAGCCGCGCCTCCACGATCAAAGTGGGCATGGCCGTCGGCGCCACCGCGATCGTCGTCGGGCGCATCGAGCTCGAGGCCGAGGAGCTGATCGTCACCACCCGGGTCGTGCGCCTGGACAACGGCCGCCTGCTGCCCGACGTCGTAGAGCGAGGAGCGTTCGGCGAGGTGTTTTCGCTCGCGGGCCGGGTGGCGGGACACCTGGTGGGCCTCGGTGGTGCGCCGCGCTGGCAGCCACCGCCGTCGCTGGCGGCGTTCGAGCTGTACACGAAAGGACTCGTCGCGGATTCTCCCTCCGCCGAGCGCGCCTTCTTCGAACAGGCGCTGAAGTCCGCGCCGGATTACGACGCCGTGCGCCTTGCGCTCTGGCAGTTCCATACCGAGCAGGGCGAGCATCAGCGCGCGCTCGACGCGGTATCGGCGATGAGGACCGGCAGCCATCTGGAGCGCGAGGGCCGGTTCGCGACAGCCATGTCGCTCATCCGGCTGAAACGCGACGAGGAAGCGTTTGGCGTGCTCCGGACGCTGCAGAGCAGTGCACCGCTGGGCGTCGTCGCCAACGCGATTGGCGTGGTGCAGCTCAGGCGAGGGGCGCCGCCGCAGTCCGGGGCGGCGACTTACTTCTTCAATCAGGCCACCGAGCTCGATCCGGTGAACGCGGATTACTTCTTCAACCTGGGCTACGCCTACTGGAGCGAAAAGGACGCCCGGGCCGCCGCGTACTGGCTGCGCGAAGCGGTGCGCCGCGACCCCACTGACGGGGAGGCGCACTTCGTACTCAGTGCGGCACTGCAGCAGACCGGCGCCGTGGCCGAAGCGGCGCGGGAGCGCGAGCTCGCGCGCAGCCTGTCGTCCCGATACGCGCAGTGGGAATCGCGGGCGGCTGGCGGCGGCGAGCTCATCCCGCGGGGGCTCGAGCGCCTGCACGAGCGGCTCGACGAGCCCGCCGCGCGCGTCGACACCATCATCACCTCATCGGGCCAGCGAGACCAGGCAGCTCTCGCCACGTTCCATCTGGACGCCGGACGCCGCGCCTTCGAAACCGAATCGGATCGCGAGGCGGAGCAGGAGCTGAGACGCGCGCTGTATCTTTCGCCGTACCTGGCGGAGGCACACCTTCTTCTGGGGCGTCTCTACCTGCGGGCCGGCCGCGACGAAGCGGCTGTCCAGGCCCTGAAGATTGCCATCTGGAGCGAAGAGAGCGCCGAGGCGCACGCGGCCCTGGGCGAGGCCTACCTCGCTCTCGAGGACCCAGCCGCGGCTCGCGTGGAGCTGGAAAGGGCTGTCGCTCTGAACCCACGGTCCCCGGACGCGGCTCGGCTGAAGGCCCGCCTGCCACCCGCACGCTAGTGCTAAAATTATTCCCATCAAACCCTTATGGCTGGAGCGACGCACGACGACGGGTTTCACGAGATTCAACTGAACGGGAAGCAGCTCGTGTTCCTGTTCATGGCCGTCACGGTCGTGTCGGTGGTCATCTTCCTGTGCGGCGTCCTGGTGGGACGTGGCGTGCGGCTCGACCGCCCGGCCGCGGCAGATACGCTGGAGGCGGCGGGGCCCAGCGAGGCGCCACCACCGCCACCGGTGGAAGGCGGAGGCACATCGAGCGAGCCTGTCGCCCCCAACGAGACCACTTCGTTCACCAAACGGCTCGAGAGCGTCACTCCGCCGGCGGAGAAGCTCGCACCCGCGGAGGCGCCCGTTCCTCGATCGGAGCCGATCAGCGAGCCGGCGGGCGCTCGATCCGCCCCGGCCAATCCGACCAGTGCGGCACAGCCGCCAGCGCCGGCCAAGACCGCGGAGGTTCCCGCCGGCCCGTCTGAACCAGCAGGGCCGGGAGTGGCCGTGCAGGTCTCGGCGTTCCGCGTGAGGCAGGAAGCAGATGCGCTCGCGAACCGGTTGATTGGCAAGGGCTACACCGCCTACGTCGTGGCGCCGGCTCCTGGCGCGCCCGCGCTCTTCCGCGTGCGCGTCGGGAAGTTCAAGGAACAGCGCGAGGCCGAGAAGGTCTCCGCCAGACTGAAGAAGGAAGAGCAGTTCGACCCCTGGATCGTTCGCTAGCCCTCATCTCCGGCGCGCTCCTCGCGCTGTCATTCCCACGTTACGGCCACGGCGCGATTGCATTCGTGGCGCTCGTCCCGCTCTGGGTAGCGGTCAGCGGCTGGAGCGGACGCGCCGACGCGCTGCCCGGGCGCTCGTTCGGTCGCGGATTCCTCCTCGGACTGCTGACCGGAACGGTGCACTTCGCTGGGACGGTGTACTGGACCGGGGCGACGGTGCGGACCTTCGGCGGCCTCCCCTGGCCGGTCGCTGTCATCACCGCACTGTTGCTCGTTTTCTACATGGCGCTCTACATCGGGCTGGCCGCCGGTGTGACGGGGCGCTTGGTCCGGGCGTTCGGTTGGGTCGGGCTGCCGCTGGGTGCCGCGGCCTGGGTGAGCGCAGAGTACGTCCGAGGCTGGCTGTTCGGCGGGTTCCCCTGGATTCCCCTGGGGAACTCGATGGTGACGCTGCTCCCGGTCGCCCAGCTCGCCAGTGCCGGCGGCGTCTACGCCCTGTCCCTCTTCGTCGCGCTCGTCAACGCGGGTTTTGCCGTCGTGATCGTCTCGAGCGCGCGCCGCCAGCGGTCGGCGCTGATCGCCACCGTGCTGCTGATCGGCACGACGGCGCTCTGGGGAGGCTCGCGCCTGGCCACCAACACGCTCGTGGAGGGCGGCACGCCCGTGATGGTGGGCCTGGTGCAGGCCAATATCGCGCAGGTGGACAAGTGGAACGGCGCCCAGGCGGGCCAGATCGTCGAGCGGTATCTGGAGATGACGCGCAAGGCGGTGGCCGAGGGCGCGGCGTTCGTGCTCTGGCCCGAATCGGCGACGCCGTTCTACTTCGACGAGGAGCCCGTCGGCCAGGCGATCGTTCGCAACGTCGTCGAGTCCACGGGCGTGCCCTTGTTGTTCGGCACGGACGAGATCGAGCGCGGCGCCCGGAACCAGTACTTCAATTCGGCCTTCATGCTCGACAGCGGCGGCGCCACGGCCGCGGTATACCGCAAGATGCACCTGGTGCCGTTCGGCGAGTACGTGCCGTTCAAGGATCTGCTGTTCTTCGTGAAACCGCTGGTGGAGGCTGTCAGCGACTTCAGCCCGGGCCGGTTCGTCACGATGCTGCCGGTGAACGGGCACATGGCGAGCACGGCCATCTGTTATGAAGTGACGTATCCGTCGCTGATCCGGGAAGGCGTGCGGCAGGGAAGCGAGTTGCTGACCACCATCACCAACGATGCGTGGTACGGCGAATCGTCCGCGCCGTTCCAGCACTTCGAGATGGCGGCGATGCGGGCGATCGAACAGGGCCGCTACCTGGTGCGCGCGGCCAACACCGGCATCAGCGGCATCGTGGATCCATACGGACGGGTGTTGGCGCGCACACGGCTCGGTGAGACGACCGTCGTGGTGGGCGAGGCCCGTTTCGTGCAGGCACGCACCCTGTATGCCACAATGGGAGACCGCGTCGCGCACGCCGCCATCATCCTGACGATGCTGGCCATTGCGGCGTCCTTCAGGAGACCATGGCTCTCGTCATCGATGAACTGATTCGCCGCTCCACCGACCTGCTCAAGCGAGCCGCCGATCTCCGGAGCTATCTTTGACGCCGCTCGGCTCGACGAGGAACTGAGCCGGCTCGAGGCGCGTGTCGCCGCGCCGGATTTCTGGAACAACCAGTCCGAGGCCCAGGTGGCTCTCCGCCGGCGGCAGCGGGTGAGCGAGGACGTGGACCTCAAGAACTCGCTCGGCCGTCGGATCGACGACCTGATCGTGCTCATCGAGTGGGCGCAGGCGGGCGAGGACGTGGTTCCGGACCTGGAGAAGGCACTCGATGCCCTCGAGACCGAGGTCGAGGCCGGCGAGGTCAAGAAGATGTTGAGCGGCGAACACGACGCCGCCAACGCCATCGTCACCATCCACCCCGGCGCGGGCGGAACCGAATCGCAGGACTGGGCCGAGATGCTGCTCCGCATGTACCTGAAGTGGGCGGAGCGCCGCGGGCTGAAGCGCACGGTTCTCGATTACCAGCCGGGCGAGGAAGCGGGCCTCAAGAGCGTCACCTTCACGCTGACCGGTGAGTACGCATTCGGGCTGATGTCCGCGGAAGCCGGCGTGCACCGGCTGGTGCGGATCTCGCCGTTCGACCAGGCGGCGCGCCGGCACACGTCATTCGCCTCGGTCTACGTCTGGCCCGAGATGGACGAGGACATCGAGATCGACATCCCGGAGAAGGAGCTGCGGATCGACACCTACCGGTCGAGTGGCGCAGGCGGCCAGCACGTGAACGTCACCGATTCGGCGGTCCGTATCACCCACCTGCCGACGGGCATTGTCGTGTCGTGCCAGAACGAGCGATCGCAGCACAAGAACCGGGACGTCGCGATGAAGGTGCTGAAGGCCCGCCTCTACGACCTCAAGGTCAAGGAGCAGCAGAGCAAGCTCGAGACGATCGGCGGCGTGAAGAAGGACATCGCCTTCGGCCACCAGATCCGCAGCTACGTTCTGCAGCCGTACCAGATGGTGAAGGACCACCGCACGAAGTACGAAGAGGGCCAGGTCCACAAGGTGCTCGACGGCGACGTCGAGCCGTTCATCAAGACTTATTTGATGCAGAAGGCGACAGGCACGCTCGGCGCCCCGACGGTTGACGCCGACGTGGAGTAGCTGTCACGGCCGGCTATGTCGATGCCGTGGAGGTTGACGGCGGCTCGGGTGGCCTCGTGCGGGTTCAGTACCTCAGCTCGCGAATCGGTTGCGTGCCGGACAGAAACGCCTCGGTGATCCCGTCGGCATCGCCGTCGGTCAGCGGTTCCCCGGTGTTGCGATCCACGGCCAGGAAGACGATGTTGCCTGGCGGGTCGAAGGCCGGCAGCTGTTCGCGATTGCCCCGCAGCTCGATGTAGCTCCTCATGAAGTCCATCCACATCGGCAGGGCGGCGGTTGTCCCCGTTTCTCCCTGTCCGATCGGCTTTTTCTCGTCGCGCCCCAGCCAGACACCGACCGTGATGTTGGGATCGAAGCCGACGAACCACGCGTCGGTGTAGTCGTCTACGGTGCCGGTCTTGCCGGCGAGCGGCCACTCGAGCGCGTTGGCGGCGGCGCCCGTGCCCCGTAGCACGACGCCGCGGAGCAGGCTGGTCATGACGTAGGCGGTATCGGCGCGGATCGCATCGCGCGGCGTCGGGCGGCCCTCCTCCAGCAGCGCGCCCTCGCGATCACTGATCGAGACCACCGAGAAGGGCACCATGCGAATGCCGTGGTTCGGAAACACCGAATAGGCGCTGGTCAGCTCGATCAATGTCGCTTCCTGCGCGCCGAGCGCCATCGACAGGAACGGACGGAACGGCTCGCGGAACCCGAACCGTGCGGCATAGGCCGCCACCTGTGCCGGCCCCAGCATCTCGATCACCTTCACGGCGGGAATGTTGCGCGATTGTTCGAGCGCCCGGCGCAGCGTCATGATGCCCATGAACTTGCGATCGTAGTTGCCGGGCATGTACGGCGGCTGTCCCTCGCCGGCGTCGAACGTGGTCGGCGAGTCATCGACCAGGGTCGTCGGCGTCAGCCCGCGATCGATTGCGGCGGTATAGAGAATCGGCTTCACCGTGGACCCGATCTGCCGAAACGCCTGGGTGGCCCGGTTGAACTTGCTCCGACCGAAGCTGAAACCGCCGACCATCGCGAACACTTCGCCGGTCTTGTTGTCGAGAGCGACGAGGGCACCTTCGAGCACCGGCGGCTGTTCGAGGACCACGGTCGCGGTGCTGGCGGCGTCGTCGATCTTCACGAGCTCCACCTCGACCAGGTCGCCCACCTTGACCAGGTCGCTCGCCGCCGTCTTGCGTGTCCACTGGATGGAGGCCTTGTTCAGTTCGCCGGTCAGAGTGCCCATCCGCACCCGCGCGATGCCCTCAGAGACCGCGGTCACCACGGCGGGGACGACGTCGCCGGCCAGCATCGGCCGGCTCCAGCGGTCGTGGCGGAACGTGTCGAGCGCGTGCTTTTCGGCCAGCACATTGCGCTGGGGTCGTCGGAAGCTGCCCCGGCGCTTGTCGACCCGCCGCAAGCCGCGATCGACGGCGCGGTTGGCCGCCATCTGAACCTCGAGATCCAGCGGCGTGCGCACGGTGAGGCCGCTCTCATAGAGCGCCTTGGCGCCATACTTTCCCTCGAGGTACTTCCGAACCTCCTCCACGAAGTAGGGCGCCGGGCTCCCGTCGCCGCTGGGCTCGCCGGCTACGACGATCGGCTTGTCTTTCGCCAGGGTCGCGGCTTCTTCGGTGATGAATCCCTCAATCGCCATGCGATCGAGGGCGTAGTTGCGCCGCCGCGTGGCGGCGTCCGGGTTCACGTACGGGCTCTGCCGGACGTTGGCCTGGATGATCCCGGCGATCATCGCCGCTTCTTCGAGCGCCAGATCCTTGGCGTGCTTGCGGAAGTACAGCTGGGAAGCGGCTTCCACCCCGTACGCTCCATGCCCGAAATAGATCTGGTTGCAGTACATCGTGAAGATCTCGGGTTTGCTGTATCGCTTCTCGATTTGAATCGCGACGAGCGCTTCCTTCACCTTGCGCTCCCAGGTGCGATCGAACCCGATGGTCTTCGGAAACAGATTGCGAGCCAGCTGTTGGGTGAGCGTGCTCCCGCCCGGCACGTTGCCGCGCGAGGCGATGTCACGCATCAGCGCCAGCATCATGCGCGAGATGCTGAGCCCGGCGTGATCGAAAAAGCCGGCATCTTCGGCGGCCAGGATCGCCTGCCGCAGCGTCACCGGGATCTCGTCGTATCGGACGACCACACGGCGTTCCACCGCGAACTCGCCGACGAGCGCCCCATCACGCCCGAGCACACGAGTGATGGTGTTGGGCGTGTAGTTGTCGAGGGCGGAAACCTCGGGCAGGTCGTCGGAGTAGGCGAACAGCACGCCGCTCAGGGTGCCTCCGAGCGCTGCGGCGACGAAAAGTGCAACGAGGCCCGCCTGGCGGGCGAAGCGGACGACAACGGTCATGGAGACGGAGGCCTTTCGGGCACGCGCGCGGCGCCGCCATGTCCGCGCGCGGGTGGCGGTGCTGAAGGCGCTGGTGATGTCCCCGGCGGAGGTGTCGGACGCGCCTGACGCGTCGCGGGTTCGGCCGGCGGCGGCGGGTCTGGAGCGGCTGGCCTGGTCTCGAAGTGCGGCGCGTAGTTTGGCGCGAAATTGGGTGCGGATGAGGGCCGCGGTAGCGGCTGGCCGGGGCGGTGCCGAGACGGAGACGGCGCGGGCAGCACCCAGCACGGCGCGGACCACGAAGGATAGCCGGTGCAGGGCGGCGTGGCACCCACTGTGGTGCCCGAAAGGTCCGACGCGGCCCAGTCGGCGGCCGCGACGCCGACGCCGGTGCTGGCCGCCCGCGCATCACTCCAGAGCGTGAAGGCGTCGAGTTGCACCCGTGTGTAGGCCGTCGCCCACGGCACGGACGCGGCGCTCGTCATCATCGCGCTCTGTCCGGCGACGACACGCGTGATGGAGGCGTAGCCGGTGCGCAGGGTCACCACGCCGACCGGCACGCTCACGAGGAGGCGGCCAGGCCGGCGATCGGCGATGACGATGGCCACGGTACCGGGTTCGAGGTCCAGCCGCGCACCCGGCGTCTCGATATCGAAGCCGGTGTTCGCGCGAAGGACCACGCGCCCGTCATCGAGGCGCAGGGCCGCGTCGTTTGGATAGGCGACGAATGTGCTCGTATCGACGTGGACGATCGAGCCGTCGGCGAGGGCGATCTCGGCTCGCCCGGCGCCAGTGCGAACGCCCGTCGAGTCCGCGGCCACCACCCCTTCGGCATGGGTCAGACGAGGCAGTGGCGTGTCGGTGACCGTCACCGCGAGAACCATGGCAAGGGGCGCCGCACACCAGGTCATCGGATCGTGCTCAGGACCAGCAAGTCCCAGTATAGCAATACGTTGTCGGGAGCGGTGCGCCCGGCAGGCCCGATCGGCAGCAGGTCGTGATTGACTATGGTTCACTCAACTTTCATACTAAGGATATGAGCAAAATCATCGGCATCGACCTCGGGACCACCAATTCTGTCGTGGCGGTCATGGAAGGCGATCAGCCTACGGTTATCCAGAATGCCGAGGGCAGCCGCCTCACGCCCTCCATCGTCGCCTTCAGCAAGACCGGCGAGCGCCTGGTCGGCCAGGTGGCGAAGCGCCAGGCGGTCACCAATCCCGAGAACACCATTTTCTCGATCAAGCGCTTCATGGGGCGGCGCTTCAATGAAGTCAGCGAAGAAATGAAGATGGTGCCCTACACCGTGGCCGGCGCGGGCAACGGGGACGTGCGCATCAAAGTCAGCGGCCAGGAATTGGCCCCGCCCCAGATCTCCGCCATGATCCTGCAGAAGCTGAAGCAGGCCGCCGAGGATTACCTGGGCCAGCCGGTCACCAAGGCCGTCATTACGGTGCCCGCCTACTTCAACGATGCGCAGCGGCAGGCCACCAAGGAAGCTGGCCAGATCGCCGGCCTCGAAGTGATGCGCATCGTCAACGAGCCGACCGCCGCCGCCCTCGCCTACGGTCTCGACAAGAAGGCCAACGAAACCATTGCCGTGTACGACTTCGGCGGCGGCACGTTCGACATCTCGATCCTCGAAGTGGGCGAGGGCGTGGTGGAGGTGAAGTCCACCCACGGCGACACCCACCTCGGTGGCGACAACCTCGATCAGCGCATCATCGAGTGGATCATCGACGAGTTCCGCAAGGAGGAGGGCATCGACCTCGGCAAGGACCGCATGGCCCTGCAGCGTCTGCGTGAGGCCGCGGAGAAGGCCAAGATGGAGCTCTCCTCGGTGATGGAGACCGAGCTCAACCTGCCCTTCATTACCGCGGACGCCACCGGCCCCAAGCACCTGACGCGCAAGCTGACGCGGGCGAAGTTCGAATCGCTCGTCGAGGATCTGCTGCAGAAGACCGTCGTGCCGACCAAGCAGGCACTGCAGGATGCGGGCCTCGACGCCTCGAAGATCGACGAGGTCGTGCTTGTCGGCGGGTCGACCCGTATCCCGCGCGTCCAGGCCATCGTCAAGGAGCTCTTCGCGAAGGAGCCGCACAAGGGCGTCAACCCCGACGAGGTCGTGGCCGTGGGCGCAGCCATCCAGGCAGGCGTGCTCGCTGGCGAAGTCAAGGATCTGCTGCTCCTCGACGTCACGCCGCTCTCGCTGGGGATCGAGACGCTGGGCGGCGTCATGACGTCCCTGATCGCGCGCAACACCACCATCCCGACGCGGAAGAGCGAGGTGTTCTCGACGGCCGCCGACAACCAGACCAGCGTCGAGGTTCACGTCGTCCAGGGTGAGCGCCCGCTGGCCCGGGACAACCGGACGCTGGGCCGCTTCCACCTCGTCGGCATTCCGTCGGCGCCGCGCGGCGTGCCGCAGATCGAGGTGACGTTCGACATCGACGCCAACGGCATCGTGAACGTGTCGGCGAAGGACCTCGGCACCCACAAGGAACAGAAGATCACCATCACGGCCTCTTCGGGTCTCAGCAAGGACGAAGTGGACCGGATGATGAAGGAGGCGGAGTCGCACGCCGACGAGGACAAGAAGCGGCGCGAAGAAATCGAGACGCGCAATCGCGCCGACCAGGCCGTCTATGGGGCGGAGCGGATGCTCAAGGACACTGGCGACAAGCTGGCGGCGTCGGACAAGAGTGAGATCGAGGCCGCGATGGCCGATCTGCGGAAGGCCATCGAGGGGAATGACACGGCGGGCATGACGACCGGGATGGAGAAGCTGATGAGCGCTCAGCATCGGGCGGCGGAGGCGCTCTACAAGGGGCAGGCGGCGGCCGGGGCGACGCCCGGCGGCGATGCCGGAGGCGCCCCCGACGGTAGCGCCGGCCCTAGTGGCGGCTCCAGCGATGGTGACGTCATCGACGCGGAAGTGGTGGACGACAAGAAGTAAGAACGGGTGCAGAGGGTGGAGAGTGCTGACGGCGGGGTGCAGCGTGCGGGGTACTCTGCACCGGCGTCAGGCGCCGGGCACTCGGCACGCCGATCGTCGGTGCATTTGCGTCACGTGGCGAGGCACTTCGTAGAGCACTCGGCCCTGGGCACCCCGCACCCTGCACCCGGGACGTAGCACTCTGCACTCGATTCTATGGACCTTTACATCTTGCTCGGCGTTCAGCGGGAGGCCAGCGAGGGCGACATCAAGCGCGCCTATCGACGCCTCGCGCGCCGCTGGCATCCGGACATCAACCCGGGCGACCGCGAGGCCGCGGTTCGCTTCCAGCAGGTGCTCGAGGCCTACGAGACGTTGATCGATCCGGATCGCCGGCGCCGCTACGATGCGGGGCAGGCTTCCCCGCTTCCCCCGCCGGCCTCGTCGTTCGGGTTCACGGGGTTCGACTTCTCGTCGCGGGTCCACGCCGAGCGCACGACGACCTTCGGGGATCTGTTCGAAGAGGTGTTCGCGCGGCGGCGCGACCCGCGTCTGGTCCCCGAACGGGGCGCCGACATTCATGTGCACGCCAGGCTCGGGTTCGAAGAGGCGTGGCGCGGCGCGGAACGGTCGGTGACCATCACCCGGCACCATGCCTGTCAAGAGTGCGCGGGATCGGGCTTCCAGCGCGTGTCGGAAACAGCGTGCGTGTCGTGCGAGGGCAGCGGCACCGTGCGCTCGGTCCGCGGCCACATGGTGTTCGCCAAGAACTGCCCGCGATGCGCGGGAACCGGCATCCTGCGTCAGGAGCGCTGCGGCACGTGCCACGGACAGGGCGTGACCCCGCGGACCGACGCGCTCACGGTGCAGGTCCCGGCCGGCACTCCCGACGGTGCAAGGCTCCGGCTGGGAGGGAAGGGTCACGCCGGCGTACGCGGCGGCGCACCGGGGGACCTCTACCTCGATGTGCACGTCGAGCCACACCAGCTGTTCCGGCGTGACGGAGACGATGTGCACATGGTGCTGCCGATTGCGGTCCACGAAGCCGGGCTCGGCGCCCGAATCGAGGTCCCGACGCCCGACGGTACGGCTCGCGTCCGCGTGCCGCCCGGCACCCAGTCCGGACAGCGGTTTCGGCTGCGGGAGCGCGGCGTGCCGACGAGGCTGGGGGGGCGTGGTGATCTGGTCGTCGAAGTGCGACTGACCCTGCCGCCTCTGCTCGACGAACGATCGAAGGAGCTGCTGCGGGAGTTCGGGCGCATCAACGGCGAAAGCGTCCGGGCACGGATTGGGGCATAAGGTGGCCAAGCACACCGGCAAGGCATATTTCATGATCAGTGCGGTGGCCCAGCGGTATGACATTCATCCGCAGACGCTCCGGCTCTACGAGCGCGAAGGCCTCTTGAAGCCATCGCGAACGGAGGGGAACACGCGCCTGTACTCCGAAGAAGATCTCGAGCAGCTCGAAACCATCCTCGCGCTGACGCGGGACCTGGGCGTGAATCTCGCCGGCGTCGAGATCATTCTCAACATGCGCCGGAAGATGGAGCAGATGCAGGGCGAGGTGAACGAGTTCATGGAGTATGTCAAACGTGAGCTCGCCCGCGGGCTCGACGACTGGGAGCAGCGGCTTGGCACGGCGCTGGTGAAGTCGTCGCCAACCGATCTGGTGAAAGCCGTGGCGCGTCCTCCGGACATCGCGGCCGCGGCCGCCGAACCGCACGCGCGCCGCAAGCCGCGCGAATAGGGCGATCGGCCCTGTCGCGAGATCCGTTACAATCGCTTCCGTGCGCTGGCTCGAATCTCTTGCAGCGGAGGCCATCTCCCTCGACGCCTACCTTCGCGAGATCGCACGATTCCCGGAACTGACCAGCACTGAAGAGCGCCAACTCTCCGAACGCGTGCAGTGCCGGGACGACGACGCCCTGGCGCGACTGGCGGCTTCGCAACTCGCCCTCGTTCTGCGCTACGCGCAGCAGTATCAGTATCTCGGGGTGCCGCTCGCCGATCTCGTCCACGACGGGAACCTCGCCCTCGTCGACGCCGCGCGCCGGTTCGACCCCGCGCATCACGGCCGCTTCGGCGACTATGCGCTCTGGTGGGTGCGACAGGGTGTCCTGCATCGACTGGCCCAGGTATCCGTCCCCGGTGGCATGCCCGACGCCGATGCCCGGACCGCGTCGCTGGCGGCGGCGCTCCGTGCCGTCATCGAACACACCTGCCGCGCACGCCCGGCTGATGAGGGCGCGCTGCTGGCCGACGCCAGGCGCGGGTTCGACACGCCGTGGCGCCTGACACCTGAGATCGATTGCCTCGACGAAGACGAGCTCGACCTCGACGATCTGGGGGCGCTTCTGGTCGACGATGGTGAAGACGCCGTCCGCGTGGCCCTCGTGTCCGACCTGGGGCTGTCGCTCCTCGAGCTCGAACCCAAGGAGCGACGCGCCCTGGAGCTACGGTTGGGCCTGGTGGACGGGGAGCCGCGGAGCGTCGCCCAGATCGGCGATCGTCTGCGGATTTCACCGGCGCGGGTCGAGCGCTTGTCCGCACGGGCCGTGCAGAAGCTGCGCCGGCAACGGTCGGTTCGCAGCTCGCTCAACTGAGCGGACCCCGGTGATCGCAGCAGCCCGGTACTGAGGCTCGCATGGCCTGTCCTATTTGCCACGACACGCGCTGGAAAAGCGTGATCGAAGACGGCGTCGAACGCGTTGTCCGCTGTGACTGCTGGCGGGCGGCGGTCGTGGACCGGCTGATGCGGGAGGCTCGGGTGCCGCATCGCTATCTGCGCTGCGAGCTGGCCACCTTCGAGCACGACATGGACTCGCAGCGGGAAGCCTATCGGCGTGCGGCCGCTTTTGTGGACGCGTTTCCCGTGATCGACCGCGGATTGTTGTTGTACGGACCGCACGGCGTGGGCAAGACCCACCTGGCGGTCGGCGTCCTCAAGGCGGCAATTCGGGACAAGGGGGCGCGCGGCTACTTTTTCGAGACGCGCGAACTGCTCCGGCTGGTGCGCGACACCTACAATCGGTCCGTCGACGAGACCGAGATGGACGTGCTCGCCCCCGTGCTGAAGGCCGACCTGCTCGTCCTCGACGACCTGGGCGCCGAACGCACCTCCGAGTGGGTCCAGGAGACCCTCGGGCTGGTGGTCAACACGCGGTACAACGAGCGCCGGGCGACGATCTTCACGAGCAATTTGGTCGATTCTCCCGACAGCACCGATCCGCGATCCTTCATCTTCCAGCTTGGCGCTCGGACCCGTTCGCGCCTGACGGAGATGTGCCACTGGGTCGAGATGCACGGCGTCGATGTACGGGAGACGGGGCCGCACGCCTCGCCCGATTCAATCCAGCGCTGGCAGAAGGAGTCTCCCGCCTCACCCGAGAACCTGAAAAAGAGCGGCGGGCTCCCTCCGAAGAGCAAGGGCATGGCGCGGGCGCGGCTGCGTGACACCGGCCCAGCGGAGCTCGCCTGGCCTGGTGGCCGAGCAGGGACGAAGGCGTAGGCGCTGCGCTCCTCATGGCCGCCGGCCTCTACCTCCACATTCCGTTCTGCGCGGCCATCTGCAACTACTGCAACTTCACTCGGGGATTGCTCGATGCCGCGGTGAAACGTCAGTACATCGAGGCGCTGGTCGCGGAAATCTGCGCGGCCCCAGAGGCCGGGGCCGCCATCGATACGGTCTTCTTCGGCGGCGGCACGCCCTCGCTCCTCGACGCCGAGGAGGTGGCGCGGGTTCTCGCGGCTTGCCGTGACACCTTCGATCTCCAGGCTGGAGCCGAGGTGACGCTGGAGGCCAATCCCGAGAGTGCGTCAGGTCGACTGCTGGCAGCGTATCGAGAGGCCGGCGTCAACCGGCTGAGTTACGGCGTACAGTCGTTCCACGACACCGAGCTCGCGCGCCTCGGGCGGCTGCACACGGCTGACCGCGCTCGGGCCGCGGTCGGCGACGCGCGCGCGGCGGGGTTCGACAACATCAGTCTCGACTTGATGCTGTGGCTGCCTGGGCAGCGGCTCGACGAGTGGCTGGAGTCCATCGACGCGCTGATCGCAGTGGGCCCGGAGCACGCGTCGCTCTATCTCCTCGAGATCTACCCGAACGCGCCGTTACGAGATGAGATGGCCAGGGGGGGGTGGTCGGTGGCGCCCGACGACGATGCGGCGGAGATGTACTTGCAGGGACTGGATCGGCTCGACCGGGCCGGCTACGCGCAGTATGAGATCTCCAACGTGTCCCGACCCGGCCGCCAGTCTCGCCACAACCTGAAGTACTGGCGCGGCGAATCGTGGCTCGGCTTCGGCTGTGCTGCACACACCACATGGGACGGTATACGATGGCGCAATCTCTCCGGGACGGGCGAGTACGTCGCTCGGGTCCTGGCGGGAGAGTCGGCGCGGGTGGACGTCCAGGTCCTGTCCCGTCAGGAACGGCTGGAAGAAGCGCTGTTCATGGGGCTGCGGCTGACCGCTGGCCTCGACCTGACGACCATTCGCGAGGCGCATGGAGTGGATGTTCTGGACCGTTACGGCGAGGCGCTGAGGCGGTTCGTCGAGGCGGGGTTGGTCGTGGAGCAACCGGGGTCGCGTCTGGCCCTGACCCGGTCGGGGATGCTGGTCGCCAACGAGATCATGATGGTTTTCATCGGCGACACAGTACGGTAAAGTAACCGCCTTTCGCCAAGGAGGCCGCTCAATGCTTCGAGGAGTTCAGGTTGTCGTGTCGGGACTGGCGCTGGCCGTGATGCTGGCGGCGGCTAACGTGGCGCAGGCGCAAGATCCAGCGGCGAAGCCCGTACTGCCCCTCGAGGGCGACGCCGTCGTCATGACGATCCTCATCAAGCCCGACAAGACCGCGGACTTCGAGTCCGTCGTTGCGAAATACAAGGAAGCGCTGGAGAAGAGCGAAAAGCCTGCCCGGAAGCAGCAGTTGGCTGGCATGAAGTTCTTCAAGTCCTCGCAGATGGCGAACAACAACGCCGTCTACATCCTGTACGTGGATCCGGTCGTCAAGGACGAGGAATACGACATCTCGCGGGTCATCGCCGAGGTGTTCCCGACCGAAGTGCAGGACATCTTCAACAAGTACAAGGAAGCCTTCGCGGGCCGGGCCATCACCCCGCTCAACAAGGTTCCGTAGGACGACGGACGTCCGGCGGCCCGGAGCCCTCGGACGTCTCGTCGCACGCTCCTTGGTATTTCTGCTCGCTGGGGCCCTTGTCGCCATCCTGGCCAATCAGGCGCCCACCCCCGGCGGTGCTCCTTCGCAAGCCCCTCCACCGCCGGCCGATCCGGCCGCGGCCACCTTCTCCACGAACGTCGGTTTGCTGCTCGTCGCCGTCAAGGCCGACAAAGCGTCCGACTACGAGGCCGTGATGTACGCGCTCCAGGCGGCGTTTGCCGCCGCCTCGGATCCGGACCGGCGCGCCGTGGCACAAGGGTGGCGCGTTTTCAAGGCCGCGGAGACCGATGCCAAGGGCAACGCGATCTACGTCCACGCGTTGCTGCCCGTGATCGCTGGAACCGACTATCGTGCGTCGCTCTGGCTCGATCAGCTGATGGAGCAGGCGCCGACCGAGTTGCTCGCGAAATACAAGGACGCCTTGGCGGGTGCGCCGACCCGGCTGTCGCTGGCCGAACTGGCAAACATGAGCGTCGCGCCGGTAAAGAAGTAGGCTCTGCAGCCTAGAGCCTAGAGCCCAGAGCCCAAAGCCTGGAGCCCAGAGCCTAGAGCCTAGAGCCTGGAGCCTAAAAACGGAGGTTCGCGCCGGCGTAGAAGCGATGATAGGTCTCGTAGAGCGGCGAGCCCTGCAGCTTGAAGGCTCGATAGTCGAGGCGCAGACGCAGCGGTCCCACGAGATTGATCTTCGCGCCACCCCCGAGATTCGCGACGGCGTTGGTCTCGCTCCGATCCCTCAGTTCTTCGTTGTAGGCACCGTAGCCGAGGGTCCCGTACAGCTGCACTCCGCCCAGATCGAGCGGCGTCTGAAGAAGGACGTTGCCGGACCAGGTCCGCAGCCCTGGGAGCGGGTCCTGGTCGTCTTCGGGTGTGTTTGCGTACTCGAACTCGAAGCCCACGATCAGGAGGCTGATGCCGCCGGAAAACCCGAGCGCCGTCCTGTTCTCGGGCGTTGGCGTGATACCCAGAAACGCGGTCAGATCGGCCCAGGCTGGGCGGGCGGTCGCAAGCAGTGCAATAAGGAGAAAGGTCGACATCCGGCTGGCACGCCGGATGCACAAGAAGGTCGGCACTTGGCTATGATCGCATGGGTGACCCCACGGGATCACGCGATCTGGCCTCGCTGGAGGACGTCATGATGGCAACTGGACGCTGGATCCTCACCGCCGCGCTGGTGACGTGCCTGCCCCTGACACTTTTCGCCGATACGTTGTATCTGCGAAACGGCACTCGCGTTCAGGGTGACCTCGTTTCCGTGCGCGGCGACACCATCGAGTTTCAGGAGCGGAGCGGCTTCGGCGGGTCCCGCACGATTCGAGTGGACCGCAGCGAGGTCGTTCGCATCGAGTTCGACGGCAACGGCGGGGGTGGCAGCGGCTGGGGGAGCGGCGGCACTGGTTGGGAGGGCGGCGGCCGTCCGGGCGGCATGCGCGAGCGGCAGGTGAACGTGTCCTCCACCGCGGATTGGACCGACACCGGTGTCCAGGTGCGTGCCGGTCAGACAATTTACGTCAACGCCTCGGGTCAGGTCCGCTGGGGCCGCGATCGGCGTGACGGGCCGGCTGGCGAGAAGAACTCACCGTTCAACCAGGCGCGTCCGCTGCCGAATCGGCCGGGTGCTGCCCTCATCGGCCGGATCGGAGGCGATGTCTTCTTCATCGGCGAGGGACAGGGTCCGATTCGCGTGCGCAACAGCGGTCGGCTTGAGCTGGGGATCAACGACGAGTACCTCGAGGACAATTCCGGCAGCTTCCGCGTGACGGTGTTCTACTGATACCCTCATAGGGATGCGGTTCGAGCTGTCCGACGAACAGGAGCTGCTGCGGCGGAGCGTTCGCGAGTTCGCCGAAAGCGAGTTGCGGCCCCACACCATGGAGTGGGACAACGCGCAGCACTTCCCGGTGGAGCTGCTGCCGAAGCTGGCCGAGCTCGGCATGATGGGCATCCAGTTCCCCGAGGCCTACGGCGGCGCCGGCATGAGCGCCGTCGACTACTGCATCTGCCTCGAGGAGCTCGCGCGGGTCGATCCGAGCATCTCGCTCTCCGTGGCCGCGCACAATGGCCTCGGCGCCGCGCACATCGCGATGTTCGGCACCGACGCGCAGAAGGAGCGATACCTCCTCCCGCTCGCGACCGGGCGGCACCTGGCGGCCTGGGGCCTCACCGAGCCCGGCTCCGGCAGCGATGCTGCCGCGATGCGTACCAGCGCCGTCAGGGACGGCGGCCAGTGGGTCCTGAACGGCACCAAGGCCTTCATCACGCACGGCAGCTCTGCGGACACGATGGTCGTCATGGCCGTCAGCGATCGCGACAAAGGCAGCAAGGGTATCTCCGCGTTCATCGTCGAGCGCAGCACGCCGGGCCTCCTCGCCGGCAAGAAGGAAGACAAGCTGGGCATGCGGGCCAGCGAAACCTGCGAGGTCATCCTCCAGAACTGCCGGGTGCCGGCCGAGCAGATGATTGGCGACGAGGGCCAGGGCTTCATCCAGACGCTCCAGGTGCTCGATGCCGGTCGCATCGGCATCGCGGCGCTGGCCGTCGGGCTGGCGCAGGGAGCCTACGAAGCGGCGCGCGGTTACGCGGCCGAACGGTCGCAGTTCGGCCGTCGGATCGAGTCGTTCCAATCGATCCGGTGGAAGCTGCTCGACAACGCGTCGCGCGTCGAGGCCGCACGGCTGCTCACTTACCGCGCGGCCTGGCTGAAGGATCAGGGCCGACGCATGACGCTCGAGTCTTCGATGGCGAAGCTGTATGCCAGCGAGAGCGCCGTGCGGGTATCGGAGGACGCCGTACAGATCTTCGGCGGGTATGGGTTCGTGAAGGATTACCCGGCCGAGAAGTTCTTCCGCGACGTCAAGCTCACCACCATCGGCGAAGGCACCAGCGAAGTGCAGCGGCTGGTCATCGCCCGACAGCTGCTGGCCGCCTGAGGTGCCTGCCTCCGCTCCGCTGGCCGAGCGCGTCCTATCTGGTGACGTTCGCGCCATCGCCCGGGCCATCTCGCTGATCGAAGACGAGGCCCCGGCCGCCGCACCCCTTGTTCGCGACATCTTCCCGCACACCGGTCGGAGCTACCTCGTGGGCGTTACCGGTCCGCCGGGCGCCGGCAAGAGCACCCTCGTCGACAAGCTCACCGCCGAGACGCGCCGGCATGGCGAGACCGTGGGTGTGGTCGCCGTGGATCCGACGAGCCCCTTTACGGGTGGCGCCATCCTCGGGGACCGTCTCCGCATGCAGGCCCACGCCGAAGATGCCGGCGTGTTCATCCGTTCGATGGCCACACGCGGCCAGCTCGGGGGCCTGGCGCGCGCGACGAGCGACGCCGCGCTGGTTCTGGACGCCGCCGGCAAGAGCCTCGTGATCATCGAAACCGTCGGCGTCGGGCAGGACGAAGTGGACATCGTCCGCACGGCCGACATCTCCGTCGTGGTGCTCGTGCCCGGGACGGGCGACGATGTCCAGGCCCTCAAGGCCGGGATCATGGAGATCGCCGACATTTTCGTCGTCAACAAGGCCGATCGCGAAGGCGCCGACCGCATGATGACGGCAATCGAGTCCAACCTGTCCCTGCAGTCGTTTGGCCAGGCGGAATGGCGCCCCCCGATTTTGAAGACGGAGGCGACCACCGGACGCGGCCTGCCTGAGCTGTGGCAGACCATCCAGGCCTTCCGTGCCCGTTCGGAGGGCGTGCGCGTGCGCCGCCTGAAGGCGCGCAATCAGTTCCGCCTTCGCGATCTCTTGATCCACCGGTACCTCGATTTCGTGGAACGTCGGCTGCTTGCCGAGGGCGAATTCGACACGCTCGTGGACCGAATCGCTGCCCGCGAGCTGGATCCGTACTCGGCCGCAGAGGACCTGTTGCGGCGGAGCCTGAAACAACCGTGAAGGTCTGGATCGATCACGTCGGCATTGCGGCCGGGGACATCGAGGCGTCGCTGGCGTTCTTCCGGGATGTCCTCGGCTTACACGTCGAGCCGCCCGAGGAGGTCGGCAGCCAGCGCGTCCGTGCCCACTTCCTGCACCTCGGGCCGTCGTCGCTGGAGCTGCTCGAAGCGACCGCGCCGGAGTCTCCGATCGCGCGCTTCGTCGACAAGCGCGGCGCCGGCCTGCATCATGTGGCCCTGCGCGACGAGGACATCGACGCCGCCATCGCCTACCTCGCCTCTCGCGGCGTGCGGCTGATCGACACGGTGGCGCGTCCCGGTGCGGAGGGGGCGCGAGTGGCGTTCATCCATCCCTCGGCCGCTCACGGCGTACTGGTGGAGTTGAAGCAGCCGGCGCAGAGGGTGACGCGGTTCCGGACGCCGGTGCGTCATGTCCTCGGCGACCTCGAGCTGATCAGCGTCTCCGACGGCTTCTTCAGCCTGGACGGCGGTGCGATGTTCGGCGTCGTGCCGCGCACGATGTGGGAGCCGCGGCTGCCGCCGGACGACCGAAATCGCATCCCTCTCGGCATGCGCCCGCTCATCGTCCGCGGCGACAAGACCCTGATCATCGATGCGGGCTGCGGCGACAAGATGGACGCCAAGAGCGCTGATATCTATGGCCTGGACCGGACCTATCACCTCGATCACGCGCTGGCCGACGCGGGACTGTCGGTCGAGGACGTGGACATCGCCGTCGCGAGCCATCTGCACTTCGATCACGTGGGCGGCTTCACCGCCTTGACCGCATCCGGCCGCCTGGTGCCGCGCTTTCCTCGGGCGCGCTACGTGGCCCACCGGCAGGAGTGGGACGACGCCATCCATCCCCACGAGCGGAACCGGGCCAGCTACCTTGCCGAGAACTTCGTTCCTCTGGCGGAGGCCGGCGTCCTCACGCTGGTCGATGATGGCGCCGAGATCATGCCCGGCGTGCGCTACCGCCGCAGCGGTGGCCATACTGCGCACCACCAGGTGGTGACGATCGAATCCGGTGGCGCGAGCGCGGTGTTTGCCGCGGACATGTATCCGACCGCGGCCCACATTCCAGACCCGTGGATCATGGGCTACGACCTGTACCCGATGGATACCCTGGCCTTCAAGCGCGCCTTCGCGAAGGAAGCGATCGAGCGGGAGTATCTGATCTTCTTCGAGCACGACCCGTCGATGGCGGCTGGCATCCTGCGAGACTCTGGCGGCCGGCGGCGGGTGGATCGTATCCTCTAGTGGGATGTATGGTCGATTTCCACTGGGTCCGTTCCGTAGGAACGGCCCGGAATTGCTCCCCGAGCCCGCCGCAGGACGCTATAGAAATCGCTGATACGCTCCACTAGAGGACTCCATGTCTGTTCAGATCGGGATCATTGGCGGTTCAGGTCTGTATGAGATGGCCGAACTCACCGACCGTGAAGAGCGGCTGCTGACAACGCCGTTTGGCGATCCGTCAGGGCCGTATGTAATCGGGACGTTGCGCGGCAAGCGCGTCGCGTTTCTGGCCCGTCATGGCGCCGGCCACCGGCTGTCCCCCTCGGAGCTCAACTTCCGGGCCAACATCTTCGGCTTCAAGCTGCTGGGAGTCGACTGGATTCTCTCGGCGAGCGCCGTCGGTTCGCTGCAGGAGCAGTACCGGCCCCTCGACATCGTGTTTCCGGACCAGTTCATCGACCGCACCCGTGGCCGAATCAGCACGTTCTTCGGCAACGGCGTTGTCGCCCACGTGGGGTTTGCCCGCCCGTTGTGCGGACCACTGTCGACGCTGGCGGCTGACGTCGCGCGGGGCCTCGGCGCCCGCGTCCACGAAGGGGGCACCTACGTCTGCATGGAGGGACCGCAGTTCTCGACGCTGGCTGAATCGAAGCTCTATCGCGCGTGGGGCGCCGACATCATCGGCATGACCAACCTGCAGGAGGCCAAGCTTGCGCTGGAAGCGGAGATCGCCTACTCGACCATGGCACTCGTGACCGATTACGACTGCTGGCACCCGGATCACGACGCGGTCACGGTGGAGATGATCATCGATCACCTGACACAGAATGCGAAGGTCGCCCAGCAGGTCATCGCCGGTACAATCGAGCGGCTGGACGTCGCCGCCCGCGTTCCAGCGCACTCGGCGCTGAAGACCGCGATCATCACACGCCCGAACGTCGTCCCCGAGCAGGTGAAACGGGCCCTCGCGCCCATCATCGGCAAATACATCCCCTGATCCCTGATCCCTGACCCCTGATCCCTGACCCCCGATCCCTGATTCCTATGCAGCTCATCGTCACCGGCTCGATTGCCTTCGACTACCTGATGTCCTTCCCAGGGCGCTTTACCGAGCATTTCCTACCCGAGCACATGGATCGGGTGTCGCTCAGCTTTCTCGTGGATTCGATGGACAAGCGGCGAGGAGGCTGTGCCCCGAACATCGCCTACACGCTCGCGCTGCTGGGCGAGCGCCCGAGGCTCATGGCCACGGCTGGCCAGGACTTCGGCGACTACCGCCAGTGGATGGAGGCCGCGGGGATCGACACTTCGCTAGTCAGGGCGGTGGACGGCAAGTTCTGCGCGTCGTTCTTCTGCAGCACCGACCAGCACAACAACCAGATTGCGTCCTTCTATACCGGGGCCATGGCCAATGCCGCGGAGCTCTCGTTCCGCGGGCTGCCGGGTCTCGCTCCGGATGCGCTGGTCATCATCTCTCCGAACGACCCCGACGCGATGGTGCAGTATGCCGAGGAGTGCAGCACCCTCGGGATCAAGTACATCTGGGACCCCGGCCAACAGTGCGCTCGCATGGGCGGCGACCAGCTCACGGACGGCATCGTCGGGTCGTTCATGGTGATTTGCAACGATTACGAGTTCGAGCTGATCCGACAGAAAACGGGGTTGGGCGAGCAGGACGTGCTGGCGCAGGTGCCGCTGCTGGTGATCACCAAGGGTGAGCACGGCTGCACGGTCATGACCCGGGACCGCTCGGTTGACGTTCCCGCGGTATCGCCGGATCGAATCGCAGATCCAACCGGAGTCGGCGACGCCTTCCGCGGCGGCTTCATGAAGGGACTGGCGACGCGCCTGCCGTACGAGACCTGTGCGCGCTTCGGCAGCGTCGCCGCGACCTACGCGCTCGAACACCTCGGCGGCACCTACCACGCCTATACGTGGGAGGAGTTCTCGGCCCGCTATGAAAAGCACTTCGGGCCGCTTGACGGCGCAGGCCTTTCCTAGACCTAGAGCCTAGAGCTAACGCCTAGAGCCTCACTCCACCCCCGCAGCGACCTTCGCCCGGGCCGCGGCCACGATCTTCGCGAACTTGGCTTGCAGCAGCGTCCACTCCGTCTCCAGCATCCGGACCTGCGCGTCGTTGAGCTCCGCCGAGGTGATCACGCCGTTCTCGTAGGACACCTGGGCGATCTGGACGCTTTCGCGCGCCAGTTCCAGCGCCTTTTCCTGCGTCGAGACGACTTCAGCCGCCGCCTGCAGCGTGGTCCACGCCGTTTCGAGCTCGAGCCGCGCCTGGTCGGTCGACGCGTTCAGCCCGTACTCGGCCTGGCGTTTCTGGGCCTGCGCCGCCGCGCGGCGTGCCGCCGCACCCGGCGCCGCCATGAGCGGCATCTGAACGGCGAGGCCGAACGTGTAGTTCTGGTTGTCGCTGTCCAGGACGTTGCCGAACGAGTCCTCCTGGTACTGGATGTTCCCACGGAAGGCGAGGCTGGGTTTCCACGCGCCGTCGGCCAGCCGCGAGGCGAACTCGGCCTGATCGCGCCGCGCGTTGAAGGCACGGAGGTCCGGCCGGGAGGGCAACGAGAGATCGAGGACCTCGCGGCCTGGAATCTCCCGACCATCGTCGAGCGTCCCGACTAGTGTCAGCGCCTGTCCCTGCGGCAAAGACAGCACCGTGCGGACGGCCTGCACGGCCGCGCTCGCTTCCGCCGTCACCTGGATGCGCCGAGCCCGTGAGTTGGCGAGCTGCACCTCGGCCTGCAGCACGTCGAGGCGCGCGACTGTCCCGGCGTCGTAGCGCGCGCGTGCCAGCTTGAGCTGCGTTTCGGCGAGCCGGATCTGCTCCTCGGCCACGCCCAGGCCCTGCTGCTTCAGCAGCGCGTTGTAGAACACCTCGACCACGCGGTACTGGAGGTCCTGCCGGCTGCGATCGAGCTCGAGCCGCGAGGCGTCCAGGCCCGACTCCTCGATCGCGTGAGCGTTACGGAGCCGTCCGCCGGTGTAGAGCGGCTGCGAGATGTCGAGCCCCAGGATGTTCTCGCGCTGGAAGTTCGCCTGGAAGGTCGTCTCGCCGGGCCCGAAGATGCCAGGTGGAATCCGAATCAGCGGAAACCGCTGCGACGGCGTGTACAAGTAGTTGAAGTTCACCTCGGGCAGGTAATTGGTCCTGGCCTCCGAGACCTTGGCCTGACTCTCGTGGACGCGCTCCTGGACCACCTTCAGCCCCTGATTGGCGCCAAGCGCGCGTTCGAGCGCCTGGTCGAACGTCAAACTCAGGGCACTCTGCGGACGCGCGGCCGGCTCGGCCAGGGATCGGACTGGTGGCGTCTGCGCGAAGGCGTTGCTCGCCGCCAGGAACCAGCCGACCAGGGCCAGCACGAGCAAAACACCGGCAATCCGCGCCGCGGGTGCCAACCTCGACGCAGGCTGCGAGCGCCACGCCTGCATCCGCGCCAGGATGCGGGCGAGCAACAGGTAGGCCACGGGCACGACGACCAGGGTCAGCGCCGTGGACGTAATCAGTCCACCGATGGTCGCAATGGAGATGGGCGCACGGAATTCGCCGCCCTCGCCGCGACCCATCGCCGATGGCAGCATGCCGAGGATCATCGCCATCGTCGTCATCAGAATCGGCCGCAGCCGGATGGGGCCTGCCTTCAGGATGGCGTCCTCCACCGACAGCCCCTCGCGGACGTACTGATTGGTCAAATCGATCAGCAGGATCGCGTTCTTCGTGACCAGGCCCATCAGCATCACCATGCCGATCATCGCCGGCATGCCCAGGTTGTTGCCGGTCAAGAGAATGGCCAGCAGCGCGCCGACGATGGCGAGCGGCAGCGACAGAATGATGAGGAACGGCTCGAGAAACGACTCGAACTGCGACGCCAGCACGATGTAGATGAAGGCCACCGCCAGCAGCAGCGCCAGCCCCATGGCCGCGGCAGACTCCTGCATCAGCTCGACGTCGCCGGCAAAGCCCCACTCGAAGTTCGGCGGCATCGGAATGCCGGCCATCACCGCCGCGACATCGGCCGTGACGTCACCGAG
>DATLLC010000309.1:0-5779 GCA_035538015.1 Vicinamibacterales bacterium
GGATGAGAACGGTTTCACGTCGGTGCTGGCGACGACAACGATCGGTTCATGGATTTCGGACTATATAGTCTAGAATTAGCCATGTCAACCGAGGGCCGCTAGACTGCGACGTGAGGCATGGCTCGTCCCAAGGCGTTCAACGAAGGCGAGGCGTTGGCCGCGGCGATGGAGGTGTTCTGGCGTACCGGTTACGAGCGGGCGTCGCTGGACTTGTTGCTGCAGGCCATGGGCATCTCCAAGCAAAGCCTGTACGACACGTTCGGGGACAAGCGCGCCTTGTATCTGAAGGCGCTTGCGCACTATCGCGAGCAGACCCTCACATCGATGCGGGCGATGTTTGCCTCGGCGCGCAAAGCGCGAGACGGATTTTCGCGGCTGCTCTTCGGGCTGAGCGCGGAATCCGAGGAGCAGCATGCGCGCGGGTGTCTTCTGCTCAGCGCGAATCTCGAGCGAGAGACTGGCGACAGAGTCATCGCTCAGTTCCTGCGCGAGAACCAGTCGGCCGTCGAACAGATTTTTGCTCAAGCGATCGCCGAGGGGCAAACGAGCGGGGAATTATCGAAGGCTCTCAACCCCGAGGCTTTGGCCAGGTTCTTCGCCGTGACGATCCAGGGTATGCGCGCAATGGCCAGGCTGAAGTCCGATCGGCGTGCACTCCGCCAGGTGGCCAAGGTAGCGTTGGCCGCGCTGGAGGCAAAGTAACGACCCTGCCCACGGCAGGAGGGTTCCAATCTCGGCGCCCGCGGCGGCGAGGCGTGGTGGCAGGATACGCACGGGGAAGCTGGCCGAGAGGGGGCAGAAGAGTGGCTTCGACGCGGCGACGCTCAACTGCCATCAGTTCCTGGGGGGAGCGGCCACGTCGACCTTGAGGTACTCGCGTCGCGCGGCACCAACGATCGGGACGTCCGAGTCAGCGTCCTTCCAGACGTCGAGCAACGCCCGATAGGCCGAGCGGCTCGCCTCGACATCGCCGCTGCGGGCGGCGGCGCGGGCGCGGCCGAGGGACGCCAGCGGGTACAGCGTCATCGCAGCGGGATTGAAGTCCTTGGGGACCAGCACGCCCTTGTGGTCGAGAATCTTCCCGAACTCCCGCAGCGCGTGCGCTTCGGCACCCTGCCGCAGGTAGGCCAGGCCGCGAAGGTATGAGGGCCAGAGCGATGCGTCGTTGCCCAGCTCGACGCGCTCCGCGTTCTTCAATTGGTCCACGGCGGCGGCCGCATTGCCGCGATGGATCGAGACCGCAGCCTGCACCATCGGCAGCCAGGACGACTTGAAAAACGAGTTCTCGGGAAATCGGCGGACCATCTCATCGGCGAGCGCGCCGGCCCGGCTCGAATTTCCGCACATGGCAACGGACAGCGCGCTCCAGCTCAGGGCGTGCCGGCCCCGCGACAACGCGAGGGCCCGCGTGACTGCGAACTCCGCCTCGCGGCAGTTGCCGTAGGCCGATTCCCACAGCGCATTTCCCGCCGCGTACAGGCCGGCGGCCTCTTCGAGGCCGCTGCCCTTCGCCAGTTCCACCGCCCGTTTCGACATCTCCCGCGCCTGGCGCACCCGGCCGGCGTACGCCGCGGTGATCGACTGCAACGCCAGCATCCCCGCCTCGTCCGCGGTGCCCGAGACGCGGTCGATCTGCTGCTGCGCGGCCGGCGCATCGTCCCGCAGGAGAGCAATCGCGTACAGCATGTAATGGCTGTAGGGCAGGTCGAGCTTCCTCGCCAATGCCTGCTCGATCGCCGCCCCCGCCTCTCCCAGTCGGCCGAGACAGATCAACGTATGCGCGACGGCGGCGTACGCGACACCGGCGTCCGGGTTCAGGCGAAGGCCCTCGCGCGCTTCATCGAGAGCCTCCAGGTAGCGTCCGATCGCGGCGTAGCGCGCGGACAGGTTCGTGCGGGGTACGAAGTCGCGAGGATAGGTCTGTTTCCACAGCTCCAGCACCTCGATGCCTCGATCGCCGTCGTCGAGGACGTCCATGTAGTAGCGCACCGCGATGTAGAACTTCTCTCGCTCGCTCACCCGATCGCGAAGCTCGAACGCCCGTTGTGAGAACTGTGCGGCAAGGTCGGACTCCTTTGCCGTTCCATAGGCGATGCCGAGCGCCGCATAGGCCATCGCGAAGTCTGGATCGAGTTCCACCGCCCGGCGGAACAGGGGGATGGCCTCGAAGTACCGGCCGCCGAAATGCTTCTGCCTACCGAGGTCGTAAGCCTTGAACGCGTCCAGCGACGCCGTGGTGGCCTGCTCGATGGGGGCCGAGAACTTCTCGATCGAGGCGAGCGACTCGCCCAGCTTCTCGCGCAGCCTGGTCGCCGCCTCGCCGAGACGGACGAGAATCCTTTCGCGGCTCTCCGCCTCTGCCTGCTCGCGCGCGATGGTCTCACCGCTGGCCGCGCTCACGGCCTCAAGGTTGATCGCGTAGTGGCGGCCGAGGCTCGCAATCGACCCGAGCAGCAGCGCCTTGACGCCCTGGCGCTGCGCGATCTCGCGCGCGAGGTCCCGCGTCACGCGCTCGTCCGGCGATCGTCCGATGTAGCGAAGCGTCTCGCGGACGCGTGCCTCGGACACGAGGTTGAGGTACGGGCTCTGCCCCAGTTCAACCGCCACGGCCTGCTTGAGCGTGCCGTCGAAGATTTCGTCGCCGGTGGTATTGACGAAGTCGGCGATCAGGACGCTGTCCTGGTCCGCGAGTGCCGCGGCGCGACCGGAGGTACGGGGGCGCGCAAGGTACAACGCGATCGCGGCAGCGATGGCCATGACGATGGCGAAGGCGAGGAGGACTCGGTTCGTCCCCGACCGGCGCGGGGGCGAAGCGGGCTGTCGGCTCTCCACTGACGCCGCCGGCGCGGGGATCTCCCGCTCGGCCGTTTCGACCGGCGCAACGAAGCGATAGCCCATCCGCGGAACGGTTTCGATGTACTGCTGCCCGGTCGCTTTCTCTCCGAGCGCCCTCCTCAGCACCGAAATGTTGTGGTTGAGGTTGTTTTCTTCGACGGTCGTGTCGGGCCAGACCGCCGCCAGCAGCTCATCCTTGGTCACCAGCCGTCCGGCGTTCTCAACCAGCACGCAGAGCGTGTCGAACACCTTCAGCCGCAGGGGGATGATGTCCGTGCCGCGCGAGAGCCGGCGTTCGCGGACGTCCAGCTGAAACGGCCCGAATCGGTAGGCGCCTCGCTCTCCAGGGTCGCCCAAAGCACCTCCTCAGGAAAGTTTCAGGAATACGCCAGCGTTCTCAAAGGACGCCGGCGGAGGTCCGATTCTACCCTCCGAATCACGCCATCCAACCGAGGAGACCTGGAGATGCCCAAACTGCTTCCCGACCAAACCTTCTATCCGTCGCCGACGATGGCCATGGGCGCGCCCGTGGAAACGATCGCGTATGTCGCCCTGCTCAATCCCAACCCGGCCGGCAGCGACGCGCTGGCCGTCCTCGACGTCGATCCCGCATCGCCGGGTTACGGCGCCCAGATCGCGCGCGTCGACATGCCGGGCGCCGGCGACGAGCTCCACCACTTCGGGTGGAATGCGTGCAGCTCGTGTTTGTGTCCCTCCTCCCCGCACCCGCATATGAAGCGACGCTACCTCGTCGTGCCGGGCCTGCGGTCGTCACGAATCTACATCCTCGACACCGAGCCGAATCCTCGCCACCCCCGTCTCGCAAAGGTGATCGAAGCCGACGAGGTGATCAGAAAGACCGGCTACAGCCGTCCGCACACCTCGCATTGCGGGCCCGACGGGATCTACGTCAACGCGCTGGGAGATGGCGAAGGCAACGGTCCCGGCGGGATCTTCGTGCTCGATCCCGAGACCTTCGAGATCAAGGGCCGCTGGGAGCGCGACCGCGGACCGCAGTATCTCGCCTACGACTTCTGGTGGCACCTCGGGCACGACACGATGATCACGAGCGAGTGGGGCACGCCGCGCATGGTGGAGAACGGTGTGAATCCGGAGCTGCTGCTGGCGGGCAAGTACGGCAACGCCCTGCACGTCTGGGATCTCCACAGCCGTAAGCACGTGCAGAAGCTCGAGCTCGGAGCCGAGCAGCAGATGGTGCTGGAACTGCGGCCTGCGCACAATCCCACCGAGACCTACGGCTTCGTGGGCGTGGTGACCAGCCTGAAGGACCTTTCCGCCTCGATATGGCTGTGGCACCGGGAGGGCAACAGCAAGGGCGGCGAGTGGCGGATCAGGAAGGTGATCGAGATTCCCGCCGAGCCTGCGTCCGCCGACGACTTGCCGCCGCTGCTGAAAGGCTTCGGCGCCGTGCCGCCGCTCGTCACCGACCTCAACCTCTCGCTCGACGATCGATTCCTCTACGTCTCGTGCTTTGGCACCGGCGAGCTGAAGCAGTTCGACGTCTCCGATCCCTTCAATCCGATCGAGACCGGCTCAGTACGGCTGGGAGGCATCGTCCGGCGCCAGGCGCACTCGGCGCGTCCGGGCCAGCCGCTGAACGGCGCGCCCCAGATGGTCGAGATCAGCCGCGACGGCAAGCGCGTCTACGTGACCAACTCGCTCTATCGCACGTGGGACGACCAGTTCTATCCCGACGGGATCAAGGGGTGGCTGGCAAAGATCGATGCCCGCCCCGATGGCGGCATCGCGCTCGATCCTGCCGGGTTCGTGCAGTTCGACGACAGGCGTCCGCACCAGGTGCATTTGGAGGGCGGCGACGCGAGCTCCGACTCCTACTGCTTCGCGTAAGTGGGCCGTCATGACCGGTGAGATGGCGACGACATCGTGGCTGGTGCTGATTTCGCTCGGCGCCTTCCACGGCATCAATCCAGGAATGGGCTGGCTGTTCGCGGTGGCGCTCGGGATGCAGGAGCGCCGCCGCGGCGCGGTGCTTCGCGCGCTCGTTCCTCTCGGCGCGGGCCATGCGCTGGCCGTCGCCGGCTCGGTCGGCGTGGCGTTCGCGATTGGCACCGTCGTACCGATGCGAACACTGCAATGGTCGATCGCCGGCGTCCTCGTCTCGCTCGGCATCATGCGGCTGTTTCGGCATCGACATCCGCGCTGGGTGGGCATGCGCGTGGGCCTGGGGGGACTCGCGGTGTGGTCGTTCCTGATGGCCACGGCACATGGCGCCGGCCTCATGGTCGTACCGGTGTTCGTGGGCATGTCGATGGCGGACGGCGGCGGCCACGCGCGCCATGCGGCCGGCGCTGCGGGGACAACGGCGAGTGCCGCGCTGGTCGCCACCGGTGTCCATGCCGTGAGCTATCTCGCCGTGACCGCGTTCGTCGCGGTGCTGGTGTTCGACAAAGTTGGTGTGGGCATCCTGCGCCGCGCCTGGTTCAACCTCGATCTGATCTGGGCAGTCGCGTTGGTGGCGAGCGGTGCGGTGACGCTGATGATGTGAAACGCAAGTCGTGCAGCAAAGGAGAATCTCAATGAACGTCAAACGATATGGACAGCTACTCGGGTACTCGATCATCGGCCTTCTCATCGCGAGCCTGCCACCACGGGTACGAGCCAGCGACAACGACCTCGTCAAGGTCGTGCGGGACGCGACGGAGCGCTTTCGCGACGTGGCGGCGGCCGAGGCGGAGGGCTACCAGCTGATGTTTGGTTGCGTCAGCGGACCGGACTCCGGCGCGATGGGCCTTCACTATGTGAACCTGCCGCTGGTGGTCGACGGCGAGCTGGATCCGGCGAGGCCTGAGATTGTGATTTACGAGCCGTCTAAGAACGGACGCCTCGAGCTCGTCGGCGCGGATTTCCTGGTGTTCGCGGATGCCTGGGACCAGAAGGGCATCGGGACGCCTCAACTCATGGG
>DATLLC010000310.1:0-45989 GCA_035538015.1 Vicinamibacterales bacterium
CCCAACGCCGCTTGACCGTCTCGAGCGTGACGCGCTTGACGATCTCGTAGAGCGGTGAGGCCTTCAGGAACGGGATCAGCCCGACGAGATAGGTGATGACCGAGAGGAACTGGTCGATGTTCTCGGAGGCGAGGAGCGTGCCGCGCGCCGGGCAGGCGGCGCGCGCGAACCGCTGCACTTTGAACTTCTTCTTCGACAGCAGCGCCGACAGGCGAGTCAGGTGGTCGCGATCGTACTTGTCGGCGGCGTCGAACTCTCCCTGTCGCGTGAAGGCCGCGATCTGCCTGGTGTCGATCCCGCGCAGCGACAGGAGGTCCCCGATCAACCCGCCGCGCGAGTGCGACACCAGGTGCAGGATGGCGTTGGCGGGCATGCGCTCGGCCACCACCAGCGCGTTCTCGATGGGGCTCCGGCTCAGCGTCTTGTGCTCGAGCGCGTAGATGCGGTCGCCGAAGTAACCGGTGATCTCCTTCCACTGGTCCGCGGCGCCCTGTTCGAGGAACTCGCCGAAGCTGCCGCGCGTGCTCGAGCCGGTCCCGTGCAGGAAAAGGAGGATCGGTTGCGCGGGATCGACGCCCTCGAACGTGGCCTGCGCGGGATCGGGCGCATCCGGTTTCGCGGGGTGCACGACCTGGTCCCAGTGATAGAGCCCCTCGCGCGGCTTCAGTTGGCGCTCGATCAGCCAGATCAGCGCCTTGGCGAGCATCCACGATCCTTCGCGACCGATGAACTTGAACCCGAAGTCCTCGGCGAACTCCTTGAGGATCGCGGGGTCCTTCAGTTGTTCTTCCAGCCGCGACCGCAGGTTGAGCACGCGCACCGCGCTGGCGCTCCGGTCGCCGTCGCCGCGGGTCGCGCCAGTCGGCGCCGGCAACGCATCGACGACAACCGCCTCGCCCGGCGTCGCCTCCGGGCGCACGGCGCGCACGGTTTCCTCATACTTCTTCGCCGACGTCCACATGTGGAAGCCGTCGACTTCAATCTCCACGATCGCGTCGTCGGCGACTTCCACCTTGGTCAGCTCCGCCGGCCCCCGCGCGCGCGCCGCGGGGGACAACGAAAACGCGTGGACGACTTCAACGTCGTCCAGGAGGTTGGTGACCGGTTTCGTTGCTGCTGCCGTCGGCGCACCGCGAACCGCAGTTCGGGGCGCTGCCTCGCGCTGACCCGGGATGCGAAGTGTGATTGACATATCGGTGCTCTGAAGGCGCCTATCTTAGGCGAGACGACGGTGGCGGGGATGTTTGGGACAATCGTTGCACGCGGTTGCACAGCAGTGCGCAGTTGACCAGACAGGGACGTTGAATGGTTGGCCTGTTAACTTCACCGTGCGACCAACTGAATGCCACGTTTCGGCACCTTGATCTGGACAGGCTCCCGGGCACGTGTATCTTCCAACCACACGTTCACGAATTGAGAGGGCCGCCAGGCTGTGCGTGCCAATGAGTTCGGGGCGGGCGCTGGCCTTCGGATCGGCGCTGCTGAGGCGCTCGAACGACCCTTGGCCAGCTGGTCAGTTCCGCCTACACTGCGCAAGTCGGCGCGTCTCGCCCGAACAGGAGGCTGTTGTGGAGCTCGAAACCATGTTTTCCACCGTCGACGACCGGGTCGCGACCCTCACGCTCAACCGCCCGCACGTCCTGAACTGCGCCAACGAACAGTGGGCGCGCGATCTGAACGCGCTCGTCGACGACCTGGCAGGTCAGGCAGCCGTACGAGTCGTCGTCGTCCGCGGCGCGGGCCGCGCCTTCTGCAGTGGCATCGACCTCACCGCGCTGTCCCAGGGCGAGACCGCGATGTCGTTCTTCCGAAACTGGGAAACGGCGCTTCGCAAGCTGGAAACGCTCGACGCGGTCGTGATCGCGGCGATTCACTCGCACTGCATCGGCGGCGGCCTCCAGGTGGCCCTCGCCTGTGACCTGCGCGTGGCGCGCGACGATGCCAGGTTCGGGATCACCGCCGTGAGAGAGGGCATCATTCCGGGTATCGGGATGTGGCGAGTCGCGCGGCACGCCGGCATCGGCCGCGCCAAACGACTCGCGCTGGCCGCCGACATCGTCGACGCAGCCGTGGCGAAGGAGTGGGGCCTCGTGGACTGGGTCGTCGAACCAGACTCCTTCGAGGCCACGATCGCGGAGCTCACCGCTCGACTTCTGTCCATGGCCGAGACCTCGACGCGGCTCACCAAGAAGCTGACGAACATGGCCTTCGAGACGTCCTTTGCCGACTTCGTCGAGACCTACTTCGAGTATCAACGGGTCTCGACATCGTCGCCCGAGCACCTGCACGCGATGGCCGAGCATCGCGCTGAACGTGCCTCGCGAGGACGGTGATTGATCGTGACGAAGAGGCGACAGGAGACCGCCGAGCTCGAACCGGTTGAGCGGGCGAGCCGGGACGAGCTCGAAAGCCTTCAGCTGCAGCGACTCAAATGGTCGGTCCGCCACGCGTATGACCACGTCCGTCAGTACCAAGACAAATGCACCGCGATCGGAGCGCATCCTGACGATCTGCGCAGCCTCGCCGATCTCGCACGGTTTCCGTTCACCACGAAGCAGGACCTCAGGGATGGCTATCCGTTCGGCCTGTTTGCGGTGCCACGAACCGACGTTGTCCGCGTACACGCTTCGAGCGGCACGACCGGCAAACCAACCGTTGTCGGCTACACCGCTCGCGACATCGAGACGTGGGCGTCGTTGATGGCCCGCTCGATCCGGGCCGCTGGCGCACGGACTGGAGACATCGTGCACGTGGCGTATGGTTACGGATTGTTCACCGGCGGCTTGGGCGCGCACTATGGCGCAGAGAAGCTGGGCTGCACGGTCGTGCCCATGTCCGGCGGTCAAACCGAGAAGCAGGTGCAGCTCATCATCGATTTCGCTCCAGACGTGATCATGGTGACGCCGTCTTACATGCTGAACATCTGCGAGGAATTCACTCGCCAGGGGGTCGATCCGCGCACCTGCTCGCTGAAGATCGGCATCTTTGGCGCCGAGCCGTGGACTGAGGCGATGCGGAGCGACATCGAACAGCGGGTCGATATCGACGCCATTGACATGTACGGACTGTCAGAAGTGATCGGCCCAGGGGTGGCCTGCGAGTGCATCGAAGCGAAGGATGGAGCAGTCATCTGGGAAGACCATTTCTACCCTGAAATCGTGGACCCGGAGACCGGCGCGGTGCTCCCAGACGGCGAAGTCGGCGAGCTGGTCTTCACGTCTCTGACGAAAGAGGCCCTGCCGGTCATCCGTTACCGCACGCGCGATCGGACGAGGCTGTTGCCGCCAACGGCACGTTCGATGCGACGAATGGCCAAGGTGACGGGGCGGACGGACGACATGCTGATCATTCGCGGCGTCAACGTGTTTCCATCGCAGATCGAAGAGCTCGTCGTCGGTCAACGGCACCTTGCGCCTCATTACATGCTCGAGGTGCGCCGCGAGGGTGCGCTGGACCACCTCGAGGTGATGGTCGAGCTCGATCCACAGGCCGCGAATGTCGCAGCTATTCGAGACGAAGCCGCGAGAGACCTGCAGCGCAGGATCAAGTCCTATATTGGCGTGACTGCGTCCGTGTCGGTCAGCAATCCCGGTGTCATCGAGCGATCGGTTGGTAAGGCCAGGCGCGTGTTCGACAGGCGCGGTGAAGGTGTCCCGCCGGCTGGCGCTGGGTGAACGCTTCCTGCTGCCGCTACGCGAGGCTTGGCGCCGGGGCCACCCCAGTCATCGCGGCCGCGGGCCGTAGACGGGCACCGGCAGACCAACTTCGAGCGCACCGAGATCGGGCGCCTGGCCGGTGAAACCGTCGGTGACATTCGGCAGGTTCACGCCGCGGTCCACAGCCGCGGAGCCAGGCTTGATCCGGAAGTCGAAATCCTCGGCCTTGTAGAGACGCTGCACGGTTGCCAGGTCCTTCGCGTCCAGCTTCGAGACCTTCAGGAAGACGTCGTAGTCCACCGCCACGCTGTGCTGATCCTGCCCGGTCGCCTGCGCGTACGCGTCCAGCGTCGCAAACCGACGGGTCTCGAGCTTCGCCGAGCCAGTGCCATCGGCGGGAATCGCGGCGACGTTCGACGACGGCGAGTTCCACTGGAACGATTCGTTGCCGGGATTCGGACGGAAGCCGTTGTAATCCGACGAGCTGTAGTTGGTGTTGGTATTGACGGTGAAGATCGACGCCTGTGCATTCGACCCGAGCATCAGGTTGTTGCGCCAGTGCACGTTGGCCGAGGCTCCGGCGCTCGTTTCCGTCAGGATCGTGTTGTTGTAGAACAAGACGCCGGGCGATCCACCCGTCAGCCGGGTCGATCCTCCTGGCGCGTGATACACGATGTTGCGGATGAAGTAGATCGGGCCACCCGTGGACGGCTGTGTGCTCATCGGATGCGAGGCCGAGTTGATCAGCATGTTCCGCATCACGCGGATGTTGTGCATGCTGCCGTCCATCTCGATCGAGTTGTCGTGCGCGTTGGTGATGTAGTTGTTGTAGATGTCGATGGCGTTGGGCCGGCGATCCCAGAACTCGCGTGGCGGATAGCTGGGCCCCTCGATCGGATGCGATCCATCGGGCATGCCGTACATGTCGGTGTCGATGCCATCGTGGAAGTCGGCGACGTAGTTGTGAGCGACCACGTGTCCGGGTCCATACAACCGCACCGCCGTGTACGACTTCATCACCGGCGGGAACTCCTGGCCCTCGACGTGCTCGAACTGCTGCCAGAACGGGCCCGTCCACCCGGTCAGGTGCTTCGAATCGTTGCGGCCGAGGAACACGTTGTCGGCGATGTAGAAATCGCTCGACCCCGAGTGGTTGGAGAAGACCCCCATCCCCACCTGCTCGAAGCGGCATCCCTTCACGGTGAGCCCCTTCGAACCGGCAATGAACTGCGTGCCCGCCCAGATCGCAATGTCGGTGTTCCGGAACGTGATCCCCTCGAAGTAGTTGTAGTCGGCTGCCTTGACATTGAACAGGTTGAAGTTGCCGCGGCCGTCGATGACCACCTCGCCGTCGCCAGCGGACTTGATGACGATCGGCCGGTCAGGCGTGCCATCGGCGGTGAGGTAGTAGGTCCCCTCGAAGGTAGTGGTGGCGTTGATGGTGGTCTGGTTGGCGTAGAACTCGTAGTGATACGCGTAGGTGCCGGCGTGGACCAGGAAGGTGTCGCCCGGCTTCACGCGGGGACGCCCGCCGGGTGCGGTATCACCCGCGCCACAGTAGTAGTTGTAGGCGCACATGATTCCCTCGAACGCCGGCTCGACTTTCGGTCCTTGCCACTTCACCGGGTACACGTGATAGACCTTGCCGCCGCCGGCGGCCATCGGCTCGGGACGCGTCCGGACGGTGACCGTCCTGGTCGCGCTCGCAGCGGGTCCGCTGATGCCGTCCGGATCCGTCAGCACGAAGCGTGCTTCATACGCCGTGCCCGGCTCGAGATCCAGAATGCTGCCGGCAAACATGTTCGGCACCACCAGGTTGAAGATGTTCCGCCAGTAAACCTGTTCGCCCTGCAGACGCGTCAGCGGCATCCCCTTCTGCCAGGCGCTCTCGCCCTGCTTCCGGAAGGAGACGTCGACGCTCGCGTTGCGGTTGGCATCGCCGTCAATGTGCCACTCGAAGCCCAGGTTGATGAGCGTCGGGTGTTCGATCACGAATTCGCCTGGTGTCACCTGCGCGTCGCCCGGCGCCGCCCTCAGCGGCGGGCTCGGACTGAGGAGACCAGCCAGCAAGGCGCTCGCAATCGAGGCAGACGCGCGGGGGAGGAAGCGGGACGCCCACATGGTGTGCGGATTATAGGACCGTCCCTTTCCCGACTGCTGGCCATCAGCGTGCCGCTCGTGAGCTGGACACATATGCGGACTCGAGCAGCGCTCACGAGCGCTCACGGGTGTGCCACTCCGACGGCCGAACTGTCAAGGCGCGCACGCGGTGACCAGCGTTCCATGAGCAGCCCGCGAGGCGGCGCCCGCACAGCTGACCGGCCTCGACAACGGTGAGTGGCGCTACCTGGGCGGCGATGCCGGACATAGGGACGGATCATCGCCAGCGTCGAGCTTCCAATGCCCGGGCAGCATGGAATGATGACCCCCTCATTCGCCCGCTCGCGGCCACCGCGGTCTCGAAAAACCCCGTTGCAAGGCCCGACTGAAAGCGTAAACTGGCCCGACTCGTGCCGCTCCGCGCGGCACCCGCGCTCGACACCAGACGGAATCGGCAGCCCCCGGACATCTCGCAGGGAGGGCAGCATGAACGCCGAAGGCAGCTTCAGAGGTCGGCAGGCACCTTGCGGTCAGTTCGTCGACGGGGAAAGCTTCGAAGACCACGACGATGAGGTCGTCGTCACCCGGGAAGTCGAGTTCAAGTGCGGATGCGTCAGCATCCAGCATGAGTACCACGATGGAACCGTGAGCCGGAGGGTCGTGCATCACAACGGGCACGTCCTGGTCGACGAGCTGCTGTCGGCCGAATAGGCATCTCAGACAATGACGCCTTCCCACGACCTGGTGCTGGTCGGCGGCGGCGGCGCGGGCCTACGGGCGGCCATCGCGATCGCGGACGCCAACCCTGCACTGAACGTCGCGGTCGTCTCGAAGGTGTACCCGATGCGGAGCCACACGGTTTCCGCCGAGGGGGGCGCCGCCGGCGTGATCGCGCCGGGCGACAGCTTCGATGAGCACGCGTTCGACACCATCGCCGGGGGCGACTGGATGTCCGACCAGGACGCCGTGGAAGTGTTCGTGCGCGAAGCGCCCGAGGAGCTGCTCCGGATGGAGCACTGGGGCTGCCCGTGGAATCGCGAGCCGAACGGCCGGATTGCCGTGCGCCCGTTCGGCGGGATGAAGCGGGAGCGGACGTGGTTTGCCGCCGACAAGACCGGCTTCCACATGCTGCACACCCTCTTCCAGACGTCGCTCAAGTACACGGGCATCACGCGTTACGACGAGTGGTTCGTGACCAGGCTCCTCGTCGATGACGGGCGCGTGCAGGGTGTCGTGGCCCTCGACCTGATGTCGGGCAAGATCGAGGCGATTACCGCGGGCGCCGTGATCCTCTGTACCGGAGGCTGCGGCAAGGTCTTCCCCTTCACGACCAACGCGGCGATCAAGAACGGCGACGGGATGGCGCTGGCGTATCGCGCCGGCGCGTCGCTGAAAGACATGGAGTTCGTCCAGTACCACCCGACCGGTCTTCCTTTCACCGGCATTCTCATCACCGAGGCAGCGCGAGCCGAGGGCGGCTTTCTCATCAACAAGGACGGCTACCGCTACCTGCAGGACTACGACCTCGGCACCCCGCAGCCACATCCGGTGCTGAAGTCGATGGAGCTCGGTCCACGCGACCGCCTGTCGCAGGCCTTCATGCAGGAGCTGGCGAAGGGCCGGACGATCGACACGCCGCACGGTCCGGTCGTGCACCTCGACCTGCGTCATCTCGGCGGAAAGAAGGTCGACGCGAAGATCCCGTTCGTGCGTGAGCTCTGCAGGAAGTACCAGAATCTCGACCCGGTCACCGACCTGATTCCCGTGCGCCCGGTCGTCCACTACATGATGGGCGGCATCCACACCGACATCCACGGTGCCACCTCCGTGCCCGGCCTGTACGCGGCGGGCGAGTGCGCGTGCGTGAGCATCAACGGCGCCAATCGCCTCGGGTCGAACTCGCTGCCGGAGCTGCTGGTCTTCGGCGCGCGGGCCGGTCGCGCCGCCGCCGAGTACGCGGCGCGCCAGCCGGGCGTCAATCCGGCCGTCGTGGCCCAGGCCCACGACGAGGAGCGGCGCCTCGAACACGATCTGCTGAACCGCAAGGGACGGGAACGCCTCGCCGACCTCCGGGAGGACATGCAGAAGACGATGGAGGAGAGCGCCGGCATCTACCGAACGGGCGCGTCCCTGACGCGTGGCGAGGACCAGTTGCGGCGGCTCCAGGAACGCTTCGAGGACCTGGCGATTGAAGACGGGAGCCGGACGTTCAACACCGAGCGCACCATGGTGCTGGAGCTGTCCTTCATGCTCGACGTCGCGCTCGCGATCATCAGCTCGGCCCGGCTTCGCGAGGAATCGCGCGGTGCCCATCAGCGGACCGACTTTCCGAAGCGAGACGACGAACGCTTTCTTGCGCACTCCCTGGCATCTCTTCAACCGGACAACTCTTGCCGGGTGCAGTACTTGCCCGTCACGATCACCCGCTGGCCGCCCGGCGAGCGGGTTTACGGAGAGGCGGCATCGCATGGCGGATCGCATCAGGCTGCGGGTGGGGCGGTACCGGCCGGAGACCGAATCTGAGCTCCACTTCCAGGACTACGAGGTGCCCTTCGACAAGGAGTGGGTCGTCCTCGACGGGCTCAACTACGTCAAGGACCGCCTCGATGGCACGCTGTCGTTCCGCTGGTCGTGTCGCATGGGGGTGTGCGGCAGCTGCGGGATGACGGTCAACGGCGAGCCGAAGCTGACGTGCGCGACGTTTCTCTCCGACTACGCACCCGGTCCGGTCACGGTGGCACCGCTCCGGAACTTTCCCGTGATTCGCGACCTCATCGTCGACCTTGGCGACTTCATGCAGAAGCTGGTCCGCGTGAAGCCGTGGATTGTCCGCGAGGTGGAGAAGCCGCTGGCCGAGGGTGAGTACCTCCAGACCCCCGACGAGCTGGACGAATACAAGCAGTTCAGCATGTGCATCAACTGCATGCTGTGTTACGCCGCGTGTCCGATCTACGGCCTCGATCCCAAGTTCATCGGTCCGGCGGCCATCGCGCTCGCCCAGCGCTACAACCTCGACAACCGCGATCAAGGCGCCCAGGATCGGATGGACGTCCTGTCGGAGCACGACGGGATCTGGGGCTGCACCTTCGTGGGCGAGTGCACGAAGGTGTGCCCGAAACACGTCGATCCGGCGGGCGCGATTCAGCGCTACAAGCTCGACGCGGCCCTCGCGTCGATCAAGGCGTACTTCATGCCACGGGGGGTGTGATGCTCCAGCCGCACGCGCACTCCGACGGCAAGCCGCACGTCTATACCGCATATCACCCACGCTGGCTTCGACATCACACGTCCACCTACTGGTGGCTGCAGAAGCGGTCTTACTTCGCGTTCATCCTGCGCGAGCTGAGCTGCCTGTTCGTGGCCTGGTTCGCCGTGTATCTGTTGATGCTGGTGCGTGCGATTGGCCGGGGAGAAGCCGCATATCAGGACTTCCTCGCCTGGTCCGCCAGCGCGCCCGTGCTGCTCCTGAACCTCGTCAGCTTCGGCTTCATCGTCTACCACGCGATCACCTTCTTCATGGCGGCGCCGCAGGCGATCGTGGTGCACATCGGCGGCCGGCGCGTGGCGAGCGGCCTGGTCGGTGGCGCTCACTATCTGGCGTGGATGGTGGTGTCGGCAGTCGTCGCGTGGCTGCTGTTGGGGGCCCGGTGATCAAGCGACATCCAGAACCCTTGCTCTGGGTCCTGTTCAGCGCCGGGGGAGTGATGTCGGCGCTGTTGATGCCCATCCTCATGGCGTTGTTCGGCCTGGCATTCCCGCTGGGCTGGATCGCGCCGCCCAGCTACGAACACATCAACGCGCTCGTTGCCCATCCGCTGACACGACTGATCCTCTTCGCCTTGTCGATGCTGTCGCTGTTCCACTGGGCCCATCGCTTCCGCTACACCCTGTACGACGGGCTGCAGATCAAGCACTTGAACGAACTGGTGGCCATCCTCTGCTACGGCTCCGCGCTGGCGGGGTCGGTGATCGCGGCTCTTCTTCTGTGGTGGCCCCACGTCATACGTTGATCTCTCACCTGAACGGAGGTGACGAATGCTGCGCCTCAACCTGTCGGAATCGGATGCAGCCAGGCTTCGGTCGATACTGGAGGCCAAGCTCCTCGGCCTGAGACGCGAGATCGATCACACGGACTCCCGCCGGTTCCGCGAGAAGCTCAGAGACGTCGTCTCAACGGTCGAACGGCTGCTCGATCAACTCTCCCACCAGCTCCCGGCGCGGGTTACGGAAGAGAGCGAGCCGGCGGTGCCGAGCCCGATCGGGCACTACCTTCGGGAACACCACGTGAGTTACGCGGTGATCCATCATCCGCGCGCCTACTCTGCCTTGCGTGAGGCCGCCGCCGCCCATGTGCCCGGACGCGAATGGGCCAAGGCCGTCGTGTTCATCGCCGACAGTCAGCCGACGTTGGCGGTGGTACCCGCCGACCACGTCATCGACGGTGCCCGCCTCCGGGATCTGGCCGGCGCCGCCGAGATGCGTCTGGCCACCGAAGCCGAGATCGGCCTCCTCTATCACGGCTGCGAGCTGGGCGCCGTGCCTCCGCTCGGTCCTCTGTACGGGCAGCGGGTGTTCGTGGACGCGAGCATGACCGCGAACGACGAGATCGCGTTCAGCGGCGGCTCGCACCGCTCGGCGATCCGGATGCGCTACCGCGAGTTCGAGTCGCTCGTCCGTCCGACGGTGGGCCGCTTCGCGCGGGCCAACTGAGCGTGCCGGGCCGCGATGGCGTTGATGTACGCGGTGGCTGGACACTGAACGGACGGACTCGCGTCGCTGAAGGCACTCATCGTCCATCGACGGTCGGCCGCTTCGCGTGCGCCGCCGCGGTCGCGATCTCAGCCCGCCGGTTCCGGCCGCCGGGCATCGACCCGCAGCTTGTGGTTCCAGTGGTGATATTCGCGGCGAATCACCTTGAGCGCCGCGTGGTCGCCCGCCGCGATGGCCTCCTGGCGCTTCTTCTTGAGCTCGTGCATCCGGGCGTGCGCCGAGCCCTTCTCGGCGCCGTGCGCCACGTGGTGCTCGCGCGCGTCGATGCCGAGCGCCTGGCAGAGGGCCGGCAGCAGATGTTCCTTGTTCATCTGCGTGGAGCCCTGCACGGCCTCGTGCTGGATGGTCGCGGCGATGTCCCGTAACTCCGCGACGGTCTTCTTCTTCAGTTCTTCGTAGGTGTGGGCCATGGGCGAACCTCCTGAATGTGGACCGAACGAGAGACGCGCGGCCGCGCCGGTCAAGACGAGCTACGACGAAGACCCGGCCAGGTACCGGAGCGCGCTGAGGCCGGGGAGGAAGAAATACTCGCCACCTCTGAGGGTGACGAACTGCGACAGTCCGCTGACACGCTGAGCCGGCCCGCCGGCGCGCGGGATGGTGAAGTCGCCCGACGCCGGGCAGCCGGGCACTGGCTCTCGGAGGCCGACCAGTGGATCGGTCTCGCCCCTGAGATCCGCGAACGCGGTGTTCATCAGCCAGGCGTTCTGCACGAACTCGAACTGGCGTCCGATGTTGGCGTTGAGGCACACGAAATGCAGCCCGCGCTCGGTGTCGTCGCGCGGCGCCGGCTGGAGCGCGTCGGCTGGCGAGAGCCCGGGGCCGTACTCGCGTCCGCGCCGGAGGACTCGATGGAAGCGCACCGGTGACACCAGGTCGTCGCGGAATCCCTTTGTCGACGCTCCGAGCGCCGCCAGCAGCTTCGCCAGGCCGGTTGGCCGGCCCGGATAGTCGGTGTTGCGCGGGTTCGATCGACGGATGTGCGCGCCCACCGGACATACGACTCCGCGCGGGTCGTCGTCGAAGGTGAAACGGTTCAACCCGTCGCCGGCGCCAGGTGCTGCCGTCACCAGCGGCTCGCCGGTTCGCGTCCGTCCGACGAAGGCCGCCGACAACCGATCCATTGCGGCTGGCTCACCGCCAGTGGCGTCGTGGAGGAAACGCCAGAACCCCCGTACGTCCTGGTCGAGCTGTCTGAACACCAGGTACGTGCCGTTCCGGCCCACGTCCTTCTTGCCGGGATCGTCAGCGGCGTCCGGAAGCTCGGCGCTGGCCGCGTCCGCGCTGACGACCGGGCGGTCCGTGAACTTGCCGTACTCGTTCGAGTACCCGAGCAGGAACTCGCCAAGCGCCGCGAGATCGCTGTACTCGAGTCTCCGGGTGTCCGGATCCGTCTCCTGGTCCCAGTCGATGGCCGGCTGGCTGAGGCCGTCGGCGAAGCCGAACGGCTCCACGCCGTCGAGATCCGACGTATCGAGCATCTGGCGCACGTCGAATGCCTCGGCGAACGCCGCGCCTGTCGAGCGCGCGACGAACCCATCGAGCGTGTCCGCCCCGCGCGTGAAGAGCATCACGAGCAGGTGCGGCACGCCGGCCTCCCCACCCCATCGCCACCGCGAGGGCGCGTTCGCGCCCACGTCACCGAGACGCCGCGCGCGGTTCAGATCTGCCATGCCGCCCAGGAACTCTGGCGAAAACGCCGCCCGGACGGCCGCCGGGACGCCGAGCGCGGCGAGTCCGGCCGCGGTGAGCGCCACGTGCAGCGCCGAGGATGGGGGAGGCTGGACGTACTCGGCGTTCGTCACCGGCGCCTGCCGCAGCCAGGCCCGCGCCGCGGCCAGGTTCTTGACGCCTACCACCGCGTAGCGCGCGGCCTTGAGGTGCTTGTAGCCGAAGCGAACCAGGCCCTGCACGTCGCGATAGTCCACCGTCGGACGTGTCACAGCAGCTCCACCCATTCCGCGGCTTCCTGGCCGCCGAGCTGCGGCGAATCGATCCCGTGCCGCACGCGTGAGTTCCGCTCGAGGTCCACGGCGGTGAGCCCTGGATACGCCTTGTACCAGACCTGCGTTGGAATCTGGTGGCGCCGCAGGAATTCCTTGAACTTCCGCTCGTCGCCGCTGCCCCCGAAGATCAGCCAGCGCGTGCGGGGATAACCGATGCCGTGGCTGAACGACAGATTCAGCCCGAAGCCGACCTTGTTGATGAAGTCGTCCATATAGCTTTCGAGGCTGTCGTCGTAATTGCTGAGAAAGATGACGCGTGTCTTCCGATCGAGGAACACCCAGCGGGCAAAATGAATCGTGCGTACGCGCGCGAGCCTGCCGCGAGTGTAGACGTGGCGGGCCGCGAAGTTGATCACCCAGAGGATGGCGATCGCGGCCCAGCGGCGCACCACGCCGGGCTTCAGGGTCCCGATGGCGCTGAACGAGTTCGAGACGTCGTGGTCCTCTACCGCCGCCAGCGCGGCGGCGTGTTTCGGGTCGGTCCGCTGGCACAGCTCGGGTTCGGTCGGCTCGCGGCGGCGGATCACGAGCACACCGATTATCGCGAGCGGCACGATGACCGGCGAGAAGAGCAGGAGCAGCAGCGGCGCGCCCACGAGGTTCAGCACCTTTCGCAGGGTCCAGCCGAGCGGCGTCGGCGCGTCGGGCGAGAGCGTCAGGCGGCCGGCCGCGATGTCGGCTCGAATGAGCTCGCGCAACCTGAGGTGCACGCGAGAGGGCGGCTCGCCCACCAGCGTTGTACACTCGCGCTGCAGGTGGCGCTGGACGGCGTCGTAAAGCGCCGCCTCTTCCCGCACCCTCCGCACCGTGCGCCCTACCCAGTTCACGTAGCCAGCCGCGGCCTGAATGTGATGGTCGCGCAGCCACCCGGCCAGGTCGCCACCTGGCGTGAAGCCGTCGCAGCACCCGAACAAGGCGGCTATGCCCGGCGCCGCCCTGGCGGCCATCTCGTTGAAGAACGCGTCTGGCTCGCCGTCGATCTCGGCCGCGAACGCCAGCGCCGGCGGCGGATTCGGCCGCGGACCGCCATAGATCAGCGTGTCGTCGAGCGTCTGGTCGTCGACGATCTGCCACCGCGCGAAGTGCACGCCGTCGAACGCGGTGAAGGGGAAGAGCCCGTTGTCGGGCCGTGCCTGGCCCGGTCGCACGATCATCGAATCGAGCAGTCGGCGGAGCTCGGTCTCCTTCCCGGGCGTGATGGGCGCCGTGACGTAGACCTGCGACTGCGGCGTCATCGCGCGGCTACTCGAACACCTCGTCCCCAGTGGGCTCGTAGTGGGGAACGTCGTTCATGCGGTGACGGAGTTGCGAGAGCTCGTAGTACATCCGGCGCCGCGCCCGGCTCTGGTTGCCGAGCGGGCGGTGCTCCGGGATACAGTGCCACGGGTTGTACGACAGACGACGGGCGAACGCTATCTGCTCTGGCGAGTCGAAGCGCTGCCGCGGAATCCTCAGGGTCGCGACCGACACTCTGGGTGATAGCCGCTCCGGCCAGAGCACGCCGTTGGTCTCGATCGGCATGAGATGCGGGTCGGTTTGCACCTGCACCCGGAAGTCGAGCCGCATGTCGTCGCTGGCAAGCGCCGCCACCATCGCGTCGCGCAGGTAGTCGTCGGGCGGACGCAGGGGCAGCCGCGGGATCGGCGTCCGCTTCGGAGACGTCGGCCAGACCGAGTACTGCATGGCCTGCCCCTCGCCCAGGAGGTACGGCACGCAGCTGAAGTACGGCGCTTCGAACGGACTGCTTTGCGTCTTGATCCACAGGCCCTGCATGATGAGGTCCAGCGGGTGGGGGCGCGTCAGGTTCAGGAAGTGAAAGATCTGCGCGTTCTTCACGCTCCACTGCTGCAGATGCGCGTTGGCCTTCGTGTCCTGCGTGACGAAAGTGGGCGTGGAGACGCTGGTGAAGTCCTGCGTGTGCCGCTCCTCCTCCATCAGCTTGGGCCCCGGCACGCCCAAGAGCTTGATGCTGATGCTCATGAACCCGACGTCTTCGATGTCGGGTGTCACGTACGGTCCCGGACCCGCAAAGCGTACCCACGCCCGGTAGGTCTTCGGCTGGGCGAAGACGCCGCGCCGCAGGTGCTCCGGCAGGCCGTCGTGCACCGTGAACTCACCACGGACCATGCCGTGCGTCTTCGTGTTGCCCCCGCGCTCGAATCCCCCCGGCTTCCAGAGAAGCTTCATCTGCGTCGTGAAGCTGTCGATGATCGACTGCAGGTGCGTCTCTTCGTCCGGAATCGGCCGCTCCTCTGCGAGCGCGAAGCCTTCGTTCCGCCGACCCGCGTTGATGAGCGCCGTGACGATGCGCGCCACGGCGTCGCGGAGCAGCAGGTCGAAGGCCGGCCGGATGAACGGATCGAACCGGCTGTAGACGTGCACCAGGGACGTCGAGGTGTCGCTGATGAAATCCAGCACGGCCGACCCGGTACTGGCGGGCGGGGCCGGGCGGCTCGTGTTCGAGGTGACGGGCGGCATGAGTGCCTCGCCGGTCAGAAGGTCTTCAGCAACTCGATGAGCGCGTTCTTGTCCTGGTCCGACAGCTTGACGCCGAACTCGTGGCCGCGGTTGATGACGAGGTCCGGGCACTTGCTCAGCTCGAGCAGCGGGTCGACCATGTCGGCAAACGCCGCCCTGGCCTGCTCGTTCGTGGCATTGCCGCCAAGCTTGTGCAGCCGTTCGAGCAACCCGACCAGCAGCGAGCTCACGCGCTCGAACTGGCGCGCACGGGCCGCGGCGTCGCGATTCTCTGACAACAGATTGAGGTTGGCCAGCAAACCAATCGGCGTGCCCTGGGGAATCGGGCCCAGACGGACGCCCTCGTCGGTGAAGAGCGCCGGGAAGCGCGCTCGCTGCTCGCCGAGCGTGCGCTGCAGGAACTCCGGCAGATAGCCGGCCGGCACGGTGACGTAGGCAGGCCCGCCATCGTAGCCGGCGGGCGCCCGATCCCCGACCCGATCGATGACGCCAGGGATCCGGTCGCCCAGCAGCGAGTCCTTGTCACGCCGCTCCGGCCAGAGCATCTGCCGGATCGAGTCGTCGAACGATCGCATCCGGGCCTCGAGCGACGGGCTCGACTCGAAACGGCCGACCGCGTTGTTCAGCAGGTACGGCGCGGTCGACCACATGCTGATGAGCGACGCCGGCCGCGTGTAGCCACGGCCGCCAGCCGGCATGGTGTAAGTGCGTGCCTCGCCGGAGTACGGGTGGTACCACGTGATGTCGCCCACCGATGGGAGGTCCTTGTAGGACTGGGACGAGAAGTTGTCCCAGATGTTGTCGGCGAGCGCGTTGGTCGCGAGCGGACTGCACGCGTTGGTGCCGAGGAGCGTCACCGGCACGCGGAGCTCGGTCGACAGGTAATTGCCGTCGAGAAAGTCGGCCGCCGTGACGATCTTGGTCATCTCGGCCTTGAACTGGGGCGTCTCGGTGGCCTCCCAGTACTTGTTCCAGCACGACAGATAGTCCTTCCCCACGCAGCCGTCGGGAATGAGGCTGGTCGCCATCTCGGGCACTTTCGACGAGTGGCAGCGCGCACAGTTCTCCGCGAAGACGACCTTGCCCCGCGTGAGCACCCGTTGGTCGGTCGTCAGGAACGCCGCCCCACCGGGCGCGTCCGCGAGCTTGTGCGGTTCAGTCGTCTTCAGGAAGAACCGCGCCACGTCGAAGGTCTGCGCTTCGGTGGCGGCGTACATCGCGGAGTGCTCGCGCGCCACCGAGATCTCGATCGGCGTGATCGGCTTGCCGCCGACGAGCGGATTGAAGTGCTTGAGCCACTCCTCGCTGAACGTGCCGATGTTCAGGTAGACCCGGTTCAGCGCGCCCATGACGCCCACCGAGTCGGACCCGTCCTTGAGCACCCGCGGTGTCCACACCGTGTCCGGCGCCGTGAACAGCGTCGCGAGAGGCCCTGCCTTCACGTAGTCGTTGAGCTGCCTATTGTTCAACCCGCCGCCGGCCAGCGTCTCCTTGCCCCAGCGCTTGGCGTGGAGGAGTCGCGGTAGCAGGCCGTACACCGCGTTCATCGTGCGGGGGTTGTTGATGTTGTCGGTGGACACGAACGAGGTGTCGAGCGATCCGGGGCGAGACGAGTGGAACAGCTGGAAGGCGAAGCTCGAATAGTCCGCCGCCTCGTAGAAGATTCGGTCGGTCCAGAAGTACTGCGCGCCGACGTTCGAGCTGAGGTTCGCCCACTCGGGGTTGTTCGGATCGGCGGGCGGCTTGATGGGATTCGGGCCCACGTGGCACAGGCCGCACGACATGCCCACGCGGTACGGACGCACGAGCGTCTTTGCGTTGTAGTAGGTCGGGTCGGTGTAATACCGCTCGACGTCCCACCGCTCTGCCGCGGCTTCGTCGAACTCCGGGTTCGGGAACAGGCGGAACCCGACGATCCCGGTGGCGTACCCGTAGTAGGAGCCCGTCTCGAACGGCTTGCCGTTGATGGTGCCGCCGCGCGATCCAAACCGCACGCCCGGGTATTTCGCGGCGTTCTCGAACGGATCCGGCGCGCACCCGGCCTTCCGCTGGTCGAGCCACAACCCCATGCGATTCGGATCAGGCCCCGTGGGCTTCTCGAAGCACGGCTCGTTGACCAGGCCGAAGTACTCCCACCGGTTCTGACAACGGCCGTCTGCCAGTCTGGCCGGGTCGCAGGCACGGCTGTACTTCTGCGACGGGTGCGAGGACAGGACCTTCAGGAAGTCGAGCGCGCCGACGCTGTTGTCGCCAAGCGTGTCCCACATCACGTCGTTGCCGGCCGACCAGACGACCCAGGTGTTACGCCCCTTGACCTCATCCGGCGAGAGCGCGATCGGACCGTCCCTGGTCTGGTCCATGTCGCGGAAATAGTCTTCGTCGGCGGCAGGGAAGCTCGCAGCGGCCCTGGGTGGACTCGCCTTCAGCGCTTCGTCCAGGGTCCGTCCTACCCCCGGGTCCGGAGTCAACCACCAGCGGTACAGGAACACGCCGCCCAGCACGAGGATGACCACGCCCACCAGGGCGACGGTGCGGAAGGACGATCGGCTCACGATGACACCTCGCTGGCGACGGCTCCACCGGAGGAGCGTCGCGATGGTGACAGAGACGGCGGCAACCGGCACCCACCGGAACGCGCGCCGTGGCGGGAATCCTCAGGCGGCGGCCGGAACAGGACAGCCGGTCAGTCCACTTCGAGGGCGAAGTGCAGGGTCGGCTTGTTGTCCCAATACACACGCCCAAGATACAGATGCGGCGCGACGAGGCGAATCTCGTCGCGGATCCACTTGGCGACAAGCGAGGTCTTCGAGTAATCGAGCACCACGCATGGCTTGTCGTCCAGCAGGCTCTTGCCGAGGTACACCTCCGCCACGATCGCGTTCAGACTGAGTGCGGTGATGCGGTTGCGCAGCACGCCCCCTGCCGCGTCGAACGTTTTCCCCTGCCAGGCGAAGAGGTTGATGACGTGCGCGAGATCGTCGCTGAAGGCCGTGCCGGTGGCGACGAGGGCTGTACCCTTGGCGACACCGTTGGGAATCGGGCCAGCCTCAGCCGCCCGGAACAGGTCGTCCAGCTGTTCCTTGGTCTTGGTGAACAGCGATGGGACATCAACGGCCATGAGCGCACCCTCCAATCGCAAGGTAAGCGGCACTGGAAACCCGCCGCCGCGCATCTTGGGGCGACTTGCCTCGGGAAGTCAATTCTCGCGCGGCCCGCCGGGCGTAACCCGCCCGCGATCGCCGACCGCATCGGCGAGGATCACGTCGGCAGCTTTCTCCCCAACCATGTAGACGGCACTGGCGATGAAAAATCCGGGAATCGTCGGAAACACCGACGCGTCGACGATGCGCAGCCCGGCCGTGCCGTGGACGCGGAACCGGCTGTCCACGACGCCCCCGCGGTCGGCCGGACCAATCGCGCACGTGCCGCAGGCGTGATGGCCCCAGGCGTTGTGCCGGACGTGATCTTCGATCGCGTCATCGGTCGCGCTCCCGGGACCCGGCACGACCTCCGTGATCACATTTCCGTACGCGCGGAGCCGGTCGTTCAGCCGTCTCACGAACCGCACTCCGTCGGCCACCGCCCGCAGGTCGTGGGCGCCGCCGTCCACCCACTGGCGGAAATTGATGTGCGGGGGATCGCGGGGGTCCCGGCTCTTCAGCGTCACCGCACCGGCGGTGTTCTTCGTGTGGGCTTTCAAGACGACCCAGGTCAGGAAATTCCGGTCGGTGCCCAAGCTTGCCGAGTAGTTGGGCACGTAGCCTTCGAAGCGGGCCACCATCCCCATCACGAACAGGTCCGGCAGGGCGTCTGCAACGGTTGATCGCGTGAACATGGTGAGGACGGCGCCATTGGTGGCATACAATCCGCGCCCACCGTCTTCCCAGCGGCGGTAGGCGGCATCGCCACGCCGGAATGTGGCGCCGCGGAAGATCCGCCACTCGGGGAAGTCCATTCGCGAGACGACGCCGACCTCGTAGCGGTCCTGCAGGTTGCGGCCCACCCCTGGCAACGCCACCCGTTCGGTGATGCCGTGTTTGCGCAACACTTCCGGCGGGCCGATGCCCGAGAGCATCAACAGCTGCGGTGTGTTGAACGCACCCCCAGACAGGATGACCTCCCGTGCGGCGTGCGCCTCACCCAGCTCGCCCGCCGCCGAGCTAGGCGCGACATGGGCGCGGTACAGCCGTGCACCGCGCCGGAATTCGACCCCGTACGCCCTCCGCTGGTCGTCCAGCAGCACGCGCGTGACCAGCGTCCCGAGCTGGATGGTGAGGAAGCCGGGAAACCGGTCCCGCACCTCCAGCAGTCGCTCGCGCGTACCGACTCGACGGTGCTGCCTGGTTGTGAGCGGCACGTAGCGAATGCCGATGGCGTTGTCGCGGACCAGGCGCCGGTCGTTCGGATCGAACCAACCGGTGAAGAACCAGCGGAGGCGATCCGTCAGACTGGGTGTCGCGCGCATGGCCGCGAGTCCGGCCTGGATCACAACGCGCCGCAGCCGCTTGTCGGTGAGGGCCTCCCACGGCACGGCGTGCTCGACGGGCAGCCACCCGCGCCAGCCGTGACCCGTGGCCTGTAACCCGAGGAGCCCGAGCCAGCGGTGCACGGGGCGGTGCCGGCAGTTCTCGATCTTCTGGAACAGGCGGCGCATCGAGGCCGCGGACCAGGTGCCGTCTCCGGTTGCGGTCGCGATGGCGTCCCAGTCGGCGTCGTGCGGATAGACCCAGATCATCGCGTTGTGGGCGGTGCAGCCGCCGAGCGCCGCCGCCCGCGGATAGAGAATGCCGTCCTCGTCGGGCCCGCCCCTTCGGACGAACTTGGGGTCGCGTCGGTTGGCCGCCTCGTCGTCGTGATGCTTCACATAGAAGTTCCACGCCAGGGCCTCGTTCTCGGAGGCCAGGCCGTGGAACGCCGGCACGTCGTAGTCGTCGGGGAGGCGCGCGGGGTCACCGTCGAGCGGGTCGCCGCCGCGAAGCTCGCGGGGATCGCCCCCGGCCTCGAGCAGCAGCACACGATGGCCCTCCTCGGCCAGGCGCGCGGCGAGCGTGCCGCCGCCGGCCCCCGAGCCGACCACGATGTAGTCATACTGCGTCTGCGATGGCGTGGTCATGATGCGATCGGGTCGATCCGGTCGCGGCGGATGTTACCGCAGGCGCTCATCAGATGGCGCCGGCCATTCGCAATGACAGGAGCGAGCGACCTCATGAGTAGCGACGTGGAGATCGTCGCCATCGATGGACTGCGGGTGCAGGTGCAGCACCTGGAGGCGGTGGACGGGACACCCGTCCTCGATGTGAAGCCTGCGCTCGCCTCGAACGTTCACGCGCGGTGACCCGAAGCTGCTCGCCGGTCGGAACGACCAGCTGAGGGTTAGTATCTCGGTCATGCGATTCCTGTGCCTTCGAGCGATCGCGCTGGCGACCGCATCCATCGGGCTGGCTGTCGTCGGCATCGGCGCTCAGGCCGCGCAAGGCCAGTGGCGCTATCCCGCGGGCGACTCCGGCAGCACGAGATACTCGGGGTTGGATCAGATCACCAGGGACAACGTCCGGCAATTGACCGTCGCGTGGCGACGGCCGGCCGTCGACCCGTCATTGACCGCGGCTACGCCGAGCCTCAACGCTCTCCGCGATTTCCGAGCCACGCCCTTGATGATCGACGGCGTGCTCTACAGCTCGAACGGCATCGGCCTTGTCGAAGCGTTCAACCCGGCTACGGGGCGAACGTTGTGGATCCAGCCGCGGTATCCGGACGAGTCTCCGTTCGGGGCGGCCACCCGCGGCCTGGCGTACTGGAGCGAGGGGTCGACGCGACGACTGTTCGTCGCTCGTGGTGAATATCTCATCGCCTTGGACCCGGCGACGGGCCGGCACGTGACGACCTGGGGCCAGAACGGGCGTGTCAGCCTGAGGCAGGCGCTCGGTCCGAGAGCCACGGTCGTCTCCTCGAGCAGCGGACCTCAGGTGTGCCGAGACGTCGTGATCGTCGGCTCGCAGATGACCGACGCGCCGCAGACCAAGGAACAGCCCCCCGGGAACGTGCAGACGTTCGACGCCCGAACAGGCACGTTGCGGTGGGTCTTCAAGGTCATCCCGGGGCCCGGCGAGATCGGCAACGAGACATGGGAGAACGACTCGTGGTCCTACTCTGGCCAGGCGAACCTGTGGACGCTCATCAGTGCGGACCAGGGGCTCGGCCTGGCATACCTCCCGCTGTCCAGCCCGACCAACGACATGTACGGAGGCCATCGGCTCGGTGACAACCTGTTCTCGGATTCGCTCGTGTGCGTCCGGTGCGAGACCGGCGAGCGTGTGTGGCATTACCAGCTGACGCATCACGATCTCTGGGACTACGATCTCCCTGCGCCACCCGTCCTGGCCGATATCACGGTAGGCGGACGGCGGATCAACGCGGTCGTCCAGGTGACCAAGCAGGCGTTCGCCTTCGTCTTCGACCGCACCAACGGCCAACCCGTGTGGCCTATCGAGGAACGGCCAGTCCCCACGTCAGCCACACCCGGTGAGCGGACATCCCCGACGCAGCCGTTTCCGACCAGGCCGCCCCCGTTCGATCGACAGGGCGTCACGGTCGACGATCTCATCGACTTTACCCCCGGGCTGCGGGCCGATGCTCTCGAGCTGGTGAAGAAGTACCGCATCGGACCGATGTACACCCCACCGTCGATTCGAGGCGCCGGTCCGGCCGAGACAAGCGGCACCGTGCAGTTACCGGGGTCGGTCGGTGGTGCCGACTGGCAGGGCGCATCATTCGATCCCGAGACCGGCGTACTCTACGTGCAGTCGATCACCGGGCCATTCGTCGCCGATCTCGTCAAGGGCGATCCGAAGCGGACGAACCTCGACTACGTTCCGGGCGCGCGCGCGTACCCACCCGGGCCACGGGGCCTGCCGCTCCTCAAACCACCATACGGGCGCATCACGGCCATCGATCTGAACCAGGGCGAAATCAGGTGGACGGTTCCGAATGGCGACGGTCCCCGGGACCATCCCTTGCTGAAACCGCTGAAGCTGCCACCGCTCGGGAACCCCGGTCGCGCGGGAATCCTGACGACGAAGTCGCTGTTGTTCGTCGGCGAGGGTGACCCCGTCATGGTTCGGGCGGGGCCGAGGCTGCCGCCCGACATGCCCCTGTCGGTGGCGCCGGGCGCCGGCGGGAAGAAGTTTCGTGCGTTCGCCAAGTCTAATGGCGCTGTCGTCTGGGAAACCGAGCTTCCGGCTGGCACGACGGGCACGCCGATTACCTATCTCTTCGAAGGGAAGCAATACATCGTCGTGGCCATCGGCAGCCACGACAGCAGAGCGGAATACATCGCGCTGGCCCTGCCGTGATCGAGGCGGTGTCATCGCCTTCCCGCGCGCGGGCGCGCTTCATGGTCGCACCGTGTCGACTCCACGCTATCGCGTATGCGGGGCCTGACCGGTTAGGATGGTCCACTCCGTGGAGGTCCCATGCGCTCACCGATGCCGCTGCTCGCCCTGTCCTGCCTGGTTCTCCTGGCCAGCGGCGCGACCGAGGCCCAGGTCGCCAACCCGATTCCGGCGCCGGTCGAGAAACGGGGGCTGATGGTCGAGATTCGGGAAGTGGCCCGGCTCCCCGACACGCGCGGGCTGCGCCCCGCCGATCAAGACGTGACGCCGGCGGGCACGGCACGGGTCAGCTACATCCGAGACCTTCCCGACGGCCGCCGCTTCGTCAACGACTCGCGCGGCTTCCTCTACCTGCTTGGGAGTGACAACCAGCCGACGGTGTACGCCGACGTCGGAGCGGTCTTCCCGCGCGCCGTCTACAACCGGTTGGAGAGCGGTTTCATCTGCTTCACGTTCCATCCCGAGTTCGCGCAGAACGGCCTCTTCTACACAGTGCACGGCGAGCGCGCACCGGAAAATCCCGCGGTCCCCGACTTCGTCCCGCCCGGCTTCACGTCACGGGATGTGACCCATCACAACGTGATCACGGAATGGCACGCGACGAATCCCGCGGCCAGTACGTTCGAAGGCACCAGACGTGAGCTTCTGCGCGTGGCCCACGTAGTCGACAACCTGACGCATCCGCTCGGCGCAGCCGAGTTCAACCCGACGGCGAAACCGGGCTCGCCGGATTACGGCCTGCTCTATACCAGCGGCAGCGATTTCGGGTTCAGCAATGGCGGCGGGCCGCACGCGAACAACCCCGCGCAGACACAACGCCTGGACTCGGTGATGACGGCCATCCTGCGGATCGATCCGAGGAGCCCCGCCGTGTCGGGCGGGACGAAGGGGCTGGGCGACTACACGGTTCCGGCCATCAACAAGTTCGCTGCTGACGGTGACCCGCACACGCTGGGCGAGATCTTTGCCTACGGCTTCCGCAACGCCCACCGGCTGTCCTGGGACCTCACCGATGGGACGATGTTCGCGTCGGACATCGGGATGAACCACATCGAAGAAATCAACATCGTGCACGAGGGCGGCAACTACGGATGGATGAAGCGGGAAGGCTACTTCGAGAACGGCATGACGCGGCCGGGCGGTGCGCTCAACCAGTTGTTCCCGTTGCCAGCGGAGATCATGGACGGTCGCCAGAAGGACGGCTTCACCTACCCGGTTGCGATGTACGACCACAACGACGGCCAGGCCGTGAGCGGCGGCTTCGCGTACTACGGCCGCATCGAGGCTCTCCGTGGCAAGTTCGTGTTCGGGGACGTGGTGCGCGGGCGCCTCTTCGCGGCCGACCTGGCCGCCCTCAAGAAGGCCGACGACGGCGTGCCGCAAACGGTGGCGCCGATTGAGGAGATTCAGCTCTACGTCCGCAGCGCCACCGGCGACCGCGTCTACGTCACGTTACGGGAGCTCATCGAACAGACGAGGGGGGCGACGATGACGCGCGCTGACATGCACGTCGGCCGCAGCCGGGACGGGGAGCTCTTCATCACGTCGCGGCAGGACGGCACCATCCGGATGCTGGTGGCGGCGACGCCGGACACACGCGTGCGTTACCACTGAATCGACTACTTCTGCCAACTTCGGCGTCTCGAGGTGGCGGCCTTCTGCCAGCTCCTCAGGCCTCGCAGTCTCTGTCGCGTACCCGTTCTGGAGAGATCTTCGGGGCGGCTGGACGAAGACTAGCGGCCGGCGCCCGACGCCTCTTCGTAATACTGCATGAACGCATCGACCGACAGGGGCGGCGAGAGCAGGTGGCCCTGCCCCCATTGGACGCCGGCCTTCTTCAGGGTCTCGCCCTGCCACGACGATTCAATGCCCTCCGCAACGATCTGCAGCGAGGTCCTGTCGAGCAGAGCGGCCAGGCCGTCGAGCCACGCCGGGCGGCGCTGATCCGCCTCGTGCCCTATCTGTTGGACCAGCATCCGGTCGACCTTGACGAAATCGAAGTGACAGCGCATCAGCAGGGCCAGGTTCGTGCCCGAGAGGGTCGTGTCATCCAGGGCAACGCGCGCGCCCGTTTCGGGGACGCGGTTGAGCGCGTCGAGGCCCTGCTGGTCGGGAACCCCGCGCTCGGTGATCTCGAGAATCAGCTGTCCGGCGCGGGCGCGTAGTCCGGACTTCGTCGCCGCGTAATCGAGGCCGCCGCGGCCGAGGATTTCCGGGGGAATGTTGATGGCAATGTTGGCTTCGGGGTGCGCGCCCAGCCAGCTGTTCAGCTCCGCGGCCACCGTGTCGATTACCCAGTAGGTGATGAGCCCGGACAAGGGCGTGCGGTCGATGGACGACATGAACCCACCGGCGTCCATCGTGGAGCCATCGGACCGCCTCCAGCGAATGAGCGCCTCGGCTCCCAGGCATCGGCCATCCTGGAGGGAGACGATCGGCTGGTATTTGAGGAAGAACTCGCGCCGCTCGAAGGCAGACTGAATCGCGCGCAAGTCGAGGCCTTCGTCTGCTGACATCGCAGGAGTATATGGCGGCCTCCGTCCGGGCGCACCCCGCCGTTTGAATGAAAGGGGCTAGTCCTGCTCAACGCGACCACCGCGTTCGACAAACGCGGAGATGAGACGCTCGACTTCCCGCTTCAGCTCATCGTCGGCGAGCCACTCCCGGCCGACGACGCGGACGACATCGGCCCCGCCCAGCTCACGTGCGAGGTCGTCGAAGAGGTCGCGGGCGCTGCGTGCCTCGAACTGAGTGTCTGGCTCGCCGAGCCCATCGTCGGGAGCCGCCGGGGAACGGGACTGCAGTCGCCGGATGTCGAGGAACTGCATGTACAGGCGCTCGCACGGCAGCTCGAACACCCGCGCCCTCGGCGTTGCCCGAAGCAGCCAGACATCCCGCCGGTTCATGACCAGCGAGGCTCCGCCTCAGACCGGCGAGAACACGGAGCTGGATGCGGCTCCGCCTCGCTGGCAGCAGTGTAGTCTTGCCCGGCTCCGCCGGGCGAGCCGGCTTGAAGGGCCATACGGCAAACCTGCCTGACGCGCATGGACTCTTGCCCTTCAAGCCGTCTAGCGTGCACTGAGGGTCCGTCAGGACACCCGCGCCGCCAGATCGGCAATGGTCCGCCGTACCAGGTTCCGGGTCAGGGGTACCTTGTAGGCGTTCTGCGAGAGCGGCCGCGCGCCCGCGACGGCCGCGTCGCCCGCCTTCCGGAGCAGCGCGTCGGTGATCCGCTGACCGGCCAGCAGCTTCTCGACTTCCTCGAGCCGCCACGGGATTGGCGCTACGCCGCCCAGCACCACTCGAGAGCTGCGGCAGACGTCCTTCTCCATCTCGAGTACCACGGTCGCGCTGACGACGGCGTGCGTCCACGTCTCGCGGTCCATCACTTTCTGGTACGTGCTGCGCACGCCGGGCCGGCGGGCGGGAATCCGGACTGAGACGAGCACCTCGTCGTCGGCCAGCGCGTTCTCTTTCGCCGCGTTCTGCCGGGGCAGGGTGAAGAATTCCGATGACGTCAGCGTCCGGTCGCCTCCTGGCCCCGTGATCTGGAACGTCGCGTCGAGCGCGACCAGCGCAGGCGCGGTGTCGGATGGGTGGACGATGTAGCTCGGGCCGCCGCCGAAGATGGCGTTGAACTCGTTTTCTCCGGTGACCGAGAAGCACTGGTTGCCGCCCGCCTTGTAGCAGGGGAAGCCATTGCGGAAGTACCAGCACCACGGGCGCTGGCACACGTTACCCGCCAGCGTGCCGACGTTCCGGATTTGCGGCGTTGCCACCGAGGCCGCCGCTTCGGCAAGCGCGGCGAACGGTCCCCGCACCGCCTCGTGACGGCTGAGTGCGTCGAGCGTGATGAGCCCGCCGACGGTCAACCCCGCCGACGATGACTCGACCCGGTCGACACCCTTGATCCCGCCAAGATGGATGATGACGTCGGGCTCGACAATCCGGTCCTTGACCAGCGCCAGCAGGTCGCTCCCGCCGCCCGCGAATGCGGCGCGACGGCCGTCGCTCCGTGCCTGCCTGGCCAGCGTGGCCGCGTGACGGGCGTCTCTGGGGTTCGCGTTGGTGAAGGCTTTCATGCGAGTGCTCCCAGGATGCGCCGGCGCGTGATGGGCGTGTCCTTCATCCGCTTGCCGATGGCATTGAAGATCGCGTTCCCCACCGCCGCCGGGCACAGGATGATGCCGGCTTCGCCGATGCTCTTGGCGCCGAACGGCCCGTAGCCATCGTCGGTCTCGATGAAGATGACCTCGATGTCCGGTGCGTCGAGATGCGTGGCGATGCGGGCGCCGTAATACCCGGCTGTCAGCGGCTGGCCAGTCCGGCGGTCGTAGACGAGATCCTCGTGCAGTGCCATGCCGATACCCTGGACGACGGCACCCTGGATCTGCCCCTTGGCGCTCAGGGGATTCATGATGCGGCCCGAATCGTGGACGGTCACGTACTTCGTGACCCTCACGCCGCCAAGCTCGGTGTCGACTTCGACTTCGCAGAAATGGGCGCCAAAGGCCCCGCGCACCTTGCCCTCGAGCACGGGCATCGGCGACGCCGACGCCACGAGCACCTGGTCCCCCTTTGGCATGCCCTTCTCCGCGATCTGCTTCTGCAGGTCGCGCGCCGCCTCGACGACCGCAGAGCCCGTCATGATGGTCGTGCGGCTCCCCGATTCGCCCACCGAGTACGGACAGCGGTCTGTGTCGCCCCACACCACCTCGACCTTCGACAGCGGCACCCGCAAGGCTTCCGCCGCGATCAACCCCATCGTGGTCTTGGCCCCGGCCCCGACGTCGGTGACGCCAACAAACAGCGTGTACTCCCCCGCGCCGTTGAACCGGATGACGGCGCTGCTCCGGCCCAACCCCGAGCGGAAGATCATGTAGGTCATGCCGGCGCCGCGCTTGATCGGGCCCGCATCCGCGCCGGGCGTCGCCTTTCGTCGCGCCTTCCAGTCGAACCGCTCGGCGCCACGGCGGATGCAGTCCTCGAGCGAATAGTCGGTGTAGGGCACCTCGTCGCGCGACAGGCGGCTCATGTTCTTGATCGCGAACTCCACGGGGTCCATGTGGAGCTGGTGGGCTACGTCGTCCATCATCGACTGGATGCCGAAGAACCCCTGCGGGTACTCCGGACCGCGAAAGTTCGCGGACACGGTGCGGTTCGTGTAGGCCGGGCTGATCTCGACATCGACATTCGGGCACTTGTAGAGCTCGACGCCCGCCATCGATCCCGAGTTCTTGCGGTACGGTCCCATGCCGCTGACGCCCCGCAGCCGAATCGCGGTCAGCGCGCCGTCGGCGGTGGTGCCGACCGTGTAGTGCTGCCGCGTCGGCCAGCGGCCGTGGACGCCGATGAAGTCCTCCTTGCGCGACAACTCCAGCTTGACCGGCGCGCCCGCCTCCTTGGCCAGCATCGCCGTGATGAGGTCGGCATCCTGGTTCTGATTCTTGTTTCCGAAGTTGCCGCCCATGTAGAGGCTGACGACGCGGACTTTCTCGTCCGGTATCCCGAGATCGCGTGCCATGTCGTGCCGGCAGTTGGCGATGCCGCCAGTTGGCGTGTAGACCGTCAGCTTGTCGCCCTCCCAGAGCGCCACGCAGGCGCGCGGCTCCATCTGGGCGTTGTGCACAAAAGCGGTCGAATACCGATCCTCGAAGACCCGCGCCGACCCCTTCAAGGCTTCCTCCACGCTGCCCCGTTTCTGCCCGATGGGCTGCGCTTCGTTCCGATTGTTCAGCGCGAGGTTCCCTTCCGGCCAGATCTGCGGCGCGCCGGGCTTCAGCGCCTCCTCCATGTCGAGGACGAACGGGAGCACCTCGTAGTCCACCGTGATGAGGGCGAGCGCTTCTTCGGCCACGTGCCGATTCACGGCCGCCACTGCCGCGACGGGCTCACCAACGAAACGGACGGGGTTGTTGAAGGCGTACCGCCGCTGCCTGGTGATCTTCTTGATCTCGTCGTTGTATTGCTGGCCGCCGGCGATCGATCCAGCGCCCCAGACAACCGTGCAGTTCTCGTGCGTCAGGAGCACCTTGACGCCAGCCAAGGCCCGGGCCCTCGAGCTGTTGATTGCGGTGATGCGCGCGTGCGGGTGCGGGCTGCGAAGCACCCGGGCGTAGAGCATTCCCGGGAGATGAACGTCGCGCGTGTACATGGCGCGGCCGGTCACGCGCTCGATTGCGTCGATGCGCGGCGTGGGATGGCCGACGGTGTCGAGCGGCGGCAGGTTGACGGACGAGGATCGCGAGGGCTGCCGGCTCATCGCGCGCCTCCCGTCCGGGGATCGGTCAGGGGCGCGGTGCGCCCGGCGCCGACGGCGACCACGGCCTCGACGTAGCGGTTGTAGTTGGCGCAGCGGCAGAGATTGCCGGCGAGCGCCGCCCGCACCTCCTCCGGCGTGGGGTGCGGGCTGCGATCGAGCAGCGCCTTCGCGCTCATCAGCTGCCCCGAGGTGCAGAAGCCGCATTGCGGCGCGTCGTGCTCGACGAACGCCTGCTGCAGCGGATGCAGCGCCCCGCTCCCGGCAAGCCCCTCGACCGTCATCACCGACCGGCCGTCGCCCCAGACGGCGAGCTGGCTGCAGGCGTAGACGGGCCGGTCGTCGAGCAGCACGGTGCAGGCCCCGCACTCCCCCCGCTCGCATCCGAGCTTGGTGCCCGTCAGCTTCAGGTGGTCCCTGAGCAATTCCGCGAGCGTCGCGCGGTCCTCGACCTCGAGCGTGTGCACCGTGCCGTTCACGGTGACGCGAATCGTGGAGACCGGCACGGGAGCCGGGGAACCCTCGGGCGATTGGGCCCGGAGGGTCGGCGCGGCCGCGGCAATCACGACCGCCGTGCCCGTTCCCTCGAGAAACGCGCGCCGGGACATATTGGTCGATTCGGGTGGGTCTGAATCACACATCGGTGCTTCCTCGTTTCCGGCGAGCGACAAGGCAGCCTACCCCCGCGACACTCCAATTGGAAGAGGGTCGCGAGTCCCGGCATCCGGCGCGACCGTTCGGCCGCCTCACAACATCGAGACCGCCCAATGGGGCCGTCGCTCCCTGACGTCCGCATACCAGCGGCAGGGGAAAATAGAGCAGCGTCACGACCACCGCGGTGACCAGATACAGGAGCGGCAGGCTCCAGACGGTGTCCGGCGGCGGTGGACCAGGCTCCATCGGATGGTTGGCGAAGAGCCAGGGCGACACCGCACCCGTGCGGAGCAGGGAAACCACGATCGCGGCGACATGAATCGCCGGGATGTGGAGCACGTAGTAGAACAGCGGCACGCGTCCGAACACCTCCAGCACGCGTCCGATCCCGCCGCGCCAGCGTTCCAGCAGGGGCAAGGCCGCGATCGACGGACCGAGGGTCATCAGCAGGAAGAGCATCGAGGCGGGGTACTTGGCCGTATTCAGGAACGAGAAGAGCGGCGCGAGCGGCGACACGGCGCCAGGCGGGGCCGGATTCCAGGGCCGCGGGTCGCCGTAGACGTTGAAGCCGCGCAGGACGAGAAACGCGAGCGTGGCCACGACGCCAATGCGCACGCACCATCGATCGCGGGCCGGCCCCGGCATGGTCATGACGCGTCCGAACGCGTAGCCGAGCGCGATGAGGCCGACCCAGGGGACGAGCGAGTAGAGCACCACGATGCGGGGACTGTCCCCGCCGAGGCGGAAATCTCCACCGGTGTAGAGCACGCGGGCGAGTGCGCCCGTTTCGCCGCCGGCGAAGGCGAGCGGCCCGATGGCGTTGTGTGCCAGAACAATGGCCGCTCCGAGGGAGGCGACGACCCCGAGCGGCAGCCGGACGAGCGCCGCGAGCGCCAGCAGGCACCAGCCGATCATCCAGATCACGCCCGCGAGGTTGTAGTTCCAGGCGTCGCCGTTGAACGTCCACGCGGCACGGAGCACCGTCAGCTCCAGCACGATCAGAAACCCGCCGCGCCCGAGCAGGAATCGGGCGAGCGCCGGCACGCCCGCACGGGCGCCGTAGAGGTACGCCGATGTCCCGGCGAGGAACACGAATCCCGGCGCGCAGAAGTGGGTGATCCAGCGGGTGAAGAAGAGTCCGGCCGTAGGGCCGCCGGCCGGGAGGCCCGCGAAGACGCGGACGTGGTCCACGGCCATGAGGACCATGATCAGGCCTCGGAGCAGGTCGATGGAGCGAACGCGTTGGGGCATGACGGACGCCTCAGCCTCGCCTCAGTCAGCTGCAACCAGGCACGAAGCCACGTCCTCGCCTCAGGGGGCACGTGACACTGATGAGCTCGACTGTGCCCGGATACCCTATCCTTGGGCGTCGGCCGCGCGTCGCGCCTCCTCGCCGGAAGGAACCCGCGGCGGCATGGTAGAATCCTACTAGCTCCGCTTGAGTCCTGCCGCTGATTCGCTCTCTATCGAATCCTCGTCTCCAGCCCTCATCGAAGCGACGCGTGGCATGCCCTGGCATGCATTTACCTGCGACGGCCGCCAAGCGGTCGGGCCGTCGACTGGAGGAATAGCTCTGACCGCGGCGCTTCTGCCGCGTCAGAGAGATTCCCGATTAGGAGGAACGATGGCAAGCATCAGTGGCACGATCAAGCGCCTGGTCAGCGACAAGGGATTTGGATTCGTGCAGGCGGGGGACGGAACGGAATACTTCTTCCACCAGTCAGCCTGTGCCGACATCCGCTTCGACGACCTGCGCGAGGGGCAGACCGTGACGTTCGAGAAGGGCCAGGGGCCGAAGGGGCCGCGCGCCGAGAATATCAGGGTCGCCTGACCTCGTGGCTGCATCACCCACGAATACCGTGGCCGTCGCTCCCCCACTGGTTTGCCCCGCCTGTGGCTCGCCCGAGCCAATCACCGCCAACAAGACGATCGACGCTTCGACGTACTGGCGTTGTCGCACGTGCGGGGAGATGTGGAATGTCGGCCGTCGGCAGGCCGGCCCCGGCTATCGCCGCCCTCCGCCACGAACGTGGTGATCCCTCGCTCGTAAGGCCCGCATCGATTGGTGCTTCCTGGAGCACGCGGCTGCGGTCGCGTGCCCAGGCCTCACGAGCGGGCTCTCGGGCATGAATCCGGGCAATGGGCCGTTACCGTGCTCCGCGGCCCCAGCCGACCGGCAGCCCGACGATTTTCGCCGGGTCGGCGTTGGACTTGGGCCGGAACTTCTGCGAGCGGTCGTTGGCGACCTCGGTTACATACAGGTTGCGATCCGGATCGACGCTGATCTGGTGCACGCCGTCGAACTGGCCCGGCTGCGGTCCATGGCCCCCGATGTCGAGAATGTAGCGGCCGTTCAGGTCGTACTTGATCAGGCGGTCGGTGGTCCAGTCGGCCAGCCAGATGAAGTCGTCCTCAGTGACGATGTGGGTCAGCACCGCCGAGTCGTGACCGGTCGGCCACATCTCGAGGAACTTGCCCTGCTCGTCGAACACCTGCATGCGATGGTGTTCGCGGTCGGCCACGAAAATGCGGCGATCGCGGCTGATGCCGATGCTGTGTACCGACCAGAACTCATAGGGGCCGGGCTTGTCCGGATCGGCGGGAGGGCGCCCCCAGTCCATCAGGAATTTGCCAGTCCGATCGAACTTGGCCACCCGGGTGCCGGCATAGCCATCAGCCACGAAGAACGTCCCGTCGGGCAGCCAGGCGATGTCGGTGGGCCGGTTGAAGTTGTTCGGTCCCCGCCCGGGTACGCCGCGCTCGCCCATCGTGCGCACCAGCCGCCCGTCGTTCGTGAAGATGTTGATGATGTGCTGGTCGTCATCGACGATCCAGACGTGCTTCTCGGGATCGTAGGGGCTGATGAGCACCTTGTGCGGCCCGCGGCCGGCCTCGCCGAGTCCCGACCCGCGCGGCGGCGCCAGCAGCCGATCGTGCTGCAACCACTCCTCGATGGTGTTGCCTTCGCGATCGACGGCGAACACCAGGTGGTGGCGGCGCTGCTCGTAGGGGTAGTCCTTGCCCGAGTAGGCCCGCCGGCCGGTGTTCGTGCGCCGCGGCGTCAGCAGGCACGGGCAGATCCACGGCGTGGCGCCCGGGGGCAACTGGATCTCGCTCCGCTGCGCGACCCACACCTTGTCGGGACTCTCGGCGAACACGCCGGCGCCAGATCCCCAGGTCCACCCGTCGTGCGGCAGATCCTTGTCGGGAAGCGGCTTCGGCCAGTTCGCTACGACCTCGTAGTCGCCCATCGCCGCCGGCGCCACCGCCAGTTCGACCCGGCTCTGGCCCCCGACCACGCCAGCCGGCCAGTCGAGCGGAACCAGGACCACGAGCAACCCCAGGACCAACGCGGCAACGGGCGGTTTCGGCGTGCGCATGTGCAAACTCTCCGGAGGCAGGTGGTTCGACCGGGCGACGATGCCCGTTCGCGGCGCAGCTGTCAATGAGGACCTTGACAGGGCCGGCCTCTGGCTAGACCATCCGTGCCGTGTCCTACCCATCCCGCCGCGCCGTCCTCGGCGCGCTCGCCGGTGTCGTGAGCCTGCTGGCCCGGCCGCAACGTGCGGTGAGTCAGCCGGCTCCCGAGCGCGTGCGCGTCCCGATTCGCCACGCCAACGTCCACAAGGGACCCAACACCACGACCGAGGTGCTGGTGCTCGTGCCGCGCGACACCGTGCTCACCGTGCTGGCGCGCGACAAGGAATGGGTGCAGGTGCGGCTCACTCCGGATCTGCGCAAGACCGGGATGGTGATGCGCTGGTACCAGAACGAAGATCGCGGCTGGATGCACGACTCGACCGTGGCGCCGGCCAAGTAGACAGCCCGCGGCATTTCGTCCCGGTTCCAGTCGGCCGTTCAGTCCGCTCTCAGGATCTCGACCGGATCAACCGCCGCGGCGCGGCGCGCTGGTAGATAGCTGGCCAGTACGGCAGCCGCAGCGAGCACGACGGGCATGGCCGTGAATGTGACGGGGTCGAGCGGGCTGATGCCGAAGAGCAAGGATTGCATGAAACGGCTGAAGCCTGCGGCCCCGCCCAGTCCAATCGCCACGCCGACGCCGGCCAGAACCAGGCCTCGACCTACGAACAACCGCCGGATGTCGCGCGCCTGCGCACCAATCGCCATTCGGATGCCGATCTCGCGCCGCCGCTGGGACACAGCGTACGCGATCACACCGTACAGCCCCGATAGTCCGAGCAGCAGCGCCATCACGCCGGCGATCGCGAGCATCGCCAACGTAAAGGCCGTGCGAGCCATCGACTGGCCGAACACCGCCGCCAGCGTGCGCACCTGGGCCAGCGGCAGGTCGGCGCTGACCGCCCACACGGCCTGGTGCACCTCGTCGAGCAGACTCCCCGTGCCGGCGCGTTCGGTACGGATGGCGACGCTGACTCGGCGCGACTGATATCCGTCCATGCCCAGGAACTGCTCATCCGGTTGCGCCGGCCAGTAGATTGTCGCCGGCGGCCGTTGATCGGCGCCGTCATCATGGACGTCGCCTGCCACACCGACAATCTCCCGCCAGGCCGATCCCGCGACGTAGTATTCGCGAACGCGCCTGCCCAGCGCGGCCTCCGGAGGCCCCCACAGCTCGCGCGCGAGATTCTCCGAAACGATCGCGACGTCGCGGAGGTCATGGAGATCGGTCCACGTGAAGTCGCGTCCCGCGACGAGCGGGGTGCCCAGCGTGTGAAACATGCCGGGCGAGATGATCTTGACCTGCCGGTTGGGCGGCGTCCGGCCATCGTCGGCCTTGCCCTCAACCGCGAGGGCGGAGCTGCTTCGATCGCTGCCCATCGGCAGCCGCGTCGTGAACGCTGCCGACGCGACCCCAGGAATGCCTTCGACCTTGTTCACAACCGCCTGCTGCATGCGCGTCACGCGCTCTGGCTCGACGACCATGGTCGCCGGGATCGAGATGCTGAAGGTCTGCACGTGCTGCGGCTGTGTGAACCCGGGATCGACCTGACGAAGTGCCTGGAAACTGCGGATCATCAGGCTCGCGCTCACGAGCAGCACCAGCGCCAGCGCTACTTGCACCACCACCAGCGCATGATGAGAGCGCTGGCGATCGCGCGTCAGGGTGCCGGTGCGGCCGCCGGCCAGCGCGTCCGTGGCCTGCGGTCTGGCGAATTTCAGGATCGGCAAGAGACCGAACAGGAGACCTGACATCAGAGAGATGGTGAGCGCGAAACCGAGAACCATGGGGTCGACCGAGATGTCTCTCAGCCTGGGCAGGTTGGCTGGCCCCAGCACCAACAACGCGCGCAGCCCGCCGTAAGCCAGTGCCACGCCCAGCACGCCGCCCAACACCGCGAGCGTCACGCTCTCGACCAGGAGCTGGCGGGCCACTCGCGTCCACCGCGCGCCGAGTGCCGCGCGAATCGCAAACTCCCGCCGGCGTGCGTCGCCGTGCACCAAAAGCAAGTTGGCCACGTTCGCGCACGCCATCAGCAGCACGAGGGTGATTGTTCCCATGAGCACCCAAAGCGTCCTGCCGATATCGCCGACCACATCCTGTTTGAGGGGCCGAAGCGATGGCGCCCAGCGGGTGCGCACCGCCGGGTCGACTCCGAATGTTTCGAACCAGACATGGAGTACGCGAGCGGCATCGGCGTTGGCCTGCGCCAGCGTGATGTCGGGCTTCAGCCTCGCGACGCCCAGGAGCCGGAAGGCGGGTATCAACCGTCCGCGGTCGATCCGCAGCGGCAGGATGAGGTCGGGTTCGCCGTCGAACTGGAAGCCCGCTGGCGCCACGCCGACGATCTGATGGGGACGCGCGTTGATCGTGAGCATGCGCTCCAGGACGGAGCGGTCCCCTCCAAACCGCCGATGCCAGTAGCCGTGACCGAGCATCACCGCGTCCGGCGCTCCAGGCGTGTCGTCGGCCGTCGTAAACACGCGCCCTATCTCAGGCTGCACGCCGAGCGTCGTCAGTACTCCACGGGTCGCCGTCAGGGTGCGCACCTCCTCGGGTTCCCCCCGGCCGGTCACGGTCGCCGTGGCTCCAGGACTCCAGACGCCCAGGTCCTGAAAGGCCTGAGTGTTGTCGGCATAGATCCCATAGATGGCGTCGTTGAAGTAGGGCTGGTCGACGCCGCCGATCGAGTGGACGATCCGAACGAGGCGGTCCGAATCGGGATAGGGCAGCGGGTTGATGAGGACGCCGTTCACGACGCTGAATATCGCCGTGGTCGCGCCAATGGCGAGCGCCAGCGTCACGACCGCCGCGGCGGCGAGGCTGGGTTGCCTCCCCAGCGTGCGCGTCGTGTCGCGCAGGTCTTGCCGAAGATCGTCGAGCCGAAATCGCCTCGGCGTCGCTGGCGTGACGGGTGGCGGAGGTTGCTCGGTCCGTTCGGGCATGGTCGGCTCCCGTGGTGAGCCCGTCGCGGGGACGAGGGCTTCAGCCGTCTACGCGATCGCCTCCGACACACCGTATGGGCAAGCGTAACAGGGCTCCGCGCGTCGATCGGGGTTTTGCCGGGGGCGTCGATCAGCGGCCGGCGCGGGGGCCGGTCGCTGACAGCGCCGGCGGTGTCGAAACGAGCGACAACCAGGCGGTGAGCGCCCGTGCCGCTTCTTCGGGCGTTACCCCATAAAACGGCATCACCGAAGTCGGCATGCCGGGCAGGCGAGCCATCTGTGCGCGCCAGCGGGTGGATGACACCGGCGACACCTCGATGACATAGGTGCGCCCGGCAATCGCGTGTTCGAAACGGCAGGTCTTCACAGCTATGCAGTGGGGAAAAACAGGAGTAGCGATTCTATTTACACCGGCGATACATGCAAGCGAAGCGATACACGAATGCCACGCCTTCGGGCGGTGGGGCAGGGAAGTTCGGCGAAAAGCCGCGTAAGAATTAATATCGTGTCGTGCCGTTCACAGCCTTTCGACGGCTCTTCAACAGGATTTCCACAGGATGGGGCCTCGGACACGTGGCCGGGCTCATCTTAGGGCTCCTCCTGGCGGCCCCGCTCGCCGCCCAGGAGGCCCCGCCGGCCTTGTTCCGCGTGTTTCTCACCGACGGCCGCGTGCTCACCGCGTACGGTGAATGGGCGCGCCTCGACGATCGGATCGTCTTCTCGATGCCGACGCGGCGCGGCGATTTCGCCGGTGAACTGCACCTCGCGACCGTGCCGGCCTCGCTGGTGGACTGGGAACGCACCGAGCGCTATGCCCTGGCCCTTCGCGCCCAATCCTACGCCGTCACCCGCGGGGAGGCCGATTTCGCGCGCCTGAGCGACGAAGTGGCGCGCACGCTGAATGCCATTGCCACGATGAAGGATCCCGCGGAGCGGCTGGCCCATGCCGAGGCGGCGCGGAGCACGCTCAGCACCTGGCCTGGCGCCCATTTCGGCTATCGGGCCGTGGAAGTCCGGGAGATCCTGGGCATGCTCGACGAAGTCATCATCGATCTCCGGTCGGCGGCCGGCCTGCCTGGCACCTCGCTGGCGCTCATCGCGCCGCCGCCGGTGCTGCCCGACGAGCCGCTGCTGCCTCCACCATCCGACGCCGAGATCGCGGAGCAACTGCTCACCGCCGCGGACCTGGCCGCCACCCCGGCCGAGCGCACTTCGCTGCTGCAGTCACTGCTCAGGCTGCTGGATCGCGCGGCCAGCCTGCTGCCGTCCTCGTGGGCGGGCTTCGTCCGCAGCCGAGCCGAGCGGCTGCTCGGCGAGGAGCAACGGCTCGATACCGCCTATGCGCAATTGCGGACCACGACGCTGGCGGCGGCCACGCGCAGCGCCTCGCGCGCGGATGTCCGCGGGATCGAGAAGCTCCGCACCACCGTGCGCGACGCCGACGCCAGGCTAGGTGGCAAGCGGCCGGCGGAAGTGGAAGGCCTCCTCGCCACGCTCGACGTGCAGCTGGAATCCGCGAGGGCGATGCAACTGGCCCTCGACCAGTGGGAGCTGAGGTCCCCTGAAGTACGGCGCTACCGCCGTGCCGTGACCACCCCGCTGCGTGTGATCAGCCGCAACACGACCGCGCTCCAGGACGTGCGCGCCCAGGCCGGCCCGCCGGCGACCCGCCTGCCCTCGATCATCGAGCGCTGGCGACGCGAGGGGCTCCGGCTCGATCGGATCACGCCGCCCGCGGCGATGCAGCCGATCCATGCGCTCTTCCGCAGCGCGTGGGCGATGGCCGAACAGGCGTTCACGCTGCGGCTGTCCGCCGCGGCCGGCAACGATACCATGCGCGCGCAGCAAGCCTCGTCGGCAGCGGCCGGCGCCCTGATGCTCCTGGGACGAGCCCGGGCCGATCTCGATGCCGCCTTGATACGCCCGACGCTGTCCACTCCGTGATCACGCCTCGCCGCACGCGGCTGCTCCGCGTTCCGTCGCTCCGCGGCATGCAGGACCAGCTCGCCGGCCTCATCTCTGGCCTGGACCTCGAGACCGCCACCGACACCTTCGTGGTGGTCCCGACCCGAGCCGCTGGAGAGCAGTTGCGCCGCAGCGTGGAGGATCGCCTCCTTCAGACGCGGGCCGTCATGGCCTGGCCCAACGTCGGTCCGCGAGCCGACCTGTATCGGGAGCTGGCGTCGCGTGCGACGAGGACGCCGCTGCCGCTCAGCGAGTTCGATCGTGAAGTCCTGCTCGCCCGGGTGGCCAGAGAGGTGAGGCAGGCCGGCCTGGAGCCGCCCTTCGCCCTGCGTCCGTCGCTCGTCGCGGAGATGGTAGCGCTCTACGATCACATCCGTCGTCAGGCGCGCACGCTCGAGGACTTCGACCGCAACCTGCGGGCCGAGCTCGAGCCTTCGGCGGACACGGATCGCGGCGCGGCCCAGTTGCTGGGCCAGACCGCGTTCCTGACCGCGGTATTCACCGCGTACGAACGCCAACTGGCCGCCCTGGGCGCATCTGACGAACATCGTCTACGCGAGCACCTGCTGGCCGCCGCGTCGCCCCGGCCGCTACAGCACGTCCTGGTCGCGGTGGCCGATCGCGTCGCCGATGCCGACGGGCTGTGGCCGGTGGACTTCGCGCTGCTCGCGCAGCTCCCGAGGCTGGCCCGGGTCGACATCGTCGCAACCGAAGCGCTCCTGGCCTCGGGCTTCCTCGAGCGTGTCCACGCCGCCCTTCCTGGCCTGGATGAAGTACTCGACGCCGGCAGTGTGTCCCGCACGTCGACCGAGAGTGCCGCTCCGCGCCTGGTCGTGCCGGCCGCCGACGTGCTCGTCGCGATTGCCCGCGACCGCGAGGAGGAACTGGCGTTAGTCGCGCGCCGCCTCAAGGCCGCCCGGCGATCCGGCGCTCCGCCCCCGCTGGCGCGACAGGCGCTGATCGTGCGCCGGCCGCTGCCTTATCTCTATCTGGCCCGCTCGGTATTCGGAGGCGCAGGCGTTCCCTTCGAGGCGCTCGACACCCTGCCCCTGGCCGCCGAGCCGTTCGCTGCCGCCCTGGACCTGGTGCTCGACGCGGTCGCCACGAGCTTCGCCAGGCCGGCGCTGGTGGGCCTCCTCCGCTCGCCGCACTTCACGTTCGAAGCTGCGTCCCTCCACCTGTCGGAGCAGGCGATAGGCGCGCTCGATCGGGCGCTGGCCGAGGCGCGCTACCTCGGCGGGCTCGATCGACTCTCCGCGCTCTCGAACGGCTGGGACACGGCCACGGGTCAGACAGGTCGTGAGGGCCGTCGCCGTCGTCTGGCCCGCCCGGCCATGGATGTGGCGCTCGATCTCGCGCGGCAGCTCGCGCCCCTGAGTGAGCCTGGACCGGTGCTCCAGCAACTGGAGAGCGTGCAAACCTTCCTGTCGCGTCACCACCGGCCGCTGGCACACGATCCGGACCCGGAGCGAAGCGCTCGGGTGCGCCGGGCGGTGACGGGCGCGCTCGCGGCGCTCGGCGCCGCGTACGCCGTCCATGACGCCGGCGCAGAAGTGACGGGCGGCGATTTGTCCTCAACGATTCGCCGGTTCCTTGGTGGGCAGACCTTTGCGGTTCGGACGGGTGTCGCGGGGCTCTGCCTGCTGGACGCGCAGGCGGCTCGCTTCGCCGACGTCGACGAAGCGCAGCTGCTCGGCCTCGTCGAGGGAGAGTGGCCCGAGCCGGCTCGGCGCAGCATCTTTTATCCGCCGTCTCTGCTCGGGCTCATCGACCCGGCACCGGCGGCCGACGATCCGAACCGTCGCGAGAGCGAGGCGAGGGCGGCGGCCCGCGCCGCTTTCGTCGATCTCCTCGGCCTCGCGCGGCATCATGTGCGCGCATCGGCCTTCTCGCTGGAGTTCGACACGATCGTCGAGCCCTCGCCCTTTGCGGACGACATCGGCGCCATTGGCCTGGCCGTCGAGGTAGCCGACCTACCGCCGTCAACGGCAGTGTTCGCGGAGGAGGCGTTGCTGGCGGTTCCGCCCGCGCTCGAGGCGGTGTCACCGCAGGCTCGCGCCTGGGCCGTCATCCGGCAGGATCGCTCGGCCTCCGGCGATCGGCGCTTCCTGGGTGAGGCCGGCCCTTGGGCGATGCCTCGGGTGAGCGTGAGCCGAATCGATCGCTACCTGAAGTGCCCATTCCAGTTCTTCGCCTCCGAGGTTCTGGCGCTCGAAGAAGAGCCGGAGGACGGCGATCTGCCGCCTCCCTGGGAGCGGGGGCGCTTCCTGCACGCCATCTTCGAGTCGTTCTTCCGCGAGTGGCAGCAGCGCGGGCATCGCGGGGTCTCGGCCGAGGACGTGCCCGCGGCGCGCGCGTTGCTGGAAGGGGTCTGCGAGCGCGCATTGGCCTCCTTGCCCGCGCAAGAGGCGGCACTCGAACGGCCGCGGCTGTACGGCTCGGCGGCCAGCGCCGGCATCATCGACCGGGTCCTCTCGATGGAAGCCGAACGGCCCGCCGTGGTCGAGCGGCGGCTCGTCGAATTCGAGCTCGACGCGGCGTTCTCGTTCCGCTCGCCGGGCGACACGACGCGCGTGGTCCCGCTCCGCGCGAAGGTCGACCGGGTGGACCTGCTCTCCGGCGGGTTGTTCCGCGTCATCGACTACAAGTCGAAGCTCGTGCCCGATCCGAGGCGCTCGGTGCAGCTGCAGGTCTACACCTCGGCCATCGCGCAACAGCTGGAACGGATCGGTGACGCGCGACAGCCGGTTGAGGCGTTCTATCTGTCGCTCGAAGGCGATGCGCCGGTCAAGGCTCTCCGCCCGGCCAGGAATCAAGCGCTCGACGAGATTCTCCGTGAGGCGGAGCAGCGCATGGTCCAGGCCATCGACGACATCGGCGCGGGCCACTTTCCAGCACGGCCAACGCCACGTTCGCTGTGTGCCCAGTGCCCCTTCGACAGCGTGTGCCGCAAGGCCTTCGTGGAGCCCGAGGATGCGTGAACAGCGCCGGCTGGACTTCGAGTCGGCCAACGATCCGGTGGACCCGTCGATCGAGCGCGACCGCGCGGCTCGGGTCCTTGCGACCGATCCACGACAAAACGTCGCGCTCGAAGCCTCGGCCGGTACCGGCAAGACGCGCGTGTTGGTGGATCGGTATGTCCGGCTCGTGACGGAAGCCGAGGTGGCCCCGCGGCACATCCTCGCGATGACCTTCACCCGCAAGGCCGCGGCCGAGATGCGACAGCGCGTCCTGGACACCTTGAAGGCGCGGCACCTCGAGGGCGCGCTCACGGGCGCGCGCTGGCGAGCGGTTCGCGACGCGTTCCCGGACATCACCATCAGCACCATCGACGCGTTCTGCCTGTCGCTGCTGCACGAGTTCCCGCTCGAAGCCGGCGTCGATCCCGGGTTCGACCTCGCCGATGAAACCGAAACGCCCCGTCTGGTGAGCGGAGCGCTCGATCGGGCGCTCCGCATCGGCCGGAGTCTGGCGACCCGTGACGAGGACATCGCGTTGCTGTTCGCGGATCTTGGAGAGTTGTCGCTCCGGCGCGGCCTCTCGACGCTGCTCGACCGCCGCCTGGTGGCAGCGCCCGCGCTCTCCCGGTTCCTGCAGGGGCGCACCGTCACCGTCGGCGCGGCGTGCACGCGGCTCCACGACGCCCTCGTGCAGGCGCTCGGCGCCCTGCCTGGCGGCATGCGCGCCTTCCTCGACCGGGGACCGGTGACGCCGAGCTTTGTGCTCCTTGGCGCCGATGTGCGGCTGCTTGCCGGGCCCGAGACGCCGTCGCCCGAGCGCCTGCGCGCCACGCTCGAGCGGCTGCGGGCCCATGTGCTCACGGGCGATGACCGGCCCCGGCAGCGACTGGCACAGCGGAAAGCCGACTTCCGGTCCGATGGCGACTACGACGCGCACAAGGCGCTGGTGCTGGCCCTGGGCCCGCAGGTGGCCGAGGCACTGGCCAGCTTCCGCCGCGACCTGAATGCCGTGATGGCGCGCGGGGTCCAGCGGCTGTTCGCCATCGCCGCTGCGGAGTACCGCCGGATGCTCGACACGCACGGCGTGCTGGACTTCTCGGACGTGCTCGAACGGGCGTTGGCGCTCCTCGAGCAGCGCGACGACTTCTCGCGCAGCCGCTTCAAGCTGGAGTCGCGTTACCGACATCTGCTCGTCGACGAGTTCCAGGACACCAGTCGCGCCCAGTGGCGTCTGGTCCGCGAGCTGATGTCGGCCTGGTCCGAAGGCGCCGGCGCCGCGGACGACCCGCTTCCCCCGTCCATCTTCATCGTCGGCGACCGCAAGCAATCGATTTACGGTTTCCGCGACGCTGATGTGGCGGTGCTCGACGAGGCCGCGCGGCACATCGATGCCCTTCGCCCGGAACACCCGGCGCGGGCCGCGATCACGAGGAGCCACCGCGCGGCCCTGCCGCTCCTGCGCTTCGTCAACGACGTGTTCGAGGCGGTGGAGAAGCAGCCGCACCGACCCGACGCATTCAGATACTCGGACGACGATCGCTTCCCCCTGGCGGCAGATGACGCGGCAGGCGGCAGCGAGCTGGGGATCGTCGCGGCTGGCACGGAGGCCCTGCAGGCCGAGATGGTGGGCGACGAGATCGCGCGCCTGCTGTCGCAGGGGACGGCAGTGCGCGACCGGGCGAGCGGGGCCAGCCGCCCGGTCGGGCCCGGGGATATCGCCATCCTGTTCCGCACCCGGGAAGGCCATCGCCTGATCGAGGAGGCGCTGTCGCGGCGCGGCGTGCCCTTCTACGTCTACAAGGGCCTGGGCTTCTTCGACGCGGACGAGATCAGGGACATTCTGGCCTTGCTCGCGTATCTCGCCGATCCGTCATCGCCTCTGCGCGCCGCGGCGTTCCTGCGATCGCGGTTCGTGCGCGTCACCGACGACGCGCTCAAGCGCGTGGCGGCCGACCTGCCGGGGACACTCCGGGAAGACGGACCGCCCTTGCCCAACGACCTGGACCCGCGCGATCGCGCGCGATTGACGCTGGCCCGACGCAGCCTGGCATCGTGGCAGCCATGGGTCGACCGGCTGCCGCCCGCGGAGCTCCTGGATCGCGTGCTGGCCGAGTCGGCCTATGCGATGGAGCTGTCCGGCCCGGGGCTGGCGCAGGCCAGGGAGAACGTGAAGAAGATTCGCGGGCTGGTTCGCCGGATCCAGAATCGCGGCTACGCGACGCTCGAACGGCTCGTGGAGCATTTCTCGCAGCTGGTGGCAGGCGGTGACGAGTCGAATGCCATGGTCGACGCCGTCGACGCCGTCAACCTGATGACCGTCCATGCCGCCAAGGGCCTGGAATTCCCCGTCGTGTTCATCGTCAACATCGGTCGCGGAAGCGGCGGCGGCCGCGATCCCATCCGCGTCGTCGCCGGAGCGGGGGACGACGAAGGCACGGAGCCGATGGTGGGCATCGGCGACCACGAGAGCGAGGCGGATGCTGACGCCGAAGCACGGGAAGCGGAAGAAAGCAAGCGGCTGCTCTACGTGGCCATGACCCGGGCGCGGGACCGCTTGTACCTCGGTGGTGTGCTCGATGCCGGCGGGCGGCTCGTTCCCGCGAAAGGGTCCCTCGCCCGCTGCCTGCCCGACTCCCTGCTGCCTGCCTTCGCCGACGCCACGAGCCGGCCCGAGGTGCGCTGGACGGGACCGGTCGCATCGCATGTCTTCCGTTCGACCCTCCCGCCCGAACAAGAGCCCGTCCGCTGGAGTGCCGCGCCCGCACCGGTCCTGCGCGTCGAACACGATTTTGCCACCCTTGCTGCTGACGGCACGGTGCGAACGGTTGTTTCAGAGGCCCGAACGGAAGTGGGAGCGGCGTCATCCACACCGGTGACGGGCGCACGAGAGGACGGCGGCTCCAACTCGGCGCTTGGTACGCTGGTCCATGCGCTGCTGCCCCGGGCGTATGCACTGGGTGAAACGGATACCGCCGCGCTCCGGGCCCTGGCGGAGCGGATGGCACGCGCGGGCATCGACGGCGAGCTCGGGCCGATGGTGATGGACCGCGCGGTGGCGATGGTCGTTCCGCTGCTCGCACACCCGGAGCTCGCGGCGGCGCCCGATAGGTCGGTGAAGTTCGAGGTGCCGTATTCGAGGCGCCTGCCCGACGGCCGGGTGGAGCGGGGCACCATCGACGTGCTGATCGTGGAGCCTTCGTCGATACGCGTGCTCGAGCTCAAGACGGGCGTGCCCAGCACCGCCCATAGCGTTCAGCTGGGGGCGTACCTCGAGGCGGTGCGCGCGGCCTATCCGACCCGCGCGGTCGAGGGCCGCGTGGTCTATGTGACGGGGACTTGAGGCCGAATGTGCTTGGCCGGAATTCACCTATCCCGTACAATCGCAGTCGGTTTCAAGGAGACCCTGCCTAGTGGCGCTGACCTGTCCAAACTGCGGCAATACCCGAACGTTTCTGGTGAAGACGCTTCAAATGCACGTGGTTCAGGTGGACGGCGATCGCGTCGACGTGGCCGAGGAAGGCCGGCCAGGAGTGATCGAGTGTCTCTGCGACGAATGCGACACGACGCTGGTGTTTGACGAGATCGAGGACTCCACGCGACGTGAGATTCTGCTGGCAACGGGCGCGCGCTAGTCTCCCTCGTCGTCGTCGGCATCCTCGAAGTAGTCGCATTCGGGACAGATCCATTCATTGACGACGTGCTCGACCGGCGCGGGCAGTCCCGGCACGTGCTCGCTGTGCTGCCGCGTCACCAGCCGCATGAACTCGCCGCACATCGGACACTCCTTCCCGCCCTCCATCCGCGCGTCCATGCGCGCATGGTAGCAGCTTCGCGGTTTCTTTTTGCAGCCACTCGCGTTATCGTACGGCGGTCGTGATGCCTCGACGCCTGCCGGCGCGGCGCGTGGATCTGCACGCGCTCGCGCCTGACGATCGTGCGTTCCGTCGATCGCTCACCGACGAAGTCGCCATCGACTTCCCGTCGGCGAGCGTTGCGGCGGAGTGCCTGCGACGCTCGGTCGCCGAACCGGACGTGCCCTGTCTCGAAGCCGAAATCGTGCTCGACGACTCGCAGGCGGCCCGAGGTGCGGTCGTGCCGGTGTGGCTGCACTTGCGACACACCTGCGCCGGCTGCGGCGGCCGCGGCGAGGTCTGGGACGAGACCTGCGGCGGGTGCTTCGGGCAGGGCCACGCGGTGAGCCCGCTGTCGGTGGAGGTCCGCGTCCCCCCGGGTGTCACGCACGGGGATCGGCTTCGCTTTGCGGTGACGCCGCGGCGAGGGCCGCGCACGCGCGTGGACGTCCGCCTCGCCGTGTTGCCACGGCCCTGACGCCGGCCCGTGAAGCGGCACGTCGACTTCCTCTCCTGGCTCTACCTCGCCTGGGGCATCATCTTTCTGCTGGTGGCGCTCGCCGGCGGCGCGTTGGCCGCCGGAGCGTTTGCGATATCGAGCGGTAGCGGCCCGGTCGCCGTCGCCTCGCCCATGGCTGCGCGGGTGACGGCGGTGACGCTGGTGATTGTCTCGGGCATCGCGCTGCTCTGGGCCGCCCTGCACATCTGGATTGGCCGCGCCCTTGGCGCCTATCGACCTTGGGCACGCCTGCTCGCGCTCGGCCTCGCGGTCGTCAACCTCGTCCTGCTGCCGTTCGGCACCGCGCTCGGGGCCTACGCCTGCTGGGTGCTGCTCAAAGACGAAGGGCGGAGGCTGTTTACGTAGCTGTCCGGTGCAGGGGTGCAGGGTGCAGCGTGCAGGGTGCGGTGCCGAGTGCCGAGTGCCGAGTGCCGGGTGCCGAGTGCCGAGTGCCGGGTGCCGAGTGCCGAGTGCCGAGTGCCGGGTGCCGAGTGCCGGGTGCCGGGTGCAAACGTGCGTGTGCAGGGTGCGAGTGCAGGGTGCCAGGGGCTGGGTGCTGGGTTCCGAGTGCCGAGTGCCGAGTGCCGAGTGCCGAGTGCAGGAGCGGCCGCTTGCCTGGTTCCGAGGATGCTTCCAGGTAGTACAGCGCCGCCAGCAGCGCGAACTGAACGAGACAGGCGACAAGAAACCCAACGGCACTCGCCATCAGCAGGCTGATCCACTTGCCAGCGTGTCGGGTCGAGAAGGAGCTCCAACGGCCATAAATCGTGCCTATCAGACGCCAGTCTGGGGCGAACGACGAGGGCATCGCACTCGGCACTCTCCACCCGGCACTCAAGCACCCTGCACGTGCACCCGGCACTCGGCACCGCACCCTGCACCCGGCACCCGGCACCCGGCACCCGGCACCCGGCACCCGGCACCCGGCACCGGCACCCGGCACCCGGCACCTGCACTAGGTACTCTGCACTCTTCGTGGAGGCAGGTCCTCGGTCCCCGCCGGCGTCCACGGTCCACAGCGCAGAACCCGTTTG
>DATLLC010000311.1:0-6044 GCA_035538015.1 Vicinamibacterales bacterium
CGACCTCGTCCTGGCCGATGATCAGCTTCTTCAGCTCGGTGATGATCCGGTCGCGCCCGTGCTTCATCCGATCGGCCAGCGCCACGTCATCGGGTGTGTTCAGATCGGTCGTCGTGTCCACGTGTCCCCCATCGCTGGTCCCGGAAACCGGCAGCCGGTAGCCGGCGATCCCTGATCCCTGATCCCTGATCCCTGATCCCTGATCCCTGACCCCTGATCCCTGATCCCTGATCCCTGATCCTGATCCCTGATCCCGCCCTTGACACGATTCAAACATATGTTTTATACAAGTGTTTCACCATGCGCACGGCCCTCCGCCTCGTCCTCGTCGCCGCGCTGCTCGGCGCGAGCGGCTGGTACTACGCCGCCCAGTCGCGGCCCGCGGTCCTCGTCCTCACCGGTGTCGTCACCACCAACGACGTCGTGGTGGCGCCACAGATCGGCGGCCGCATCGCAGCGCTGCACGTCAAGGAGGGGGACGCGGTCACCGCCGGCCAGGTCCTCGCCGAGATCGAGCCGGGCGAGCTCGCGGCGGACCGGGACTATTACACGCACAGCGCCGAGAGTCTGGAGTCGGCGGTGCGCGAGCAGCAGGCGAGCCTGCGGCTGCAGCGCCGGCAACTGCAGGAGCAGGAGACGCAGGCCGAGGCGTCCATCGGCACCGCGGTCGCCTCTCAGGCCGCCGCCGTGGCCGACGCCGAGCGCGCCAAGCTCACGTTCGAGCGGACCCGCGATCTCGCCGCCGCCGGGCTGGCGCCGGCGCAGCAGCTCGATGAGGCCCGGACCGCGTACGCGGCGGCCCAGGCACGCGCGGAGTCGCTCGCCCGCCAGGTCGACGCCTCGCGGGCGGAGCTGGCGCTGGTGCGCGCGAACGTCGAACAGATTGCCATCCGCCAGAGCCAGGTGCAGGCCTCCCAGGCCCAACTCGCCGCCGTGGGCGCGCAGCAGCACAAGGCCAGCGTCCGGCTCGGATTCGCGCAGCTGGTGGCGCCCGTGGCCGGCGTCGTGGACGTGATGCCGGCCCGCGCCGGCGAGGTGGTGACCACGGGCCAGGCGGTCCTGACGCTCATCAACCCCGACGACCTCTGGGTGCGCGCCGACATCGAGGAGACCTACATCGATCGAGTTCGCCAGGGCGACACGCTGACCGTACGCCTGCCCTCAGGGGAGGCACGCCAGGGCACCGTGTTCTACCGCCGCGCGGACGCCGGCTTCGCCACGCAACGCGATGTCAGCCGCACCAAGCGCGATATCAAGACGTTCGAGACCCGCCTCCGGGTGGACAACGCCGATCGCCGGCTCGCCGTCGGGATGACCGTGTATGTCGACCTGCGGGTGCCGTAGCAAGGCATTAGTCATAGGCCCCGGACCCAGGACTCAGGACCCAAGACCCAGGACCTCCAGTGAACGCGATTGACGTACGGGACATCCGCAAGACGTTCGGCGACTTCACGGCCGTGGACGGCGTGTCGTTCGCCGTGCCGCCGGGCGAAGTCTTCGGGTTGCTCGGGCCGAACGGCGCGGGCAAGTCGACGCTGATCCGCATGCTGACGACGCTGCTGCCGCCCACCTCAGGCACCGCGATCGTGGGCGGGCACGATATTGTCGCCGCTGCCGATGGCGTGCGCCGCGCGATCGGGGTCATCCCGCAGGCGATGACCAGCGATACCGAGCTCAGCGTCGAGGAGAACCTGATCATCTTCGCCATGCTGTACGGCGTGCCCCGCGACAAGCGCCGGTGCCTGATCGACGAGCTGCTGGCGGCGGTCGAGCTGACGGAGTGGCGGAACAAGCAGGTGATGTATCTCTCGGGCGGCATGCGCCGCCGCGTGGAGATCGCCCGCGGTCTGGTCCATGAGCCGAGCATCTTCTTCCTCGATGAGCCGACGACCGGCCTCGACCCGGTGTCGCGTGTCGCTGTCTGGGAGATGCTGCGGAAGGTGAAGCAAGAGCGGAACCTCACGGTGTTGCTCACCACGCATTACATGGACGAAGCCGACCAGCTCTGCGACCGCATCGCGATCGTGGATCACGGCCGTCTCGTCGCGCTCGACTCACCGCTGAAGCTCAAGGCCTCGATCCCCAGCCACAACGCCATCGAGGCCAGCTTCTCGGCCGTCCCCCCGGGCTGGGCCGACCGCTTGTCGGCGCTGCCACACGCGCTGGCGGTGACCGGCGACGACCACGTGTTCCGCATCTCCACGGCCAACGGGCCGTCACAACGGCGGCGCTCGTCGCCGAAGCAGCGGCGGCCGGCGTGGACGTGCATTCCCTCGCGGTCAAGAGCACGACGCTCGACGATGTGTTCGTGCACTACACGGGGACTGACCTGCGCGACGCCCTCCAGGATCCGGCGCCGCGGCAGTTCGTCATGCGACGGTAGCAGGAGGTCCTCATGCATCGCGCCATGGCCATCATCGAACGCGAGCTGCGCCGCTTCCGCCGCAGCCCGTTCCTCATCGTGATGTCGCTCATCTTCCCCCTGGTGCAGCTGATCGTGCTGGGCTATGCCTTCGGCGGGAACGTGAAGAACCTCACCGTGGCCATCGTCGATCAGGACGGCGGCCTGCCGGCGGTCAAGGTGCGCGAGCTGGCCGGCGCCGTCGCCGCAAACGCGCGAACCTTCGACACGGTCGCCTACGCCAGCGAAGGCCAGGCCCTCGAGGCGCTGCGCGACGGTCGGGTCAACGGCGTGCTGACCATCCCGCCCGACTACTCGCGCCGCGTCGTCGGCGAGCGTGAGCCGCGGCTGGCGCTCATCGAGGACAACACCGACAACTTCGTCGCCGCCACGCTGGCCGGCTCGATGAACGGGATGGTGGCCGGCCTGAACGAGAAGCGCCCGAGCGCAGACCGGGTCGCGAGCGGGACGATGCTGGACGTCGTGGAGTTGTATCCGTACGTGCCCTACGTGCAGTACCTGCTGCCCGGCTCGATCACGATGTCGATCTTCATGATGGTGATGATCGGCGGGGGCATCATCTTCATCGACGACAAGGCGCGCGGCCTGCACGAGGGCTATCTGGTCACGCCGATCACGCGGCTCGAGCTGATCGCCGGGTTCAACATCTCGGGCACCGTCAAGGCCGTGCTGGCCGGCGCGGTGCTGATGACCATCGGCTCGCTCATCGCCGGGGTGCCCGACCCGCTGGATCCGATGCGCATGCTCCGGATGCTCCTGGTCATCACGGTCACGGCGCTGGCGCTGGTCAGCATGATGTTCCTGCTGATGGTCCGGGTGAAAGACCCGCTGATGCCCCGCGCGATCTTCGGGCTCCTCAACACACTGCTCTACTTCCCCAGCGGCGCGGTCTACCCGCAGCAGGCCTTCCCGGGCTGGATGAAGGCCATCGCCATCGCCGATCCCTTCACCTACTCCGTTCATGCGTTCAAGAGCCTCCTGCTCAAGAACACGGGGTTCAGCGCAATCGCCTACGACCTCGCGTTCCTGATGGTGTTCTCGGCGATCGCGATGACGGCCGCGACGTTGCTCTTCCGGAGGAGTCTCTAGGTGGCGGGGACCGGGCTGCGCGGCGAGGAGCGGAGGACGCGGCAGGACCGGCGCGGCAAGGAGCGGAAGACGCGGCAAGACGTGCGCACCCGCGATCGCCTGATCGAGGTCGCGGCGGAGCGGTTCGCCGACGACGGGTTCAAGAAAGTCACGGTCCGCGAGATCTGCGCCCGGGCGCGCGCCAACGTCGCCGCCATCAACTACCACTTCGGCGGCAAGGACGGTCTCTACAGGGCTGTCATCCAACGCGCCATCCACGTGATGCGGGAGACCAACGACCTCTCGATCGAAGCCGGGCGGGGCACGCCGCCCGAGGCCCGGCTGCGCGCCTATATTCACGTGTTCCTGTCGCGCCTCTCCGGCCGGGACCGCCTCTCGTGGATTCACAAGCTGATGACGCGCGAGGTCGCCGAGCCCGGCGACGCGATGCGCGTCGTGATGCGCGAGGTGCTCGAGCCGCGGATGCACTATCTGGTCGGGCTGGCGTCGGAGGTCTCGGGAGTCGAGGCGACCGACCCCCGGGTCCTGCGCGCGGTGCTCAGTATCCAGGGCCAGATCTTCGTCTTCGCGCGCTCGCTGCCGCCGAGCGCGCCAGCGGCCTGGACCCGCGTGATGCGTGATCCCGGCGCGGTCGCCGATCACATCGCGACGTTCTCGCTGGCCGCGCTGCGCGGACTGTCGGCCACGCCCCCGTCATCCGACTCCGGATCGCCGGAACGGCGTTCTGGGCGATAATCCGAGCACTCACTCCCCGCGGTTGCGCCCCGCCCGGGAGCTGCACACGATGTTCTTGTCTCAGATCGGCTTGCTGCTCGTCGAGGCCGGCGTCATGGCGGCCCTCGTGCTCGGCCTCTTCCGCGCGCGCAGCGTCCTCGGCCTCTCGCCTCTCTACATCGTCATGGGCGGTTTCCAGTATCTGGAAGCCACGCTCTCGCTTCAGGTTTCGCTGTGGCCGGGGTTCTCCATCTACCCCGGATCGTCGGTGATGTTCACCACGAACCTGTTCGCGGTGCTGCTGGTCTACATCAAGGAGGACGCGCTCGAGGCGCGCAAGCTCGTCTATGGCCTGGTGCTGGCCAATGCCGGCCTGACGCTCGTGTCGCTGCTCGTGAGTGCACACTTCCTCTTGCCGGGCATCGATACCTCGACCTCGATGACGGCCGGCGCGTTCGTCAACAACGCCCAGATCGCCCTCGTCGGCGCCGCGCTCCTGTTCGTCGACGTCATCGGCATCATCCTCGTCTACGAGTACGTCAGCCGCTACACGCGGTTCATCTACCTGCGCATCCTGTTCGCGCTGGTCGTGGTGGTGGCGTTCGACAACTTCCTCTTCGCCGGGTTCCTGCGGCTCGGGCGCGGCGACTTCATCGCGACGATGATCGCGGGGCTGGTGAGCAAGACCGGCGCCACGGTGTTCTATGCGACGGCCCTCTGGGGGTACCTGCGTTTCATCGATCCGCACGATATGCCCGCTTCCGAGGGCGATGTCGTCGACGTGTTCCAGTTGCTCACCTACCGGCAGAAGTACGAGCTGGCGCGCGACCGGATGATCCACGACCCGATGACCGGTCTCTACAACCGGCTGCACTTCGACGAGGTCGCGCCCAGGGCGCTGGCGCACGCACGGCGGTATGAGGAGCCGGTCAGCCTGCTCATCATCGACGGTGACCACTTCAAGACCATCAACGATCGCTTCAGCCATCTCGAAGGGGATCGGGTGCTGAAGCTGATGGGCGAGACCCTCGGCGCCGAGGTGCGCGCGGCCGACATCGCCTGCCGCTTCGGCGGCGACGAGTTCGTCGTCCTGCTGCCCAGGACCGAGGCCGAGGCCGCCGGTGCGCTCGGCGAGCGCGTCCGGGCGCGACTGCGGGAGTCGTGCGCTGCCGCGTACCCTCCCTACCCGTGGGGGGCCATCACCGCCACCATCGGGATCGCGTCCCATCCGGCCGACGGGGACTTCACCACCGTCGAGGACCTCGTGCGGGTGGCCGATCGCCGGTTGTACGAGGGCAAGCGCGCGGGTCGCGACCGTGTGGTCTGGGAGGAGCGACGCCCGGAGCCCGCGCCGGTCAGCACGCCGGCCCGAACCGCCCAAGCCTGAGTCGCACCCTGCCGAACGTGTCCGCGCCCAGCCGGACCTCCCGCCCGTCGCACCTCCCCCGAGGACACTCTTCCTCTTCAGGGGACACCGGCATCACCCCCTCGAGGCCAGAATCCGTGTAAATTGCTCTTTGGCCGGTGGTTTGCGCGGGTACAGCCCTTGCTGAAGGCAGGGGTGAACCTGAGGAGTCTCCCATGGGTATCAACAAGCTGGTCTTCGTCGCCTTGACTGCCGGATGCCTGGTCGCCGCCGGGCTTGGTGGTTTCCTGGCGGTTCGCTACGGGCAGCCAGCGGCGGCCACGGCAGAAGCACCAGCGGCCCTCCCTGCCTCCGCGCCCGCGACACCCGGCGTGGTCACCGAATCCGAGGGCCTGATCGCGCCGGCGCCCGCGACCAGCCCCGACGCCGTCGCGACACCGCCCGTCGCCCAGG
>DATLLC010000312.1:0-7942 GCA_035538015.1 Vicinamibacterales bacterium
CAATTGCCCGCCCGCGTTATCGAAGCTGTCGCGGCCGTGATTCACGAAGTAGTAGTCGTAGGTCTGGCCCGCGAAGTCGTAGGCCTGGTTCGCGTCGGCGTCGGCCACCGGCCCCTGCCCCTCCGAGCGCACGAGCACGCCCGGCAGGTTGGCGTTGGTCTGGTCGTGGTTCATGTTGAAGACGGCGCGGTTCTTCGCCTCGGTCAGCTGGCTGAAGTTGAGCAGAATCGCGCCGCTGTGTGCGTCCACCCAGACGTACTGCCTCAGGGCGTCCCCGCTGACTTCCACGAACCACGCCAGCCGCGTGGGATACGTCCCCTGGTCGATCATCCCGCGGTTGAAGACCTCGAGCCGCGGCTCGCTGTAGCGTGCGTTGGTGGCCTGATCGGCCATGTGCTTGGCGATCAGCGCCTGCGCCGCGTCCAACGCCGCGGCCGGCACCAGGCTGGGGCCGGGCAGCGCCGGCAGGTCCCCCAGCGTATGACCGTTTGCCGCCACGACGCGGTCGCCCTGCAGGTGGACGATCAGCTCACCCGCGGTCACCGGCACGCCGTCGTACAGCTGCTGCAGCCGGACGTGTTCCTGGCCGAGGGCATCCCGTCGGGCAGGGCCCATCATTCGGGCCTCGGCGCGCGCGCGGAGCCCGAACGGCTCGCCGTAGGCCTCGACGAACGCCAGCGCCCGTTCGTCGGCGCGCGCCGCCTGCATGCCGCGCAGCAGCACGCCGCCCCCGGCCCTGGAGGCGAACGTCACGCGTCCGTCGGCGGACCGGGCGCGCACGTCGAGCCCCTGGCCCGGCTCGGTCAGGCTCTGAATGGCGGGCGGCGTGACCCGGGGTTCCTGCCCTGCCACCTTGACGGCTCCCGCCGCGAGGGCAAGGGCGGCCAGCATGGCCGCGGTCATCCGCTGAAGATCGAGTCGAGACATCATGATTGTCCTAAGAGACAGCCGCCGCTAGATGGCGTAGTTACACCGATGAGCTGGGAGCCCACGCAGCGTATGCCAACCGCTGCCTCCGCGCAAGCTGGATCCCACAGTGCGCGCCACGCTAGTGACACGTTCCACCCGTGACCACCACAATGACCGTGGCGCTCATGAGGGCAGACGCGACAGGTGGCGGGCGAGCGCCTCGTCCCAGGTAGGCATGGCCACGCCGGCTTCCCTCAGCTTGTCGTTGGAGAGCGCCGCGTATTGAGGCCGCGGCGCCCGCATCGGCACGTCGGCCACGCTCGTCGGTATCAGCAGCCGGGCCTCGACCCCGAGCTGCCGCGCCACCGCCTCGCCCACGCCCAGCCAGGTCGTCGTGCCTGAATTGACGCAATGGTAGACACCCGGATCGGCGGCCCGATCCACCAGGGCCCACGTCGCCGCAGCCACATCGTCCACGAAGCTGGGGGACACGGTGCGATCGTGAAACAGCTTCATCTCGCGGCCCGCGCGGAGAGTCTGGACGATCCGATCGATGGTGCTCTTGCGCTGAGGTCCACCGAACAGGCTCTCGACCCGCAGCACGTAATGCCGCGCACAGTCCCGGGCGAACCACTCGCCCATCAGCTTCGATTGCGCGTAGACCCCCTGCGGTTCGGGGTCGTCGATCTCCCGCCAGAGCCGGTTCTCGCGGCCGGCAAAGACGAAGTCGGTACTGTAGTGCACGAACGTCGCGCCTACGGCCTGCGCGGCTCGGGCCAGCACGCCTACCGCCACGCCGTTCACCCGGATGGCGTCCGCCTGCCGGACCTCGGCCCCGTCGACGTCGGTGAAGGCGGAACAGTTGACGATGACGGTCGGCTTGGCCCGGTCCACCTCCGCGGCCACCGCCGCGGCATCGCAGACGTCCAGCTCTTCGCGGCCGTACGCATGCGTCGTGCCCGCGCTCCGCTCGGAGGCGCGGATGGCCCGGCCGAGCTGCCCTCCCGCGCCGAGGACCATCACGATCTGTCTCGTCATCGGCTCCACGTCATCTCAGGTCCGTTCGCGCGCCACCGCATTCGCGCACGGCGTCGATCACGCGCCCCTGGTCCGCGTCGGTGAGCTGATAGAACAGCGGCAGCCGCACCAGACGATCGCTGACGTCCTCGGTGACCGGACACTGACCCTCGCGCCCGCCGAGGCGGCGTCCCATCTCGGAGAGGTGCAAGGGCAGGTAATGGAAAACGGCGAGGATCCGACGCGCGCGCAGGTGCGCGAGCAGAGCCGTGCGCGCCTCGAGGGACGGCATCAGCACGTAGAAGATGTGCGCGGGGTGCTGGCATCCAGGTGGCACGACTGGTACGCGGGCGCCGATCTCCGCCGCCCAGGGACGCAGGGCCTCCTCGTAGCACGCCCACAGCGCCTGGCGCCGCTCCTGGATCGCGGTGTGCGACTCGAGTTGCGCCAGCAGGTAGGCGGCGAGGATGTCGGAGGGCAGGTAACTCGAGCCGATGTCGCACCACGTGTACTTGTCCACCTGCCCGCGATAGAAGCGCGTTCGATTCGTCCCCTTCTCGCGGATGATCTCGGCTCGATCCACGTAGCGGCTGTCGTTGATCATCAGGGCGCCGCCCTCGCCGCACGACAGGTTCTTCGTGTCGTGGAAGCTCAGCGTGGCGAAGGTGCCGAAGGTCCCGAGCTGCCGCCCCCTGTAGGTGCCGAACAGCCCGTGCGCGTTGTCCTCGACGACCGCCAGGCCGTGGCGCTCGGCGATCGACATGATGGTGTCCATCTCACAGGAGACGCCGGCGTAGTGCACCAGCAGGATGGCGCGGGTCCGGGGCGTGATCGCGTCCTCGATGCGGGTCTCGTCGAGATTCAGCGTGTCGGGACGGATGTCCACGAACACCGGTCGTGCGCCACGCAGGACCACGGCGTTCACCGTCGACACGAAAGTAAAGGGGGGCACGATGACTTCGTCGCCCGGCCGCAGGTCGAGCAGGAGCGCCGCCATCTCGAGCGCGTGCGTGCACGAGGTCGTGAGCAGCGCCTTCGGCGACCCGGTGAGCCGCTCGAGCCACTCGTGGCAGGCGCGCGTGTACGGCCCGTCGCCGTGGAGCGGCCCCTCGGCGATGACGCGCGTCACGTACTCCGCCTCGCGGCCGGTGACGGCGGCTCGATTGAACGGAATCGGGTGCACCTAACGCCGCTCCTTCACGGCCGCGCGAGCCTCGCGGTCGAGCTCGCGGCGCCGGATCGTCTCGCGCTTGTCGTACGCCTGCTTGCCTTTGGCCAGGGCCAGCGCCACCTTGACCCGGCCGCGCTTGAAATAGAGCCGGAGCGGCACCAGCGTCAGGCCCTTCTCCACGGTCTTGCCGATCAACTTGCGGATCTCGTGCTTGTGGAGCAGGAGCTGCCGCCGCCGCTTGGGGTCGTGGTCCACGTAACCCCGATGCGAGTACGCGTTGATGTGTACGTTGTACAGCCAGACATCACCCTGCTCGACGCGCGCGAAGGCGTCTCGCAGGTTGGCGCGGCCCTCGCGGATGCCCTTGACCTCGGTGCCGAGGAGCGCGATGCCGGCCTCGAAGGTCTCGAGCACGTGGTAGTCGTGCAGCGCCTTGCGGTTGTCGGCAATCAGCGTCTCTTCCGGATCGTCCTTCGGCGCCGCCGTCATCGTCGGGCCCCTGCGAGGCGGGCCGCCAGGCGGACGGCCGAGACGAGGCTGCCGTGATCCGCGACGCCCCGTCCGGCGATGTCGAACGCCGTGCCGTGATCGACGGAGGTGCGGACGATCGGCAACCCGATCGTGACGTTCACCGCCTGACCGAAGGCGAGCAGTTTGACCGGAATCAGTCCCTGGTCGTGATAGCACGCGACGACGGCGTCGAACTCACCGCGGACAGCGCGCACGAAGACGGTGTCCGCCGGCCAGGGACCGCTGGCGACCACGCCTTGCCGGGCCGCCTCGGCCACCGCAGGCCGCAGGATCGCCTCGTCCTCCGAACCGAGAAGACCTGACTCGCCGGCGTGCGGATTCAGCCCGGCCATGGCGACACGGGGCGCGGTGACGCCGAGGTGGTGCAGCCAGTCGGCCGTCATGACGATCGTGCGCGAGACGTCGGCGACCGTCAGCAGGCCGGACACGTTGGCGAGCGGGACGTGCACGGTCGCCAGGGTGACGCACAGGGGCCGCGCCGTGTCGGCGTAGAAGAGCATCCGCACGTCCGCGACGCCGCAGAGGTGGGCCAGCAGGTCGGTGTGCCCTTTCCAGGGGATCCCGGCCAGCGCGAATGCCCGCTTGCTGATCGGGCCCGTAGCAATAGCGTCGACCTCGCCGCTCCGGACCGCGTCGACCGCGCGCACGATCGTCTCGTACGCGGCCCGCCCGCCCGCGGCGTTCTCCACACCCAGGCGGACGTCGTCGAGCGTCGTCGGCCCGAAAATCACGGGGTCGCAGACCTCGAGCACCCGTGGATCGACCCGCGCTTTCCGGGCGATCTCGGGTCCGATCCCGGCGGGGTCACCGACGGTGATACCGACGCGGACGCGGCGCATGGGTTAAGTATCACTCAGAAGGGCTCAGGCAGAATCTGGTGATGTCCTGAGCTGGTGATCTGGTGATCGATCTCGAGATCGCTCGATCGGATGATCTATCTGGCGATCTATCTGCCGATCTTTCCGTCTGCTGCCCTTCGTGCCCTTCGTGTCGTCCTTCGTGCCCTTCGTGTCTTCCTTCGTGCTCTTCGTGTCTTCCTTCGTGCCCTTCGTGTCGTCCTTCGTGCCCTTCGTGCCTCCCTTCGTGCCCTTCGTGCCTCAGATCTGCAGCGCCAGCCACTCGGCGACGACCTTGGCGCCGGCGTTGCGCTCGAGCGCGAAGAGCGCGCGATCGGCGGCGCCGAACGCGTCGCGCGCCCGATTGCCGGTGAAGTGGCGAGCGATCGCCCGCAGGTCGTCGGCCACGATCGGATTGGCGAGGACCCGAGCCTGCACGCCGCTGTTGATCGCCTCGATGTCGCGCAGCATCGAGGCCGTGAGACGGACGATCACGGCCAGTTCCTCGCGCGTACGTTCCTTTCGCGGGGGGCCGACTACGCTGGCCGCCACTTGGAGGCGCGCCTGAGCGTCACCGCGCCCGGCGCTCTGCTGCAGCAACAGGAGCGCGGTCTCACGCAGCACCGCGACGTCGGTGGCGCCAAGCGCCAGGGCCTGCCCGACGCTCCCATCCGCCAGCATGGCGAGCGCCCGGGCCTCGGCTTCCGAGTGTCCGTGGTCGCGCACGAGCACGTGGGCCACCTCCGCCGGCGGGAGCGGGCCGAAGCGCAGCATCATCGAACGCGATCGCACCGTCGGCAGCAGGGCGCCGGGCACGGACGTGGTCAGGATGAACACGGTTGCCGGCGGCGGCTCTTCGAGCGACTTGAGCAGCGCGTTCTGCGAGGCGATCTCCAGCGTCTCGGCCTCGCGCACGAGCACGACGCGCCGGCGGCCCTCGAACGGCCGGTACGACGTGCGCGACAGGACGTCGCGGATGGTGTCGATCTTGATCGAGGCTTTCTCGTCCGGTGTGACCGCGAGGACGTCCACGTGCAGTCCGCGTGCGATTCGCTCGCACGATCGACAGGTGCCGCACGCGTCCACGGCGAGGCCCTCGTCGGGGCCCGCGGTCCCGTCCGCGAGCCGATCAGCCGGGGACGGGTGGACCGGCGCCAGGCAGTTCAGTGCCTGCGCGCTGGCGACGGCGACCTGCCATTTCCCCACCCCCGCCGGACCCGCAAACAGCAGCGTCGGAGGCAGCGTGTTCCTGGAGATGGCGCCAGCCAGCAGATGGGTGATGCGTCGATGGCCGACCACCGACTGGAATGTCATCTGCGGTGAGGATACACGTGAACGGTAGACGGGACTCGACCACGCTGACGCGCCCTGGGCGCGTCGCGTGAACTAGAGACCGGACACCCCGGCAAGACCGAGCGCAGCGAGGGATTGGCGGGGTGGACGGGACTCGAACCCGCGGCCTCCGGCGTGACAGGCCGGCGTTCTAACCAACTGAACTACCACCCCTTTACGGAATCTGTTGACCTTGTGATCTGGTGATGTGGTGATGTGATCTGGCGCGCTGTCACGACGCGACGCACCATCAACAGATAGGTCAACAGCTTATTACATCATAAGATCTATCGCGAAATCACCACGTCAACAGATCGACAGATGCGGCGCAGCTGGTGAACTGGTGGGCGGTACAGGACTCGAACCTGTGACAGCCGGCGTGTAAAGCCGGTGCTCTACCAACTGAGCTAACCGCCCTACTTCCGGCAAAGGATCCAATTGTAGTCAGCCCCCCTCCAAACCGTCAATATAGGGGCATGTCCGCCCCCTCCGAGCCTCCACGCCTCGTCGTCGCCATCACGGGCGCGTCCGGATCGCTGTTCGGCATCCGCGTCCTGCAGTTGCTCCGGCAGGCCGGCGTCGAGGCGCACCTGGTGGTGAGCCGGTGGGGCGCGCGCACGCTGCAGCACGAGACCGGCTGGTCGCTGAAGGACGTGCACGCGCTCGCCCACACCGCCTACAACCCGAACGACGAGGGCGCCGCCATCTCGAGCGGCTCGTTCCGAACCAGCGGCATGCTGGTGGTGCCCTGCAGTGCCCGATCGCTGGCTGCCATCGCTCACGGGCTGGGCGATTCGCTCGTCCATCGTGCGGCCGACGTGATCCTCAAGGAGCGCCGCCGGCTCGTCCTCGCGGTACGGGAAGCACCGCTCAGCGAGATCCATCTCGAGAACATGCTGAAGCTGTCGCGGATGGGGGTCACCATCTGCCCGCCGGTGCCGGCGTTCTACACGCGGCCCTCGACAATCGAGGACATCGTCACGTATACGGCGGTTCGTCTGCTCGATCAGTTCGACATCCACGTGGACGCCCCGCGCTGGCATGGCGACATGGGCATCGAGGCGCGTTCAGACGCGGCGACGTGAGCCGGCCCTGGGACTCGATGCCGGTCGCGTGCTTGAATCGCCGGCGCATCCCGCTATAGCATGCAGCCTGGGCCCGATACGCTGGCTCACCTTCACGCCCGGGCCGCGCCGCGGCGCCTTCGAATGACCGTCACTGAAACCTCGCTCGCGGGCGTCAAACTGCTCGAACCGTCCGTCCACCGGGACAGCCGCGGATTCTTCGTGGAGACCTATCACGCCAGTCGTTACCCAGAGTTCGGCGTCGAGCCGACATTCGTGCAGGACAATCACTCGCGCTCGACGATGGGCACGCTCCGGGGCTTGCATCTTCAGGTGTCGACGCCGCAGGCCAAGCTGGTGCGAGTGGTCTCCGGCACGATCTTCGACGTCGCCGTCGACGTGCGCGTCGGATCTCCGACGTTCGGCCGGTGGGTGTCCGCCACCTTGTCGAGCGAGAACTTCCTGCAGCTGTTCATCCCGGAGGGTTTCGCCCACGGATTCGCGGTCCTCTCCGACATCGCCGACGTCGAGTACAAATGCTCGGCGTTCTACGATCCCGCCGCCGAAGTCACCATCCGGCACGACGACCCGGCAATTGGCATCGCCTGGCCGGTGGCCTCGCCGGTGCTGTCGCGCCGCGATGCCTCTGCGCCGACGCTCGAGCAGGTGCGCGAAAGGCTGCCGCGTTTCACGCCACGATGAAGGTCTGGCTGCAGTTGAGCATGTCATCGGCCCAGACTCCGGTCCGTACGCGCCGGTTTCCATCAGAGTGGCAAGCTGAGAGGCTGAGGTCCGCGTGCGAGTGCTCGTGACCGGCGCGACCGGCGCGCTAGGTCCGTCTCTCGTGAAGGCACTCACCCTGGGCGGCTTCGACGTGAGAGCGCTCGCCAGACGCCCGCCGGCGTCCGCGGGTCCCGAGTGGTGCATCGGCGACCTCACCGATCGCGCCTCGTTGGATCGGGCCGTGCGAGGGATGGACGCCACGGTTCACCTGGCGGCGCTGCTCCACATCACCAATCCACCGCCTGAATTGCGGACCGCCTACCATGACGTCAACGTCGAAGGAACGCGCGCGCTCACGG
>DATLLC010000313.1:0-3377 GCA_035538015.1 Vicinamibacterales bacterium
GATCAAGATCGTCGCCGACCTGCTGGACGGCGACCTGGCCAACGTCCACATGGGCACCGTGGCGCTCGGCATCCGCCACGTCGCGTGCGCGCCGCTGCGGCTGGTCCGCTACCTAGATCGCGCGGACATGGTGAGCGAGACCAGGTCGATCGGCGTGCTCTACCTCGATTCGCGCGAGAAGGGCAGCCTGCTCGCGCCGCATACCCGGACCGCGCTCGACACGCTGGCGACCGAGGCGGGCGTAGCGATCGAGAACGCCCGGCTCTACCGCGAGACGCTGGAGAAGGCGCGTATCGAGCACGAGCTGCGGATCGCGGCCGAAATCCAGCGCGCGCTCCTGCCCGAAGGCTCGCACAGCGGCCTCTTCTACGAAGGATCCGGGACCTCGGTGTCGGCCCGCGCCATCGGCGGCGACTTCTACGACATGATCGAGATGCCAGACGGCTCCTTCGGCTTCCTCGTCGGCGACGTCGCCGGCAAGGGTCCCGCCGCCGCGCTCCTCACCTCGAAGATCCTCGGGATCTTCTCGGCATTCGCGACCACCTGCGAAGACCCCGCCGAGACGATGAGCCTGGTCAACAAGGTACTGACGCGGCGGGCAATCGACGCGCGCTATGCGACGTCGATGTACGGCCGGCTCGCGCAGAACGGCGAGATGGTGTATTGCAGCGCCGGCCACAATCCGGCCCTCGTCTACGGCGTGGACGGCCTGCGGCGTTTGGAGGCGGACGGCATGCCGGTGGGCCTGTTCGACTTCGCGCCCTACTCGTCGACCCGGCTGACGCTGAAACCGGGCGATACCCTGGTGATGTACAGCGATGGCGTGACCGAAGCCCAGAGCACGGATGGCACGGAATTCGGCGAGCCGCGGCTGGTCGACGTCGTCAAGCAGCATCACGGGGAGCCGGCCGGGGAGCTCCTGCAGCACATCGTCGACGCGGTCGAGACCTTCGCCCATGGCGTCGAGCAGTACGACGACGTGACGGCGCTCGTCATCCGATACCTGGGCCCGAACGGCCTCCCGAGCGCATGACGCGCTGGGCTCCCTGGCTGCTCGCATTCATCGTCTGGAACGGCGCGTTCGACTTCCAGGTGCGGCGGGCTGGCGAGGCTTTCACCACCTCCCAGGTCGATCGCTGGCGCCAGCAGGCGCCGCCACTGCTCATTCGTGATGCGTTCACCCCGAACGTGCACCGGGCCGGCCTCCGTGCGTCGGCGGCCGCCGCCGTCGTGCTGCTGCTGGGGCTGGCCTGGACCCACCAGGCTACCCGCCCGGCACATCGGTAGTAGTCTGGAACCTGGATGATCGATTCGCTCATCTTCGACTGGAACCGCATCGGCGCCCCGGACCGCCCTCCGCTGGTGATGCTCGACGATGAGACCCTGCGGGACGGGTTGCAGTCGCCGTCGGTACGGACGCCGAGCATCGACCAGAAGATTCACATCCTGCACCTTATCGACGCGCTCGGCATCGACACCGCCGACATCGGGCTGCCCGGGGCCGGTCCGCACGTCATGCGGGACGTGGAGCGCCTCGCCCGGGAAATCGTCTCGGCGGGCCTGTCGCTGCGGGCGAACTGCGCCGCCCGCACCCACGTGCAGGACATCAAGCCCATCGCCGAGATCGTGCAGCGGACCGGGCTCCCCATCGAGTGCTGCACCTTCATCGGCTCGTCGCCAATCCGGCAGTTCACCGAGGGGTGGACGCTCGAGTGGCTGCTGCGGAGCACCGAGGAGGCGATCACGTTCGCGGTCAAGGAAGGCCTCGACGTGATGTATGTCACAGAGGATACGACCCGCGCCAACCCCGAGACGCTACGGGCGATCTACACCTGCGCCATCCGGGCCGGTGCCAAGCGGATCTGTGTGGCCGACACCGTGGGCCACGCCACGCCCGCGGGTGCCTCCGCGGTGGTGCGCTTCGCCGGCCAGGTGATCCGGGAGGCCGGCGCCGAGGTCGGGATCGACTGGCACGGCCACCGTGATCGCGACCTCGCCATCATCAACAGCATCGCGGCTCTGGAGGCCGGCGCCACCCGTGTCCATGGAACGGCCCTCGGCATCGGCGAGCGCGTGGGCAACACCCCGATGGACCTGCTGCTCGTGAATCTCGTGCTGATGGGGTACATCGAGCGGGATCTGCACCACCTGGAGGACTACTGTCACTCGGTATCGGACGCCTGCCGGGTGCCCATCCCCGAGAACTACCCGGTGATTGGCCGTGACGCGTTCCGCACGGCGACCGGCGTTCACGCGGCGGCCGTCGTCAAGGCGTGGAAAAAAGGCGACCGGGAGCTGATGGACTCGGTCTACTCAGGGATTCCGGCCAGCCTGGTCGGCCGCGAGCAGGTGATCGAAGTCGGGCCGATGTCGGGGAAGTCCAACGTCACGTTCTGGCTCGAGAAGCGCGGCATCACGGCGTCGGAGCAGGTGGTGGACCGCGTGTTCCAGCGCGCCAAGTCGTCGCGCACCGTGCTCACCGAGGCGGAGATCCTCGCCGAGGTCTATCGGTAACACGAAGAGCACGAAGGTCACACGAAGAGCACGAAGCATCCTTCGTGTCCTTCGTGTGACCTTCGTGTCCTTCGTGTCCTACTTCAGCAGCCGCGTCTCGATCTCGGGGAGCGCAGCCAGCACGACGTCACCTATCACCTGCAGGCTGCCCGCGCTCACCTTGTCCAGGGTGTCGCTGGCGGTGTGCCAATCGGGGTAGTCGAGATCGATCAGATCGACCGAGGGGATGCCGGCCTTGACAAACGGCATGTGGTCGTCCTCGACCGGTAACGGCTCATCCAGGAAGTGCGCCGCGTGCCCCAACCGGCGAGCCGTGGACCAGAGGATGTCGGTGAGCCAGGGTGTGGAGTTCGTATCGCGCTTGAGGTTGAGCGACCGGTCGCCGATCATGTCGAGCAGCACGAGGGCGCGGATGGCGCCCAGCGTGCCCGCGGCCCGCGCAGCTGTCACGTACTGTCGGCTGCCGTAGGTGTGGTTCGGCTCACGCCACTCGCCGTAGGCCTCCTCGCCGTCGAAGAACACGAACTCGAGGGTGAAGCGCGGCTTCGGGCGAACTTTCAGCACACGCGCCAGTTCGAGCAGCGCGCCGGTGCTCGAGCCGCCGTCGTTGGCGCCGACGAACCGGAACTCGTTGATCGGCTTGGTGTCGAAGTGGCTGGCCAGCAGGATCCGCTCCGGCCGATCGCCCGCCAACGTCGCCACGACGTTGGCCATCTTGACGCGGCCGACCGGGGTGCTGGCCTCGAACGGCTGCTCGGTCGCCGTGTAGCCGGCCTCGCCCAAAGTCTTGATGAGGTATTGGCGCAGCTTCTCGTTGGCTGCCGACGCCGCGGGTCTGGGCCCGAGGGCGACCTGCTCGCGGA
>DATLLC010000314.1:0-18630 GCA_035538015.1 Vicinamibacterales bacterium
GCGCCCGACGACGAGCCCGCCGTCGGCGACGACCTCCAGCCGGCAGCGTTCCGAGACCGTGAGCAGGACGCTCATCGGCCGGGCCTGCGGCGGTGGCGGCTCGGTGAACCCGCCTGCCGGCACGATGTCTGGACGCCAGACGCCGCCGGCTGAGACCGATTCCGGGGTCAGCACGAGTGTTCGGTACGCGGACGGAAAGGGCCTGGCAAAGTAGGCCACGCCAACCACGAGCGGGATGACCGCGCCAATCATGGGGAGCACGCGCCGCCACCGGCCGGTGGCCGTGCGCTTCGTGCCATCGACCAGCGCCGGTTCGCCGGGGGCCGCCAAATCGTCGGGATGCTCGGCCAGGAACTCGCGCAACGTCTCCTCTGGGTTCAGGCCCACTTCGGACGCGATCAGGCGCACCAGCGAGCGGCGGTAAATGCCCTCGGGTACGACGTTCAGGCGCCCATCTTCGAGCGCCGCGACGACGCGGGCCGACACCTTGGTCACGTCCGCGATCTGCCGGTGCGACAGCCCTCGAGACTCGCGTGCCTCTTTGAGGCGCTCGGTCACACGAAGCGGACGCTCACGCAGGTTCGCCACCACGGTATCCAGGCTTTTGGGGGAATTGCCGGCTGCGCTCGTGCTCGTCACTGACCGGCCCTCCGAGTGTAGGTCTCACCCCCCGTAGTGTCAAACGCCTTGCGGACCGCGCGCACGCGCTCCTGTACGCTCGACGCAACCTCCCGGCCCGGCTGGGGCAGAAAACAGCCGATGCCGGCAATTCCGGCCGCTCCAGCGCCCAGCACCGCAGCGACATCAGCTGCGCCGAGACCTCCGATGGCGACGACCGGCGTACCCTCCGCCGCGCCGACCACGGCCCTCAATCCCGCCCATCCCAGCAGGCGCCAGTCCGGCGGCTTCGAGCCGGACGCCTGCACGGTGCCGGCCAGCAGATAGCTGGCCGAGCGGGACCGCGCGGCGGTCGCAGGGTCGTGAACTGAGCGTCCCATTACCCACTTCTTATCGGCCGAAACCAGTTGGCGAACATCCTCCAGGTCAATCGACCGATCGGTCAGGTGGACGCCCCCAGCGCCGGTTACCCACGCGATGTCGACACGATCGTTAACAACGACCCGGCTGGAACAGTCCGGAAGCTCCCGAAAGAGGCGTCTGAGAAACCGCACGAGGGCGCCTGCGTCCAGATCTGACTCGCGAACCTGTATCAGGTCGGCCCCGCCGTCGAGCGCGCCAGAGATCTGCTCCAGTAACAGGTCGGGCCAGGCCCCCAGGCTGACGCCAGCCTGTCCGACCAGTCGGGCCCGGGCCGTGACGACAACCACCCTGGGCCAGGTGGTGCCTTCAGCTCTCGCGCCCGTGGGTGACGGCATCCCCTCGCCGCACGATGATGGCGCCCAGTTCGGCCAGCCCGATCCAGATGTTCACCAGGCCAAGTCCGGAGACGGCGCCGCGCACGTAGTTGTTGGTGATGAAGAACTGCAGCGCAGGCAGGAGGTCGGCAAAGTAGTTCCGCTCCCAGAAGCGCGACCAGGGGATCAGCACGAGGAGCAGCCCGATTTCGAGCAGCAACGCGACCAGCAGGAGCCGGCGAAACAGAAAACTAACCCCTCAGCTCACGTGAGTGGAGCATCCATCCGCCCGCCGATGCGACCGGGCCGGGCGCAGGCGGTGAGGTCTTCGCGCTGTCGACATCCTGAGCTGGCCTCAGCCGCGAGCCTGGACCTTCGAGAGTTGATCGATACGCTGCGCCACATCGCGGTACCCGCCCGACTCCGTCTCGAGCTCGAGAAACACCGCGAGCGCCCGCGAGCCCTCGCCGGCGGCTTCGAGGGTGCTGGCCAAATCGTACAACAACGCGCGCCCGGCGTCCGGCGTTGGTGCCGGGGCTTCGGCCGCGCGCTCGAACCACTCCACGGCCTTGCCGGGGCGCTGCTGCTCCAGGTGCAGCCGGCCCAGCATCGACGCGGCGTCGAAGCGCTGGCGCGGGGAGCGCGCCGCGAGCTCGAGCGCGCCGATCGCGTCTTCCACCATGCCCATCTCCTGGTAGGTAAAGGCCAGTCGATACTGCTCGGCGGCCGCTTCTTCCGACGACGGCCGATCGTGATCGTCCCGGACCTCGCGGGCGTGACCAGCCGGCTGGCTTTTCGTCTCGACAGCGATCGCGGCGGCCATGGGCTCGGTTGACGTGGCCGCGGCCGACTCGGTGCGCTCGTTCTTCGGTGACTTCCGCCGGTCGCCGCGCGGCGCGCCGGTCGAAGGCGCGTCCTCCACGGGCTCTGCCGCTGTGGCCGACGTCGACTCGCCGGCCGTGGCGGCCGAGAAATCCACCCCTTCATTGAGGTCGATGAAGTCTGCCGCCAGGAAGGGGCTGTCGCCGCTCAGGCGATCGGCAATGATCGCATCGGGGTCCGCCTCGCCCAGCATGACGAGCGACTTGCGGAAGCGCTCCAGGTTCGAGCGATTCCACGGTTCCCTGGCCACGAGATCCTCGCTGATGATGCGGGCTTCGAGGCCACGCCCGACCTCGAGGTACGCGTCGGCGAGCTGCGCCTGCGCCTCGGCCAGCGTCGCCTCGAGCTGACCGTCGACGCAGATCTCGACCAGGCGCATGAGCGCCACGAGATGGAAGCGCACGCGGGTCACGAACTCGTGGAGCGCGGTGGCGGCCGCAGGATAGTCGCCCGCCGTCATGGCCGCGTCGGCCACGGCGTCGATCACCTGATATCCGGCTTCGGGCGCGGCTTCGGCCAGGCGGCAGCCGAGCACGACCGCCGATTCGCGGCGGCCGGGATCGATTCGGATGGCTCTTACGATGGCGGCCCGGCCCTGCTCGAGCTCGTTGCCGGCCAGACGCACTTCGGCCAGCGCGAGCAGGAGGGCGGGGTCGTTGCCGGCCGACTGATCGGACAGGTATGGGCGCGCCCTCTGCAGGTCGCCCGCGGCGACCAGCGCCCGCGCGACGGTGGTAGACGCCTCCAGATCGGATGGGTCGAGACCAACGATGTCCACGAGCACGTTGACCTGCTCGTCGAGACGGCCTGATTCGCCAAAGCGGGACGCGACGTCACGGAACTCGCGGAGCGCGGTGTCGCTGTCGCCCATGCCGGCCGCGGCCCGCGCCGCCACGAGGCGGGCGTCGAGGTCGTCGGGGTCCAACGTGCCCATCCGTACGGTGAGCTCCGCGGCGCCCTTGTGGTCGCCCCGTTTCTTCCGCCGTTCGGACAACTGATTGAAATACTGCTTGGCGTCGGCGAGCAGGCCCTGACGCGCCGCGATGTCACCGAGTTGCAGGAGCGCGGCCTCGTCGCCGGGCTTGATCTTCAGGATCTTCTTGTAAAGGGCCGCCGCCTTTGGGTAGAAGCCTTCGGTTTCCAGATGATCGGCGATGCGGACGTAATGCCCGATGCCCTTGTCGGTCTCGCCGGCTCGAACATACAGGTCACCCAGCGCATTGGCGCTGTTCCAGTCCCGGGGCTGCGCCTCGACGATCTTGACGTATTCGGCGATAGCCGCATCGATACGGCCCAGCTTCAACGCTTTCTCGGCGCTCTTGAGCGCCCCTTCACGATCGAACGGCGGCACGGTCGTAGCCCTCAGCCGATGGTATCAAACAGCGTCGGGGGCCTGAACGACCGCCGGTGCTGCACGGAATAGCCAAACCTTGCCACGGCCGCAAGATGGTCAGCGGTGGCATATCCCTTATGTCGGTCGAACCCGTACCGTGGATCAGTGGTGTGCAGGGTTTCCATCAACCGGTCGCGGGTGACCTTGGCCATGATGGAAGCGGCCGCGATGGCCGCGGACCGCCGGTCTCCGCCGATGATCCCGCGCTGGGCCATGGGGAGATCCGGAATCCGAAACGCATCCACGAGCACGGCGTCCGGCAGGGGGGAGAGCGCCAGGACGGCCCGCTGCATCGCTCGCAGCGTGGCCTGGTGAATATTAATGCGGTCGATCTCGTCGGGATCGACCGAGATCACGCACCACGCGACAGCTTTGCGCGCAATTTCATCGAATAATCGCGCCCGGGCCATCGCGGTCAGGATCTTCGAGTCCGCCAGCCCGGCGATGTGTCGATCCGGGTGCAGGATAACAGCGCCAGCGGTGACCGGGCCGGCCAGACAGCCCCGTCCCACCTCGTCCACGCCGGCGATGTGCACGAAGCCGTAGCGCCGCAGCGCGTTCTCGATGTTCCGGCGAGCGAGGGACTTTCCCACGGGGCCATCGCCCGCCCGGAGCCCTAGGCCCCGGACGGCAGAAAAGACGATGAGCCTGCGGACTAGCTCTTCTTGACTTCCTTCATGCGCGCCGCCTTGCCCTTCAGCTCGCGCAGGAAGTAGAGCTTGGCGCGGCGCACCTTGGCGGAGCGCACCACGTCCACCTTCTGGATGGTCGGCGAGTGCATCGGGAAGATGCGCTCGACGCCCTGGCCGAACGACACTTTGCGCACGGTGAACGTGGAGCGCACGCCGCCGCGACGCAGGTTGATGACCACACCCTCGAAAATCTGGATGCGCTCCTTGTCGCCTTCCTTTACGCGGACGTGCACGCGCACCGTGTCGCCGGGCTTCATCCGCGGCCGTTCCACCAGCTGCGCCTTTTCCACCATCTCCATCGCGGTCATGACTACTGACTCCCTTCGTTCACTCCGTCGGTGCCGGCATGGACGTCCACGCCCGCAACCAGGCCTGCTCTTCTTCATCCAGCTGCGCCGACTCGAGCAGGTCGGGCCGCCGTTCCCAGGTTCGCCGCAGCGCCTGCTGCCGGCGCCACCGCCGAATCTCGGCGTGGTGCCCTGACAGCAGCACGTCCGGCACCCGCTGGCCGGCGTGCTCCGCCGGCCGGGTGTAGTGCGGGTAGTCGAGCAACCCGCGCACGAACGAATCGCCTTCCACCGACTGCTCGTCGCCGACCACGCCCGGCACCAGCCGCGCGACCGCATCGACCACGACCAGCGCCGGCAATTCCCCGCCCGAGAGCACATAATCGCCGATCGACAGTTCGTCGGTCGCCCAGCGCTCTCTCACCCGCTCGTCCACACCCTCGTATCGACCGCAGAGCAGGACCACTCGGTCGACGGCGGCGAACCGCACTGCATCGGCCTGCGTGAATCGCCGGCCGGCGGGCGACAACAGCACCACCGCGCCCGGCCGCCCTCGCTCGGCCTCCACCGCGGCCATCGCGGCGAAGAACGGCTCGGGCTTCATTACCATGCCGGGTCCACCGCCAAACGGCACGTCATCGACGACGTGGTGCCGGTCGGTCGTGAACTCACGGAGGTTCCGGACCGTGACATCGATCAAGCCGCGCTCCCGCGCGCGTCCCACCACGCCCTCCGCCAGGCCGGCCTCGACCATGCGGGGGAAGATCGTCACGATGTCGAAAACCACTCTCTTCCTATAGCTCCAACAATCCTTCGAGCGGCCGAACGGTAATGCGTCTGGCGGACACATCCACCGTGCAGATCGCCTCGGCCAGCGGGATCTGATGGCGGCGCTGCTCCCCCGCCACGACCAGCCGGCTCCGCCCCATCTCGCCTTCCACGGCCGTGACGCGACCGATTCGGGTGCCGTCGTCAGCCACCACCTCGCAGCCTACGAGCTGGTGATGGTAATAGTGCCCCTCGGGCAACGGCTGCTGTTCGTTGGCCCCGATCCGCAGTTCGGCGCCCTGAAGGCCCTCCGCATCGGAGATGCTTCCGACGCCGGCGAATCCGATCACGGGCCGGCCCTGGTGAACCCGCGACGCCGTCACCTCCATCGCTCGCCGCGTCCCGTCCGCCAGACGGGCCTGGAGCCGCGCCCCCTGCCGGAAACGCTCCTCCAGGAAGTCGGTGTGCGGGTTCACGATCACGTGGCCCTTGTTCCCGTGCGTCCTGGCCACCACGCCGACGAGAATCAAGTCGTCCCAGCTGACCTCGTCAGCCGGCTCTCGATGGACTCCCGATTCACCGTTGCCGGCTCCTGGCACTGCTCGCGTCAGTCTCTAATGTCGAGCGTCACGCGTTTACCGGACGCCTCGCCCGCGCTCTGCAACAGCATGCGCAGGGCCGCGGCCGTCCGGCCCTGACGTCCGATCACCCGACCGAGATCGCCCGGCGCGACATGAAGCTCGAACACCGTCGTGCCACGGCGCTCAATTTCCCTCACGTCCACCTCGTCGGACGCATCGGCGAGCGCCCGCGCCACTACCTCGACCAGCCCCTTGAGATCCACGGCCACGGCAGATCCTACGCGGGGGGCGCCACGGGCGCCACCGTCACCGGCTCGGTCACCAGGCCACGATCCCTGGTGAGGTGGCGGGCCAGCAGGGTGCGCACCGAATCGGACGGGCGCGCGCCCTTGGCGATCCAGTGTTCCACGCGAGCCTTGTCGATCTCCACGACCGCGGGCTTCTGACGCGGGTTGTACATCCCGAGCACCTCGAGGAAACTGCCCTCGCGTGGCGAGCGCGCTTCGGTCACCACCACACGATAGAACGGGCGCTTCTTCGATCCGGTCCGACGCATCCGAATGCACAGCATGTCTATACGCCTCTCACTTCTCGCTTGTCACGTGTCACGTCTCACTTCATCAGGCTGAACGGACTCTTCTTCTTCTTCCTCGGCGGGGCCGGGATGGGATCGCCGGTCATCTGGCCGACCATCTTCAGCATCCGCTGCATCTCGCCGAACTGCTTCAACAGCCGGTTCACTTCCTCCACCGCCGTGCCGCTGCCCCGCGCGATCCGCTTGCGTCGACTGCCGTCGATGATCTCGGCGTGCCGCCGTTCGTCCGGGGTCATCGAGCCGATGATGGCCTCGACCCGCCGCAACTGCCTCTCATCCGGCTTGTGTTCGGCGAGCTGCTTCAGGTTGCCCATACCGGGCAGCATCCCGAGAATGTTCTCGAGCGGGCCCATCTTCTTCAGCGTCCGGAGCTGGTCCCGGAAATCCTCCAGGGTGAACCCCCCCTTCCGGATCTTCTGCTCCAGCCGCTCCGCGTCACCCTCGTCGATCGCCGCTTCGGCCTTCTCGATGAGCGAGAGCACGTCGCCCATGCCGAGCATGCGCGACACGAACCGATCCGCGTGAAACGGCTCGAGATCCTCCAGGCGCTCGCCGCTGCCGACAAACGCGATCGGCACGCCGACGACCGACACCACCGAGAGCGCGGCGACGCCCGTGGCGGCGCCGTCAGCCTTGCTCAGCACGACGCCGGTGACGCCCATCTGCCGGTTGAACTCACCGGCGCTCTTGATGGCGTCCTGTCCGGTCATGGCGTCGGCCACGTAGAGCAGGTCGCTCGGCCCCACGGCTTCCCTGATCGCCACGAGCTCCTGCATCAGTTCGTCGTCGATGTGCAGGCGCCCTGCCGTGTCGACGATGACGACGTCGTTGCCAACCGACCGGGCCTCGGCGAGCGCCCCCTTTGCGCGCGCCACGGGATCCATCTGGCCGGGCGGATCGTGCACCCGCACGGCCGCCTTCTCCGCGATCACCGACAACTGCTGGATTGCCGCCGGCCGACGCACGTCCGTGGAAACCACGATCGGATGCTGTCCCTGCTTGACCAGCCACTTCGCCAGCTTCCCGGTGGTGGTGGTCTTGCCGGAGCCCTGGAGCCCCAACATCAGAATCACCCGCGGCCGCGCGCTCGTCTCGACCAGCCCGCCCTTGGCATCCCCGAAAAGCGCCAACAGTTCATCGCGGACAATCTTGATGACTTGCTGGCTCGGCGTCAGGCTCTTGAGGACCGCCTGGTCCATCGCGCGATCGCGAACCCGATCGACGAACGCCTTGACGACCTTGAAATTGACGTCGGCTTCGAGCAGCGCCAGCCGGATCTCCCGAAGGACGTTCTCGACGGTCCCCTCGGTGAGGCGCGCCTCCCCGCGAATCGACTGGAAGACGTCCTGCAGCCGCTGGCTGAGTTGATCGAACACGGAGGTAACCTGGTGCGCTCGCCCACCGCCGCTGCCGCCCGCCATGGACCGGCTGCGGCGCTTCGGCGCAAACCCTTATCCTAGATGAGTTTGACGCAGGCCGTCAAACGGACGTGAGGCGGTGCCCCAGCTTGTCCTTCTTCACCTTCAGATAGCGGCGAGTGGTCTCGGACGCCGGAATCTCGAGCGGCAGCGTCGAGGCGACCGACAAGCCGTAGCCCTGCAGGCCCACGAACTTTCGCGGATTGTTCGTCAGCAGGCGCATCGTCCGCACACCGAGGTCGCGCAGGATCTGCGCGCCAATTCCGTAATCGCGCTGATCCGCCTTGAAGCCGAGCCTTTCGTTGGCTTCCACAGTATCGAACCCTTCGTCCTGCAGCGCATAGGCCCGCAGCTTGTTGGCCAGGCCGATTCCGCGCCCTTCCTGGTTCAGGTAGAGCAGCACGCCTCGCGCTTCGGTGGCAATCCGCTGCATGGCGGCGTGCAGCTGAGGCCCGCAATCGCAGCGGGCCGAGTGGAACACGTCGCCGGTGAGACAGCTGGAATGCACGCGCACGAGCACCCCGTCGCCGTCGCCAATGTCGCCCCGAACCAGCGCCACGTGGGTCTGGCCGTCGATCACGCTCTCGTAGCAGTGGATGCGGAACGGGCCCTGCTCGGTCGGCAAGTCCGTTTCAGCCACCTTTCGGACCAGGCCTTCGGTGCGCATGCGGTATCTGATCAGGTCCGCGACCGTAATCATCAGCACCTTGTGCCGGCGCGCGAATTTCGTCAGCTCGGGGACACGGGCCATGCTGCCGTCACGGCTCGCAATCTCGCAGATCACACCCGCCGGGTAGAGCCCGGCGATGCGCGCCAGGTCCACGGCCGCCTCGGTCTGGCCCGCCCGGACCAGCACCCCTCCATCGCGCGCCCGGAGTGGGAACACGTGGCCCGGCCGCGCCAGATCGTGGGGCTTGGTCCGTGCGTTGATGGCCGTCAGCACCGTCCGCGCGCGATCTGCCGCCGAGATGCCGGTCGTGGTGCCTTTCTTGGCCTCGACTCCGACGCAGAATGCGGTGGCGAACTGCGTCGAGTTCTGCTGTGACGGAACCTGCAAGGGAATGTGAAGAGCGTCGAGCCGCGCGCCGGTCATCGGCATGCAGATGAGGCCGCGGCCGTGCGTCATCATGAAGTTGATCGCGTCGGCCGTCACCTTCTCGGCGGCGATGGTGAGGTCGCCTTCGTTCTCGCGGTCCTCGTCATCGACCACAATCACCAACTCGCCACGGCGGATCGCGGCAACGGCCGCTTCGACCGGCGCGAAGGGGCCCTTGGCGGCAGGCCGGCGCGCCAGCCGGATCCTGGGTGCGGAGTCGCGTGTCTGCTTCATGTCTGTCGCGCCTCGAGGGCGCGCACTACGTACTTGCCTATCATGTCGCATTCCAGGTTGACCTTGTCGTTCGGCCGCAAGTCGCAAAGAGTCGTGTGGGTCCACGTAAAGGGAATTATCTGCACGTCGAACTCGCGGTCGCCGAGCCCGGCGACCGTGAGGCTGGTGCCATCCACCGCCACCGAGCCCTTTCGAACGAAATAGGGCGCGAGCGCGGCGGGAAACTGGATGGTCACCCAGTGCGAGCCCGCGTCGGGCCGCACCTCGCTGACCACGCCAACACCGTCCACGTGTCCGAGCACGAAGTGGCCGTCCAGGCGCCCGTCGAGTCGCATCGGGCGCTCGAGATTCACCCGCTGGCCCCGCTGCAACAGCCCTAGCGTGGTCACCCGCGCGGTCTCCGGGCCGATGTCCGCCAGCACCTGGGTGCCGTCGACCACCACCACCGTCAGGCAGACGCCGTTGACGCCGAGGCTGGCGCCCGGGACCAGCGTCGACGCGAGCGCGGTCTCGATGCGAATCCGCAACCCGCCTGCGACCGGCGTCACTTCCGCCAAAGAGCCGGTGGCTTCAACGGTTCCCGTGAACATCGAACTCCATCCAGCGATCCGGCCCCAACTCGATGACCCGCGAGGGGTCCATTCCTGGAACGCCGACCAGCCCGGTGCCGAAGACCGGCACGCCCCCGGGCCCCAGGCGGTTGGGTGACACGATCAGGTGCACCGTGTCGACGACGCCAGCCTCGAAGAGCGCCTGGTGAATCACCGCGCCGCCCTCGACCAACACCGAGGTGACGTCGAATGCGAGCAGCGAGCGGATCGCGCCCAGAATGTCGTCGCCGCCCGCGACCAGCGTCGCTCCCATCTCCCGCAGGGCACGGGCCCGCAGTGCCTCTCGTTCCAGGCTGCGAGCGCTCGTCAGTATTATGACCGGGCCGGCAGAGAGGGTCGAGAGCAGCCGGGCGGTCGGCGGCACCCGGAGCCGCCGATCGAAAACCGCCCTGATGAGCGGCCGGCTCCGGACCGACTCGCGCACGGTGAGCCGCGGGTCGTCGGCCAGCAGGGTCCCCGAGCCGATCGCAACGCCATCGACCACCGCGCGCAGACGCTGAACGCGCCGGTTCGCCGCTGCCGCCGTGATCGTCGTGTGGTCCCCCGGCCGCGCGGCGATGAACCCGTCGGCGCTCGATGCCGCCTTGACGATCACCTCGGGCCGTCCGAGCGTCTGCACCGTCACGAACCCGCGATTCAGCCGGCGCGCCTCTTCTTCGAGCAGGCCGACCTCGACCTGCAGACCGGCTGCGCGCAGTTCGGCGATACCCTGCCCGTTCACAAGCGGATTGGGATCCTTCATTGCGACGACGACACGGGTGACGCCACTGGCAATGACGCGCGTTGTGCACGGCGCCGTCCGGCCGAAGTGACAACACGGCTCGAGCGTCACGTAGAGCGTGCCCCCGTGCGCGCGCTCGCCCGCCTGGTCGAGCGCAAACACCTCGGCGTGAGCCTCGCCGGCCTTGGGATGCCGCCCCTGGCCGACGATGATGCCGTCCCGAGCGACGACGACGGCACCCACCATCGGATTGGGTGCGGTGGCGCCCGCGGCGCGGGCCGCATGGAACAGGGCGCGACGCATCAACTCGACGTCTGTCACCATTTCTCCACGAAGAGCGCGTCGGCGTACTCCTCCGCATTGAATGGCAGGAGGTCGTCAATCGCCTCGCCAACGCCCACGTAGCGGATTGGCAGCCGCAGATCGTGTGCGATGGCCACGGCCATGCCGCCCTTGGCGGTCCCATCGAGCTTGGTGAGCACGATGCCGGTGACGCCCGCGACGCTCATGAACTCCCTCGCCTGGACGAGGCCATTCTGCCCCACCGTGGCATCGAGCACGAGCAGCGTCTCGTGCGGCGCGCCGGCAATCTCCCGCGAGGCGACCCGCCGAATCTTCTCGAGCTCCTGCATCAAGTTGGCGCGGGTGTGGAGCCGGCCTGCGGTGTCCACGAGGACCACGTCGCGGCCGCGGGCACGGCCCGCCGTGAGCGCGTCGAAGACGACGGCGGCGGGATCCGCGCCTTCGCGCGCCCGGACCATGTCCACTCCCGCCCGGTCGGCCCACACCTGCAGCTGGTCCACCGCGGCGGCGCGAAAGGTATCGGCCGCGCAGATGAGCGGCGCCTCGCCCTCGCGCTTCAACTGGTTAGCGAGCTTGCCGATGGTCGTAGTCTTGCCGGTGCCGTTCACGCCAACCATGAGGATCACCCGCGGCTCACCCGGCAGCGGCGGCTCAGCCGGGCCGCGATCCGCCGCGTGCAGCACGCGGACGATTTCCTCGCGCACGAGCTGCCGAAGCGACTCGCCGTGGCGTTGCCGTTGGGCGACGGCGTCGACGATCTGCCTCGATGCGGTCACTCCCACGTCGGCCATCAACAGAACTTCCTCGAGACTCTCGAGCGTCTCGGGATCGATCGTCCGCGTCCGCTGTTCCGGCGTGTCGCTGCCGCGGACGAGATCGTCGAAGCGCTCGGCGATCTGCTGCGCAGTGCGAGTCAGCCCCTGTTTCAGCTTGTCGAACAATCCCATGGCTCCGTCGTGCCCTCAGCTGCGCTCGGCCTTCTGCCGCCGATCCATCAACTCGCGCAGTGCCGACGGCGGATCCTTCCGCCCCGACAGCACGTGCGCCATCTGCTCGGTAATCGGCAGCTCGATGCCGTGCCGTGCCCCGAGCGCCAGCGCGGCCTCGGTCGTCCGCACGCCCTCGGCCACCATCTTCGTGCTGGCCACGACCTCGGCCAGCGAACGGCCGCGCGCAAGCTCGGCTCCGACGTGCCGGTTCCGGCTGAGCCCGCCGGTGCACGTCAGGACGAGGTCGCCGAGTCCGGCCAGCCCCGACAGCGTTTCCCGCTGCCCGCCCATGGCCACCGCCAGGCGCGTGAGCTCGGCGAGCCCGCGCGTGATGAGCGCGGCCAGCGCGTTGTGCCCCTGGCCCAGACCCTCGACAACGCCGGCCGCGATGGCGATGGTGTTCTTCAGCGCCCCGCCGATCTCTACGCCAATCACATCCGCCGTGCCGTACAGCCGCAGGAACGGGGACCGGAACTCCGCCTGCACCTGCAAGACCGTCGAAGGCGATGCCGATGCCACGACCACCGCCGTCGGGAGTCCGCGGGCGAGCTCGACGGCGAAGCTCGGCCCTGAAAGCACCGCGACTTCGCCAGCCGCCGGCAATTCGTCTGCGAGCACCTCTGTCATCCTCCGAAGGGAGTGCTCTTCGATGCCCTTGACGGCGCTCACCACCAGCGCGCCCGGCTGCACGTGCGGCGCCATCTGGCGAGCCACCCCCCGAACACCGTGGGAGGGAACCGCCACCACCACGACCGACGCTATCGGCAACGCCATCGCCAGATCATCTGTGGGCTGGAGACCGGTTGGAAAGACGATGTCGGGCAGGTAAATTGGATTGGCCTGGCGCTGGCGCATCTCGGCGACCAGCGACGCGTCTCGGCCCCACAATGTAACGTCGTGGCCAACGCGGGCTAGATGTACGGCCAGGGCGGTGCCCCAGCTGCCGGATCCAACCACCGCGACGTGTTGCATGGGCGCCTTAACCCCTCAACTCACGTGAACCGTGGGATTAGGGGCTCACCGCCGCACGTTGACCCAGCCGCCGCTCGGTGCCGCGTACCAACCGGGCGATGTTGCCGCGGTGCCGGAACAGGATCAGCAGCCCCGCTCCCGACGCGGCCAGGCTGACCGCGTCCGGCGCACCCCTGGTCCATTCGAGCGCCGGCAACGTCACGGTCGCGAGGATGGATCCGAGCGACACATAGCGCGTCATCCAGGTGGCCACGACAAACACGCCGGCGGCGATGGCCGCGGACAGCGGCGCCAGGATCGAGAACACGCCGAAGGCCACGGCCACGCCCTTGCCACCGACGAAACGGAGCCAGATTGGGTAGATGTGGCCGACGACCGCCGCCACGCCGGCCAATGCCTCGGCGTGCTCCTGCCCTGGCGAGAACAGGGCTCGGGCCAGGAGCGCGCTGCCGGCACCCTTTGCCATGTCGACCAGCAGCACGAGCAGGCCGAGCCAGCGCCCCGCCGAGCGATAGACGTTGGTCGCACCGACATTACCGCTCCCTACGCGGCGCAGGTCGATGCCCGATCGCCCCCGGGCGATCAAGAAGCCCAGTGGCAGCGAACCCACGAAGTAGCCGAGCAGTGCTGGGCCCATTGCTGTGATCTTACCGTCATCCGTCGAGACGACCGCGGCCGATCTCCTCGTACCCCTCGCCGCCCGGCAACCCGCGACTTCGATACAGGCCGACGTGGCCCACTCGCGACGACACGTCGTCAACCTCCGCCGACGCAAGCACGTCGGGCCAGTCCAGGCCCTTCGCTTCGGTCTTGACGCGGGCCATGGTCAGATGCGGGTGAAACGGCCTGGCCTCGTCCAGGGTCTCACCGGTGATCAACCCACCGAAGCGACGCGCGACCTCCAGTTCGAGTCGGCCGAGTTCGCGCGCGCCCTTCCCCACGCCCAGCCAGATCGCACGCGGATGGCGCGGAGATGGAAACGCGCCGAGGCCGTGCCAGCGGAGCACGAATGGGGCGAACGGATAGGGCTCGTGTGCCGCTTCGACGAGCGCCGGCACGCGGTCCTCGGGCTGCTCGCCGAGGAAACGCAGCGTGAGATGCAAGCCCCTCGGGATCGTCCAGACCAGCCGTGGAGGCGTGGATTTCAGCTGCTCAAGAGCGCGCTCGATCGACGCGCGCACGCGGGCCGAGGCGGCGCGCACCTCATCGCCGACGGGCACGGCGACGAACAGCCGCATCAGGTTCGCCGCCAGATCCAGTCGATGTCCCACGGTGCATCGATCAAGCGGCGGCGCACCAAGTCGAGGGCCGTCACGGCCGCAAACGTCTTCACCATCTCGCGCCCGCCGAGGAAGCGGCAGAGGGCCGTGCGCGTCTCCCGCGGATCGGCGAATGCGACGGCCATCCAGACCATGCCGACCGGCTTCTCCTCGGACCCGCCCCCGGGGCCGGCGATTCCAGTGATGCCAACGGCGACGTGCGCGTCGGCGCGCGTCAGCGCTCCCTCGGCGAGCCACCGCACGACCGGCTCGCTGACCGCGCCGTGCTCCGCCAATAACGCCTCCGGAACGCCCAGCATCTCCCGCTTCGCGTCGTTGCTGTAGACGACCCACGACCGATCGACGTAGTCGGAACTGCCGGCCACGTCGGTGAGCCGGGACGTCGCCATCCCTCCTGTACAGGATTCGGCGAGCGCGATGCGCCAGCCCCGCGCGCGCAGCATCGTGCCAAGCACCTGCTCGAGCGGGGCGCCATCGGTGCTGACCACATCCGGACCGAGTCTGTCGGTCAGGGCCTCGACGGCCGCATCGAGCGCGCGGGCCCCGGCCGGCTCATCAGAGACCTGCGTCGACAGGTGGAGCTCCACGAAGCCAGGCGAGGCCAGGATCGTCGTTTCGATCCGGGGCTCCGCCCTGAGCCATTCGCGGTACAGGGCCTGCACCCGCTCTTCAACCCTCGACTCGGAGCGGCCCGTGACTCGCAGGCTGCGCCGCAACAGCCGCCGTTCGCCCGCCAGCCGCGCAAGCCGGTCACGGACCGCGCCGCTCATCATCGGCCGCATCTCCCGCGGCGGGCCCGGCAGCAGGACGACGATCCGCTCGCCGGCCTCGATCAGCAGGCCGGGAGCGCTCCCACGCGGATTCTCCAGCACCCGCGCGCCACGCGGCACCATGGCCTGCCGCCGGTTCACTTCGGGCATGGCCAACCCACGAGCCGCGAACCGCGCCCGGATCGACTCGACAATGGCTGGATCCTCATCGAGAGCCAGTCCCAGATGTGACGCGACGACGTCGCGGGTCAGGTCGTCATCGGTAGGACCCAAGCCTCCGGTCAGTATCACCGCGCGGTGCCGCTCGAGGGCGAGCGACACAGCAGCCGCAAGCTCTTCGCGGTCGTCGCCCACGATCGCCTTGTACGCGACTTCGATCCCGAGGCCGTTGAGCACCTCGGTCGCGAACAGCGAGTTGGTGTCGGTCCGCGTCGGCGTGAGCATTTCGCTGCCGACCGCGATGATGACGGCCTTCAGCGGATCGGTCACGCCGCCAGCCACGACGGTACCATCCAGGCGCACAGCCTCAGTGTCAGCTGGCCGTATACGCCCGCCATCGCATCGTCCAGCATGATGCCCCAGCCGCCCGGAGCGTGTTCCAGCCGGTCGGCCGGAGACGGTTTCACCACATCGAGGATGCGGAACAGCACGAAGCCGGCAACCACGCCGGTGAGCGAAAGCGGCATCCACGCCAGGGTGATCAGCATGCCGAGCACCTCGTCGATGACGACGGGGCCGGGATCGGACGTGCCGAGCACCGCTTCACTACGCGTCGAGGCCCACACGCCTGCCGCAAACACAACGGCGATGACCATCGTTTCGATCAGGGGCTCTCCCACCCAGCGGACGATGGCATACAGCGCGAGCGCGGCCAGTGATCCCGCGGTTCCTGGGGCAATGGGGAAAAACCCGACGTAGCCAAAGCTCGAGATCAGCAGCGCCAGGCGGTTCACGCGATGACCACCCGGGTGCCAGCCATCCGATCGTATACGGCGCGGCGCTCCGTCTCGAAGAACGCGGGTACGAAGAGCAGGCCGAGCGTCGCGACCGCAGCCAGGCATCCCAGCGCGCGTACCACCGCCCCGGTGATGTCGACGCCCCGGCCATCGTCACTGGTGACGCGGATGCCGATGAGCATCTTGCCGATGGTCTGTCCCCCGCCAACCGTGAACCCGGTGAGGTAAAGAAACGCCATCACCAACAGGAACGCCGCCATTGGCACCTGGCGGATCGCGCGGAGATCGTCGAGGGTCGGCGACAGCCCCGAGATGCGCAGCGTCAGCCACATCACCCCCAGGTCGATGGCGAGCAGCAGCCCCAGGTCGATGGCTGCTGCCACCAGGCGGCCGCCCATCCCTGCAATGTCCGATGTACGGGAACTCGCGATCTTCTTCCATTCGTCGACCACCTCGGCCACCGACCCGAGCGGTAGCGGTGGCGCGTTCTGCCGAACGGGCCGCGTCGTCGTCCGGCGCGCCTTCGGCACTTCGTGTCCCTGCCGGCGAACCGCGAGCGGTGTGCCGGCGGGACGGGGCGCGAACAACGGCAGATCCTCGGCGCTGTCCTTGACCGGTGCCGGAGGTGGAAGATTTCCCTCGGCTGCCGGACCGGCCGGAGTCGCAGGCAGTGGCGGCGGTGTGACGCGACGCCGCTCGGCTCGTCCAAACCCGGCCGCCTCGCGCTCGTGCAGCGAAACGGCAGGGGCGGCGGCTGCCGGCCCGTCGCGCAGGGCCAGGTCCGTCAGCGGCATTTCCTCGACAGGCTCACGAAGCGGCAGTTCGGCCGTCAACACCGGCGCCGTCAGGGAGAAGTCGTACCCGCAATTGCGGCAGCGGTCGGTCGTTTCGAACCCGAGATAGCCGCACTTGGGACACTTCATTCCGGTTGGGGCCCGGCCGACCGCAGAGGCGCCGGCGAGGTCGGAGTCGTGTCTGTAAGGGCGAGCGCGAGCAACTCGCGCTGGATATGCGCGCGCATGTCGTCAGCCGAGGCACGCAGGGGATCGCCGGCCGGCACCCGGTCGAATTCGGCCAGAGCTTCGCGGAGCTTGCCGTTCTCGAAGAGGTGCTGGCCGCGGCGCATGTACGCCTCGGCCACCGATGGAACGGGCAGCGCAGCGTTGACCTCCGGGATAGCAGCCATCCGAGCGGCTACGTCCTGGGCCGGCCAGAGTGCTTGCCACCCGTTGGTCGTCCAAAGCCACCAGCTCGCGGCCCCGAGCACGGCGAGCAAGGTGACGGTGAGCCCCCAGAACCGGGCCGGCGAAGAACCGACGGCCCGTGTCGCGACCGTTGTCCGGACCATTGGCGCAGACCGTGACTGGCGACCGACACGAGAGGGTTCGGTTGCACGGCCCGACGTCACGTCCAGCCGCTCGATCCGGCCCAGCACGCCGAGCGTAAGGTCGTGCGATGCGCCTTGGTCGAGCGCGTCCCTCAGCAGCGTCCGGGCGTGCTCCACGTCCCCGCGATGGAACGCATCGAGTCCCTGGTGGACCAGGGCTTCGGTCTGGCGCTGCTGTTCGGCCTGGGCGCTACGCGCGCGCTCGATGTAGGCCCGGGCACGGTCGTGATGGCGGTCCAGGAACAGGACACGGGTCCACACGTTGATGGCGGCCTCGAAGTCGCCGGCGAAGTAGTGATCGAGACCGGCGACCAGCAGCTGTTCGATGCGCGCGTCCTCCCCCGCCGCGCCAGAACCGCCGGCTGGAGGTGGATGGGACGACTGCGGATCGGCCATAACCTAAGTGCTGCACAGTATAGCACTTAGCAGGTGCGGGCGCGGACGAAGTAGCATCTCGCCATGGCCGTGATCGAATGTGTCCCCAATATCAGTGAAGGCCGGCGGACGGAGGTCGTCGCGGGTATTGCGGAGGCGCTAGGTGCGGTACCCGGCCTACGCGTGCTCGACGTGCAGTCCGACGCCACTCACAACCGAAGCGTCCTCACGATTGCAGGCGATGCGGCATCCCTCCGGGCGGCGATCCCGCTCCTGTTCGAACGCACGCTGGAGGTGGTGGATCTTCGCCTGCACCGCGGCGAGCATCCCCGACTCGGAGCGGTGGATGTCGTCCCCTTCATCCCGATCGAGGGCGTGACCATGGCCGAATGCGTGGCGCTCGCGCGGGAGGTCGGCGACCTCGTTGGCCGTCGCTTGGGTGTGCCCGTCTATCTCTACGAGGACGCCGCGTCGCGTCCGGAGCGGAAAAACCTCGAGAACATCCGCCGGGGCGAATTCGAGGGCCTGGCCGCCAGGATGTCGCAGGCCGAGTGGGCGCCAGACTTCGGCCCCGCCCATCCGCACCCGTCGGCCGGCGCCACGGTCATTGGCGCGCGCATGCCGCTCATCGCCTACAACATCAACCTCGCCACCGATCGGCTGGACGTCGCGAAGAAGATTGCGTCGGCGGTGCGGATGAGCAGCGGTGGGCTGCGCTTCGTCAAGGCGATGGGCCTGGCCCTCGAGGACCGCGGCATCGTGCAGATCTCGATGAACCTGACGAATTTCGAGAAGACCCCGATCGTCCGCGTGTTCGAGCTGGTCAAGCGCGAGGCCGCGCGCTACGGCGTGAACGTTTTGGAAAGCGAGATCGTGGGACTCATTCCCCAGGCCGCCCTGCTCCAGGCGGCGGAGTACTACCTGCAGATCGAGGGCTTCTCACCCAACCAGGTACTGGAGAACAA
>DATLLC010000315.1:0-2069 GCA_035538015.1 Vicinamibacterales bacterium
GAAAACCCCAGCGCCCGAGCCACGGCCACACGCGGGTGATGGCCCAGTAGAAGATGAGAAACGCGCCGCCCGCCGCCATCGCGGCCGCTCGCCGTGTTCCGCGAATTCCTCCTCTACGCCGCGCAGCCAGGTAGCGTCCTCTACGGCGCCGGCGTCATGGCGCTGCAGTCGGTCGCGACGATGGCGATTCCGATCGGCCTGCTGGCCTGCACGGTCGTGCTCGGACACGGCCGCCTCAATCGATGGACGCGCGCGAACCCGCGTCGCGCAGCGCTGGTCTCGGCGGCCGCGATGGCGGCGGGCGGGGCGTTTCTCATCTTCTACTGGGCCATCACCCGCGTGTGGCCGTGGCTCGGGCGCTGGGGTTTTCAGCTCGGCCTCTATCAGTGATCCGCGGGGCACGTGGTCGGCGAACGGTTTCGAGGAGGGTCCGAATGATGAAGAAGGAGCTCTGGACGCGCATCGGCTTACTCACGGTGGGACTCGGCGCGGTGGGCGCCGCAACGTTCCTCGTGGCGATGCCCGCGGCGCAGGTGGCAGCCACGTTTCAGATCGAGGAGGCGACGATCGCCGGTGTTCACCGCGCGATCAAAGAGGGGCAGACCACCTGCCGCCAGGTGGTGCAGGCGTACTTCGACCGGGCCAAGGCGTACAACGGCGTCTCGAACGCGCTCCTGACGGCTGACGGCGCGACGATCCCGCAGGCGTATGGGACGGTCAGGGCCGGCGCGCCACTGAAGTTCCCGACGCAGACCGTCAAGGCCTCGACGCTCCTGCCCGATCTCGACAAGTACACGGGGCCGCCGATCGAATGGGGCCGCATGGAGGCGACCGCCTCGGATCCGTCGGTGCAGCAGCAATACGGGATGCTCGTCGGCATCCCGAACGCGGGCCAGGCGAATGCGCTCTCGACGTTGAACATCCGCGGCGAGCGGTCCGTGACCTGCAAAGGCGATTTTGACAGGGCTCCTGGCTCACCGCTTCCGGCGGGCGCACCGAAGGTGTGCGAGGAGTTCAGGAAGCTCCCCGATGCGTTCGAGCGGGCGACGCAGCTCGACACGCAGTTTGGCCGGAACTTCGACGAGGCGGCGATGCCGATGTACTGCATCCCGTTTTCGTTCAAGGATCCGTTTGACACGAAGGACATGCGCTCGACCGGCGGTGCCGACGCGCGGTACGACATCGACTTCCCGGCGCGCGATCACGTGCTCGTCGAGCAGCTCCGCAACAAGGGCGCGATCATCTATGCCAAGGCCGTGCTGACTGAGTACAACGGCCGTGCGGGCGACCCGGGCGGCAAGCACAAGGAGGACAAGGTGCTGGTGTCCACGCTCGGCTACCAGCGCAGCACGTGGGGCGGCAATCCGTCGAACTCGTACGACACGACCCGCGCTGGATCGCTCGGCTCGAGCTCGGGATCGGCGGTCTCGGTCAGCACGAACATGGCGATGTGCAGTCTCTGTGAGGAGACGCGCGCCTCGTGCCGCGGCCCGGCGAACCACAACTCGGTCGCGCTCCTCCTCCCGCACAAGGCGCTCATCGGGTTCGACGGCGGCGCGATCGGTTCCGACATCTACAACGATCGGACGGGTATCCACTGCAAGGACATCACCGACTCGGCCAAGGTGCTCGATGCGCTGAAGGATCCGAAGGAGGGCTACTACGACCCGCGCGATCCGTTCACGACCGTCCCGCGCTCGGCCGTGCTCAGCCATCCGTACGTGGACACCGCGACGATGCCCGGGACGCCCGGTTCGCTCAAGGGCATGCGGATCGGCGTGATCCGCGAATCGATGATCCAGACACCCGGCGTCAAGGCCACCGAGGCGGTCATCGCGGGCGCGGCGAAGGAGATCAAGGGTGTGCTCGGCGGCACGCTGGGCGCCACGCTCGTGGAATCGACGGGGCCGCGGCTGCTCGACGACCCCGACATCGAGAACATGACCACGAGCTACACGACGGCACTCACGAAGCTCGTGCCCGTCTTCATGCCGGACATTCTGTTCCGGGTGAACAACGCAGGCGAACCGACGTTCCCTGACGTGGCCAAAATGATCAAGCCGACCGAG
>DATLLC010000316.1:0-18833 GCA_035538015.1 Vicinamibacterales bacterium
ACGTGGTTGGCCGTGGACCCGAAGAACCCGATGTCGATCGGGCTCCGCCCGCGTACGCCCATCACGATGAGGTCGGCTTTCCGCTCGCCGGCGGCATCCAGCAACTCGAGATACGCTTTGCCGAAGCGCACCTCGGTGGCCACGTTCCGGCCCGGCAGGATCCGGGCGGCCAGCCCCTTCAGGCCGTCTGAGGCGCTCGTCTCGAGGTAGCGCCGGTACTCCACGAGCGCCTCCACCTGCGACGGGGGCATGCCTTCCATCCCCGGCATGGGCGGCTCGTGCCACGGCCACTCCATGACATGCAGCAGTGTCAGCGTCGCGTCCGAGCCTTCCGTCATCGCGCCGGCGGCTGTGATCGCCAGCTTCGAGCAGTCGGAGAAGTCCACCGCGACCAGCACCTGCCCAAAAGACGCGGCTGGAATGCCAGCCGCGCGCGGCGGCACCGTCAGCACCGGGCAGGTGGCCCGCCGCAGCACTTTCTCCGTCACCGAGCCGAGGATCAGGTGCTGGATTCCGCTCGCGCCATGCGTGCCCATGACGATCAGGTCCGCGCCGTCGGAGGCCGCATGCTCGAGGATCACGGGTGCGGGCGCCCCACCGACAATGATGATGCTGACGCTGGCGCCGCCCTCGATGGCCAGCCGGCAGGCGGCCGTCACCTTGTCGCGCAGTTCCTGGAGATCCTCGGGCTCGATCACCTGCGCGGTGGCCGCGTCAAGGGCGTCGAGCCCGGTGGTCGGCATGACGGACAGGAAGACGTGGAGGACCGTCAGTCGAGCGCCCGACGCCCGGGCGAGTACCCCCGCCTGCTCCAGAGCGTGGGTGGAGACCTCCGAGAAGTCGAAAGGACACAGAATGTGGCCGAGCACCATGGCTTGATGCTAGAGCCTGACGCTTCGCGCGTCCAATTGAATCAGCCATTCCCGAATCCTCAATCACGCAATGAATCGCCAATCATCAATCGGACGACCTCGCCCACCAGGTCCGACGGCGATTCGAGAAACGACGACGCCAAGAACGGCTCGTGGCCGGCCACCAGATTCTCGAGGTCGTCGGCAAGTGCCGGTGGCAGTCGGGCATGACGTCATCTTCGATCATCTCCAGCACTAAGCCGCGACACACGCGCGCGCGCTTTCCCACAGAACGGATTCCTGCTCGAACGTCTTGCGATACGCCTCGATGACGGCCAGGACCGATTGCCGCGCCGCCGCCGTATCGGGATGGACCAGGAGCAGCACCTTCGACCGCTCGTGATCGATGCTGCCAGCGGGTGTCCGCCACTGGCCCTCCGCCTCCCACACGGTAAGCCCATCGGGAAACCGCCTGGTCACTTCGTCGCGCAGGAATATCTGCCACTCGAGCTCGGACACGGAGCCCTTCGGCCGGTCAAGTCCGAAATAGAGCGTCGTCCGAAGCTGCGGGGCGGATGACGCGCCGCAGTCCATGACGACCGCGATTCCCTGCGCCCCGACCGAGGGCTGCAGGCGGCCGCCGGCGACGAAGCCGGCGGCGAAGATCAACGTGCCCACAGTGATTATCAGCGGTCGCATGGGACCTTCCTCCTCGCGTCACCGTGCGCCGGCCGCGACGGCTTGCACGCCGCGGCCTGGTCGCCATGCGCGGCTACATCTTCTCGTAGACGATCGTGTTGTTGACCGAACGGCCCTGCGCGTCGGTGCCGGTCTGCGTGGTGGTGCGCATCTTGCCGTCGGCTGAGATGACGACCGTGGATGTGAGCGTCACCTTGCCGCCCTTCTTGCCCACGACCTGGTAGCTGCGGCTGTCCAGCTTCGTGAACGACTGCATGTCCGCGTTGGGGTTCCCCTTTACCGGGTAGTCCTTCCCATCGAACATCGCCGTGACCTCGGACGTCGTGGCTGGCCCGGTCAGCGGCTCCGTTCTGTTGACTTGCTTGATGCCACCGGTGAGGGCGGCCGTAACCGTGAGGCGCGAGCTCTTGGGCGAAGGTCCCGGGCTGTACTTCGACTTGGCCGTGTTGAGCTTCCAGGTACCGACCCACGGATCCGCGGACTGGGCGGCCGCGGCAGCGGCCAGGACAAGGAACACGGCGCCGACGACGACGAGGGAACGTACTCGCATCGACTACCCCCTTGATGGATACGGACGAGGCACCGAGTATACGCCGCCTGCCTCTTACGGCACCGCGAACACCCAGATCGCACCGGCTTCGGGCGCCTCCGGATAGGCGCCGTTGGTGAGCGCGTTCAAGCCGCCTTGCTGTGTGAAGCGCGTTTGCTATGCTGCATCCCGCCGGCCACCTCGGTCCGCACGACCTAACTCCAGCCACGGAGCTCGTCCATGGACAAGCACACCTTCGCGAAAATCGACGTACGCCACCTCACGGCGCTCACCAACCGATACGGTCTCTGCAGCGTCCAGACCGGCCTGTTTCCCACGGGAAACAAGCGCGCGACGACCAGCACGCCGATGCAGTCCCGCAGCGAATCGGCGATCGCGATCAATCCCAAGAACGGCAACAACATGATCGGCGTGTCGAAGAAGTTCATCGACCCGGCGATTTACAAGTTCATCATCGGCGTGACCTACACGTTCGACGCCGGCAGCACGTGGCACGAGTCGCAGTTGCCGCTGAAGCAAGGTTGGGACGTCATGACCGATCCTGCGGTGGCGTTCGACAATTTCGGTAACGCGTTCATCGTCGGCGAGCCGATCCGCTTCAACGCGGACAAGGTCGGCACGAGCGGCGACCTCACGGGCCTCGGTATGGCGGTGTACAAGTCGACCGACGGCGGCGTCACGTGGGGACAGCCGACCCAGCTGACCACCGACACCAGCGACGACAAGCAGTGGGTCGTCTGCGACAACGATCCGTCGAGTCCGTACTACGGCAACGTCTACGTCGCCTGGGCCGCATCTTCGCCATTGCGCTTTGCGCGCTCGACCGACCACGGCGCCACCTGGAAAGGCAAAGGTTCGGATCAGCCCGGCAGCAGCCTGGTCTCGTTCGCGTTTGCGCCGGAGCTGTCCGTCTCATCCGATGGAACGCTGCACATTCTCTGGCACGACGACGGCTCGAACACCATTCGCTACCTCCGCTCGACCGACGGCGGCAACACGTTCTCGTCGGTGAGCGCCGTCGTCAGCGGCGTGTTCAGCCTGCGCGGGCATTTGCCGCAAACCGGAGGGTGGCCGCATTTCGACTACGGCAAGTTCCGGGTGATCACGCTGGTCACCGACTGCACGACATCGAGCGACGTGCTCATCGTCGCCTGGGCGGACATGCGCGACGGACGCAGCCGGATCTACTATCGGCGCTCACTCGACAATGGCCTCACCTGGGAAGGGCCGGCATCGGGCAGCATATTGCTGCCCAACGTCACCTACGGCGACATGCATTGCTTTCACCCGCAGGTCATTGCCACGGGGACGGGTGTCATCGGGTGCGCGTTCTACGTGTTCGGCCAGGAATTCAACCGCTGGGTGATCCGCGTTCAGCTCGCCGCCTCCTGGGATGACGGCGAGACGTTTTCCCAGTTCATCACCGTCACGGAGCAGTCCTGGGACCCGCTTGTGAACGCCCCGTTCGTGCACGGGGATCCGAACGTTCACTTCATCGGCGAATACTTCGGCCTCGATGCCGGCGACGAGGAGTTCGCGCTGCTCTGGACCGATACGCGCACCGGTGTGCAGGAACTGTTCAGCGATGTCGTGCAGACGAAGCGAATAAAGTGTCCGAGACTCCCGCTGTTGGTGGCGGAGATACTCGTGGGTGTCATCAACGACGCCGGTGGCTTCATCATTGTCGGCGGCAAGATCAAGCCGATTCCCCCGCATTCACCTTTCGTCAGAGTGCTGGCTGCTCTTGCCGAGGCCGAGTCCGAAGCTATCGAGGGCACCGGGCGCGAGGTGACAATAGCCGCGCTGCGCCAGGTGCAGGCAGTCGTCGAGAAGGAGATCGCTAGGCTGACAAACGGATAAGTTCGTGCGCGGTCTGGACTGCGGTGAATGTCTGGAGAGGGCACTCGACGATGAAACGCCAGTACATTCTCGGCATCTCGGCGTACTACCATGACAGCGCCGCAGCGCTCTTGGGGGACGGCGAGATCGTCGCGGCGGCCTCGGAAGAGCGCTTCACGCGGAAGAAGGGGGACGCCACTTTCCCTCATCGGGCAGTGGAGTTCTGCCTGAAGCAGGCGGGTATCGGCGTGCCCGGCCTCCAGGCGGTGGGTTTCTACGACAAACCGCTGCTGAAGTTCGAGCGTATCCTCGAGACGTACCTTGGCGTGGTGCCGAAGGGCTTCCGCTCGTTCCTGATGGCGGGACCGCTCTGGATCAGGGACAAGCTCTACATCGACCGACAGCTGCACGAAGAGCTCGGCTACGAGGGACAGATCTACTACTGCGAGCACCACGAGTCTCACGCCGCGAGCGCGTTCTTCCCCTCGCCCTTCGAGGAAGCGGCGATCCTCACCATCGACGGTGTTGGTGAATGGGCCACCGCGTCGATCGGCATGGGGCGCGGTCACGATCTCGAAATCCTCGACGAGCTGCAGTGGCCCGATTCGCTCGGCCTGCTCTACTCCGCGTTCACCTACTACACCGGGTTCAAGGTGAATTCGGGCGAGTACAAGGTGATGGGCCTCGCGCCCTACGGGGAACCCAAGTACGTCGACCTGATTTACCGGGAGCTGCTCGACCTCAAAGAGGACGGCTCGTTCAGGCTGAACCAGAAGTACTTCAACTACCTCACCGGCCTGACGATGACCAATGGGGCTTTCGACGACCTGTTCGGGGGTCCGGCGCGGAAGCCCGAGTCGAAGCTGACCCAGAAGGAGATGGACCTCGCCCGATCGGTCCAGGCAGTCTGCGAGGAAATCATGCTGCGCATGGCCCGCACGGCCCATGGTCGGACGTCGGCGGCGAACCTGTGCCTCGCGGGCGGCGTGGCCCTCAACTGCGTCGGCAACGGTCGGCTGCTGCGGGAAGGACCGTTTCAACAGATCTGGATCCAGCCGGCTGCCGGTGACGCTGGTGGAGCCCTCGGAGTCGCGCAGCTGATTCATCATCGCCAGTTCAAGCAGCCGCGCGTGGTCGTACCGGGCAAGGACGCCATGAAGGGCGCCTTTCTAGGCCCGGAGTACTCACCCGAGGAGATCCAGGCGTACCTGGATTCCGCTGGGGCGAAGTACGAACGGCTCGACGAGGCAAGCCAGCTGGAGCGCGTCGCCGGATATCTGGCCGACGAGAAGATCGTCGGCTGGTTCGACGGCCGGATGGAGTTCGGCCCCCGGGCGCTCGGTGCCCGCAGCATCCTCGGCGATCCGCGGAGCCCGAAGATGCAGGCCGACATGAACATCAAGATCAAGTTCCGCGAGGGGTTCCGTCCCTTCGCGCCGTCGGTGTTGCGCGAGCGCGTGTCGGAGTACTTCGAGCTGGACGGCGATTCTCCCTACATGCTCCTGGTTGCGCCGGTGAAGAAGGAGCGGTGCATCCCGCTGACCGACCAGCAGCACAGGCTGTGGGGCATCGACAAACTCAATGTGCCTCGATCGGACATCCCAGCGGTGACACACATCGACTACTCCGCGCGTATCCAGACCGTGACCCCAGACACGAACCGGCGCTACCACGCGTTGCTCAAGACCTTCGAGCACAGGACCGGCTGCCCGGTGGTGGTGAATACGTCGTTCAACGTACGTGGCGAGCCCATCGTCTGCACGCCCGAGGATGCCTATCGCTGTTTCATGCGTACCAACATCGATGCGCTGGTGCTCGGGCCATTCGTGCTCGAGAAGAGCGCACAGCCGGCGTGGAAGGAGACCGAGGCATGGCAACAAGAGTTCCAGCTCGATTGACGACGGCTCAGGGACGCCGGTTCGGGCTGACGGTCGGCGGTGCCTTTCTCGTCTTTGCCGCGATCGCGTACTGGCGGGGCCACTCCACCTCGACCGCCGTCCTCGGCGGGCTGGGCGCCACGCTGGCGCTGGCCGGGCTGATCATTCCCGCGCACCTCGGTCCGGTCGAGCGCGCGTGGATGCGGCTGGCGCACCTCATCTCGAAAGTCACGACGCCGATCGTGATGGGCGTCATGTACCTGCTCGTCCTCACGCCCGTCGGCCTGCTGCGCCGCCTGTTCGGCGGCAACCCGATGGTCCATGTGGCCAGAGGGGCGAGCTACTGGCACCCGCGGCCCGAGGGGCGGCGAGCAGGCAATCTCACGAGGCAGTTTTGACGGAGATTGCGGGCCGATGGCATGCTCAACTGAAGTGATCGATGTGGTCAGGAGGATTCGATGAGTCTGGCGGCCGAACTATGGGGCTTCATGAAGGAGCGAAAGAAGTGGTGGTTGCTGCCGGTGATCATCGTGATGGTCGTCGTGGGCTCGCTGCTGATCTTCGCGCAGGGCTCGGCGCTCGCCCCCTTCATCTACACCATCTTCTGATTGGCGCCGCGCTTTCACGATCGGCGGCGCGGCGATGGGAATGGGTGACGGTGGCGGCGCCGAAGGAGCCTTGATATGCACCAGAGCCGATGCCTGCACAGGCGGGCCAGCCGAGCTTTCCCGCTCCTTCGAGGTCCACAATATGCCAGCTAGCCATGCGATCAATTGGTTGGTGGGCATCGGGTTGTTGGTCATCTCGAGCGCAGGGTCTCTGTTTGTTGCGGAGTTCGGAGTTCGACTGTTCGTTGACCCAGTCGATTATCTATTGCCCGTCGTCGTGCAAGATCCGATGCTCGGCCACCGCATGGCTGGCGGCACCGGCGGCCACGACGAATGGGGATTCCGCAACTACGAGCTTCCAGGCAGCGCTGAGATCGTCGCGATCGGCGATTCCATGACCTACGGCATCTCCGCGCGCGCGAGCGAATCCTGGCCCGCGATTCTGGCCCAATTGACGGGCAGAACCACCTACAACATCGGGCTCGGCGGATACGGCCCCCTTCAGTACTTTTACCTGTTGCGCGAGCGCGCGCTCACACTCAAACCGAAGGCCGCCGTCGTCGGATTCTACTTCGGCAACGATTTGGTGGATGTGGTGAAGCTCGCCTACGGCAACGACAATTGGGCACGATATCGCATCGCCGGCCTCAACGGGACGGGCGAGCAGGGCGGGGTCGTGATCGACCAGCCGGAGATCGGCGGCGGGCGGCTTCTTGGCGGTCCGCGCAGCTACCTCGCTCGACACAGTGTTCTCTATCGGCTCGCAACCTCCCTACCGGTGCTGGATCGCTTTCGCACGGTCAACACGGCTTCGACCGACCCGGGGTTGTTCGTATTCTCGATGGGCGACCGGACCACGATCCTGTTCCCGGGGCAGGGCAGGCTTCGCATGGACATCGATAATCCGCAGATCGAGGCGGCGCTGACGATCACGGAGCGCGCGCTGCTGGAAATGAAGGACGTGAGCACGAAAGCGAACGTCGGCTTGTACTTCCTGCTGCTGCCCACGAAAGAGCTCGTGTACGCCGACCTGCTCGCGGAGCACCATCAGCTCGCGGCCTCGCCCGATTTGGAGCCCGCGCTGCGCAACGAGCGAGAGATTCGGAAACGCCTGTTCGCGTTCCTCGAAGCGTCTCACCTGACCTACATCGATCCGCTGCCCGCCATGACGAGCGCCGTCCGCGACCACGAGATCTACCCGTTCAACGACGGCCACCCCAATGGCGCTGGGTACCGGCTCATCGCCGAGCAGGTCGCCGGCGCGCTGCGCGATTGAATAGCAGGCTATACACGCTCTCGTCACGAGGCCGTTCAGGACCTGCTGGGCAAAGGCTCGATCGTGCTAGAGGTAGTAGCGCACGACCCATTCGGCGGCGCAGCACGGCTTCATCGAGCCGTCGCGCTCGACCAGGACGCGCCAGGTGGCCTGGATGGCACCCTCCACCGGCTCGACACGCTGCAGCGTGCAGCGGCCGCGTACGTGGGATCCGGCCGGCAGCGGAGCGGGGAATCGCACCTTGTCGAGACCGTAGTTGATGCTCAGGCGCGCACCCTGGACGGCGCCGACGGCATCGCGCAGCAGCCGGCTTGCGAGTGCCAGTGTGTAGAAGCCGTGAGCCACGGTGCCGCCGTAGGGCGATTCGCGGCGCGCCCGTTCGACGTCCACGTGAATCCACTGGCGATCGCCGGTGATCTCCGCGAACGCGGTGATGGCCTCCTGCGTCACCTCACGCCAGGGCGACACCATTTCCCGATCCACAAAGTCGGCCAGCCGGCGCACGTCGAGCGGCTCGGGCGGAGTCATAGCGGATAGCGGTCGGTGTCGATGATGGCGTCGGCGACGAAGAACCGGCCGTTGCCGGAGCGATGGTGGATGTCAGCGCGGGTGGCCATGGAGGCGGCAACGATAGCACTCTGCCGACGCTCCCCCCAAACGGCCGTCCTGGGCCGGGATAGGTGTAAACTCCGGTGCCTGTTTCGAGCACCAGCCACGATGCGTACGCTCTCCGAACTGTTCGATCTCACCGGCCGGGTGGCCCTCGTCACCGGGGGCTCGCGCGGGCTGGGCGAGGAGATGGCCGAGGGCCTCGCCGAGGCCGGGGCCTCGCTCATGCTGTGCGCACGCCGGGAACAGTGGCTCACGCCGACCCTCGGGTCGTTCCGAGCGCGAAGCTTCCGCGTGGAGGGCGCCGTGTGCGACGTCTCGGTGCCCGAGCAGGTGCAGGCCGTCGTGGACAAGACGCTGACCGCGTACGGGCAGATCGACATCCTCGTCAACAACGCCGGCGTGAGCTGGGGCGCTGAACCCCAGTCGATGCCGCTGGATAAGTGGCAGAACGTCCTCGACATCAACCTCACCGGAGCGTTCCTGTGTGCGCAGGCCGTCGGGCGCGAGATGCTGAAACGGCAGTACGGCCGCATCATCAACGTCGCGTCCATTGCCGGGCTGCAGGCTTCGGTGCACGGCGCCCACTATGCCGGCTACGCGGCGAGCAAGGCCGGGCTGATGGGGCTGACGCGGGAACTGGCGGCGTCGTGGGGCCGGAGCGGCATCCGCGTCAACGCGATTGCGCCGGGTTTCTTCCACTCGCGGCTGGCGGATCCCGCGATTGTGCACGCCGAGCCGCACATCAAGGCGACGAGTCCCATCCCGCGCGTGGGTGAGGCCGGCGAGCTCAAGGCCGTGGCGGTGTTCCTGGCGGCCGACGCCTCGAACTACATCACCGGTCAGACCATTGTCGTCGACGGCGGGCGGACGATCAGCGGATGAGCGCGAGGCGCAGCATCGCCATTCGCGCCGAGGCGGCGGACCACGATGCATGAACCATCACCACGTTCGCACGAGCTGCGCGCGCGCCTGCTGGCGTTCTTCGACCGCCACATCTATCCGAACGAGGGGCTGTTTCACGAGCAGGTCGCGCGGCAGCGCTGGCAGGTGCCCGCGATCGTCGAGAAACTGAAAGTCGAGGCGCGGGCCGAGGGTCTGTGGAATCTGTTCCTGCCGGACAGCGAGCACGGCGCCGGTCTGAGCAATCTCGATTACGCGCCGCTCTGCGAGGTCATGGGGCGCTCGCCCGGGTTCGCGCCGGAGGTGTTCAACTGCTCGGCGCCCGATACCGGGAACATGGAGGTGCTGGCCCGGTACGGCTCGCCGGAGCAGCAGGCGCAGTGGCTGAGCCCGCTCCTCGATGGCCGCATCCGGTCGTGCTTCGCGATGACCGAACCCGACGTGGCGTCCTCGGACGCCACGAACATCCGCGCCACCATCGTGCTTGACGGCGACCATTACGTCCTGAACGGGCGCAAGTGGTGGATTTCCGGCGCGGGCGACCCCCGGTGCCGCGTGGCGATCTTCATGGGGCAGAGCAGTCCCGACCTTCCGCCCCACGCCCGCCAGTCGATGATCCTCGTCCCCATGAACAGCCCGGGCGTCACGATCGTTCGCATGCTCACCGTGTTCGGGTACGACGATGCGCCGCATGGACATGCGGAGATCACGTTCGACAACGTCCGCGTGCCGGCGGAGAACATGCTGGCCGGCGACGGCCGCGGCTTCGAGATTGCGCAGGGACGGCTCGGGCCCGGCCGCATTCATCACTGCATGCGACAGATCGGCGTCGCGGAGCGCGCGCTGGAGGTGATGTGCCGCCGCGTGCGGGGACGAGTCGCGTTCGGCAGGACGCTCGCCGAGCAGGGGACCATCCGGCGGGACATCGCGCAGTCGCGGATCGAGATCGAGCAGGCACGCCTCCTGACCCTGCAGGCGGCGCAGCTCATGGACACCGTTGGCAACAAGGCGGCGCGGGCGCAGATCGCGATGATCAAGGTCGTGGCGCCCGCCGTCGCGCTCGGTGTGCTCGATCGCGCCATCCAGGCGCATGGCGCGGCAGGCGTCAGCCAGGACACGTTCCTGGCGCACGCGTGGGCGACCGCGCGCACGCTGCGGATGGCCGACGGCCCCGACGAAGTGCACCTCGAGACGGTCGCGAAGCTGGAACTCCGCAAGGTCTGACCGTCAGGCGCGCCCCCGGCAAGCCATCTCCCAGCCGCGTTCGGCGATCTGCCGGGCGGCGGCGCCACGCTGCAGCGCGTAGGTCGAGGCCGCGTTGCCCTGGAGGCCCCGCACGTAGACGCCCTGAAGGATGCTGGTGAGCCGGAACAGCGCAAACGCCACGTAGAAGTGCCAGTCGGGGATGCCGCTCAGTCCGGTGCGACGGCAGTACCCTTCGATGTAGGCAGCCTCATCCGGCATGCCGCTGCGATCGGCGTCCACGGTGTCGACGCGGCCGAGCGCGTCGGGCGCCAGGTGCCAGGTGAGGCAGTTGTAGGCGAGGTCGGCCAGCGGGTGCCCCAGCGTGGAGAGCTCCCAGTCCACCACCGCGATGATCCGCGGCTCGGTCGGATGGAAGATCAGGTTCTCCACGCGATAGTCCCCGTGCACGATTGTCGTCTCGTCCCCGGTGGGAATGTGATCGGGAAGCCAGGCCATCAACCGGTCCATGGCAGGAATGTCATCCGTCTTCGCCGCCCCGTACTGCCGGCTCCAGCGATCGATCTGGCGCGCGTAGTAGTTGCCGGGCCTGCCGTAGTCGCCGAGCCCGGCCGCCACCGGGTCCACGCGGTGCAGGCGCCCGAGCACGTCCACCATGTCGTCGTACATCGCGCGCCGATCGCCAGCGGAGACGCCGGGCAGGTGCGGCTGCCGGAACACGCGGCCGCTCACGCAGCCCATGACCAGGAAGGGCGTCCCGATCACGTGCTCGTCGGTGCACAGCAGGAACGTCGCGGGAACGGGAATGCCGCGATCCCCGAGCGCCTTCATGACGCGGTACTCGCGATCGATCTGGTGCGCCGAGGGCAGCAGGACGCCCGGCGGCTTCTTGCGCAACACGAAATCGCCGCCGGCTGCACGCAGCAGATACGTGGGATTCGACTGCCCGCCCTCGAACTGGCGCACGTCGAGCAGGCGTCCAGCTTCGGGAAGGCGCTCGGCGAGGTAGTGGGCGAGCGCGTCGCCGTCGATCTCGTGGCCGGGGCGAACGGTGGTCGTGTAGCCGAGGACTCCGGCGCTGCTCATCCTGCTGCGTGTGTGGACTGTCGTCGTTCGTCGTGTCCTGCCGTCCACGCGTCGCCGCCGCGTCAGCGGGAAGGAAGCGCCGTGAGGAAGGCGTAGCTCTTCTTCAGGCTCTCCACCGGGTTGCCCGGCGTCTGGTCCTGCTCGACGAAATAGTGCCGGACGCCGGCCTCCCGGGCGGCGGCGAAGATGGCCCGAAAGTCGAGCGCGCCGGCCCCAACCTCCACGAACGCCGTGCTCGGCACGGTGCTTTCCACGAGGCTCGAGGCGGCCTGCGGATCCTTGTCTTTCAGGTGCACGAGAGGCACGCGTCCCTTGTAGCGGCCCAGTAGTGCAACCGGGTCCATGCCCGCGATGGCGGCCCAGAACACGTCGAGTTGCAGCTGCATCCCCGCCTCGGCCGTGCCCTGCATCAGCACGTCGAGCCAACGCGTTCCGTCGCGGTCCTGGCCGAACTCGAACGCGTGATTGTGGTAGCAAAGCTGGAGCCCCGCCGCCGAAGTCGCACGCGCCATGCGCGAGAGACGCGCGGCGACCGCGTCGAAGCCCGCACGATCCGTTGGACGCTCCGCCGGCGGGACGAACGGCACCACGACGTATTGCAGGCCGAGGCGCTTCGCGTCGGCCAGGAAGGCCTCGAGGCCCTCACCCTTCGCCGGGGGGCCATCGAGGTGCGCGCTGACGATCGTGAGGCCGAGCGAGGACGCGAGTGGCGCCACGACCGGGAGCGTCGGCTGCAGCGCCTCGAGCTCTGTGTATCCGATCGCCGCAATCTGCTTGAGCGTAGTTGCCGCATCGGACGCCACCTGGGAGCGCACCGTATAGAGCTGGACGCCCCAGCGTCGCGGGCGTTGTTGCGCCATGGAGGGGATGCTCGGCGCCGCGGCGACAGCCAGCGTGGCCAATACCTGCCGCCGTGTGACGTTGCCGCTGTCTCGCTCGCTCATGATGCCGAACCGTTAGTCGTGTGCGGGATTGTCATGCGTGCAGCCTGGCAGCTCGCGCCAGGACGAGCGCCCGGTCCATCCGAGCGCGGTCATCCCGGCTTCGGTCGAGGCATACGCGCCGCCGATGACCGCCTTCAGCAGATCGAGGTGATCGCGCAGGGTAGTGGGCGGCGCCGAGACGACGGTCGGCGACACGACCGGCTGTCCGCGCGTCCAGGCCGGTTGGGGTTGCTGCCCCGTGGCACCCTCGGCCGCGCGCGTCAGGAGCTCCAGCCGCGCGGTGTCGGAGAGGTCCAGCCAGCGCGCGCCAGCGGTCTCCCGCGCCTCCTGGTCGAAGCGGGCAATGGCGTTCAGCAGGCGACGCTGTGCGGCGGGCGTGTCTACCGCGGCGACGCGATCGATTCGTTCGACGGCGCCCGCGGTCACCGCGCCGGGCAGGATCAGCTCGGCCAGGCTCTCGAGCGTGGCGCGTTGATGCGCGTCGAGCGCACTCGGCGTCGGTGCTGGGATGGTCGGGGGCGCAGCTGGCTGGGCGTCCGAGAGGGAGGTAGCAGAGGCGTGAGCGTGCGCGCCGGACGGTGTCGGTGTGACCGCCACGCCGGTCAGTCCAACGGCGAGGCCTCTCAGCAACGAACGACGCTCGACGTCCATCGCTCCTCCCTGCCCCACGAGCTCACGAGAGCCGTAAAGTCGGGCCACTCTACCACAGGCTCCCGCGTGATACCCTCCGCGTCGGAGCGAGCGCATGGCGCAGAAGACGGATCCGTCGTACGACGTCATCGTCGTTGGGTCGGGCGCGTCGGGAGGATGGGCGGCCAAGCGCCTGGCCGAGGCCGGCGTCTCCGTCGTGCTCGTCGAGGCCGGTCGGCCGCACCGCGCCGAAGACTTCCGGGAGCATCGGCGTCCGTTCGATCTGCCGTACGCCAACCTGACGAGGGAGACGCTGCGCCGGACGCGGCCACGCCAGACCGACTGCTACGCGTGCACCGAGTACAACGCGGACTGGTTCGTCAACGACATCGAGGAGCCCTACACGACGCCGGCGGACAAGCCCTTCAGCTGGCAGGGGCGGCTGCGCCTGGTTGGCGGCCGCACGAACGTCTGGGCGCGGCAGAGCTATCGACTGAGCGAGCAGGACCTGAAAGGGCGCAGCTTCGACGGCGAAGGCGAGGACTGGCCGCTCTCCTACGACGACCTCGCGCCCTATTACAGTCTCGTCGAAGACTACGTCGGGATCAGCGGACAGGCCGAAGGCGTGCCAGAACTGCCCGATGGCCAGTTCCTGCCGCCCATGCCGATGACCTGTGCCGAGACGCGCCTGCGCGCGCGGGTGAAGCGGACGCTCGGGCACACCATCACCATCGGACGGACGGCCAACCTCACCCGGCCCCTGAACGGCCGAAGCGCCTGCCACTACTGCGGGCCCTGCGAGCGGGGCTGCGTGACGCGGTCCTACTTCAACAGCGCCCTCACCACGGTGCCCGACGCGCTGGCCACCGCGAAGTGCACGCTCGTCACCAACGCGATGGTCTACCAGGTGATGATGGATGCCGATCATCGGAAGGCGACTGGCATCCGCTACGTCGATCGCGTGACGCACGAGGTGCGCGAGCTGAAGGCGCGCGCGGTGGTGCTGTGCGCGCAGGCACTCGAATCGGTGCGGATTCTTCTGAACTCGGCCACGCGACAACAGCCCAACGGCCTGGGCAATTCCAGCGGCGTCCTCGGCAAATACCTGATGGACCACCTCTGGGTGGCCGGCGGCGCGCAGGGCGAGTTTCCCGACTTCCCCCAGGAGATCTCGCTCGACCGCGCCGAGCGCCCGAACGCGCTGTACGTGATCCGGTTCCGCAATACCATGAGCGGGCCGCGCAGCACCCGGTTCGTGCGCGGCTTTGGCTTCCAGGGCGGCGAGCGCGTGGCTCCCGATTGGCGCAAGCCCGGGTTTGGCGCCGAGTGGGTCCGCTCCGTCCGGAGTGGTGTGCCGACGATCCAGATCAACGGATTCGGCGAGTGTCTGCCTTACGCGACCAACTTCGTGGAGATCGACCCTGGCACCGTGGACGTGTTCGGCATCCCCGTGTTGCGGATCCACATGGCCTGGGGCGTCAACGAGAAGGCCATGATCCCGGACATGGCCGAAAGCGCTGCCGAGATGCTCGACGCGGCCGGCGCCACGAACATCCGGCCGTTCATGGTGCCCGACCGCCAGCCGGGTTACGGTATCCACGAGCTGGGCATTGCGCGCATGGGCGCCAACCCGCGTACGTCGGTGCTCAATCAGTTCCAGCAGGCCCACGACATCGGGAACCTGTTCGTCATGGACGGCTCGGGCTTCCCGTCGGGTGCCTGCCAGAACCCCACGCTCACCATCATGGCGCTGGCGGTGCGGTCGACCGATTTCCTGCTGGGGGAGATGAAGCGCGGCAACATATGAGCCTGCTTCCCTGCGCCCATCCTACCAGGCTCAGCCTTCTCGGGCGTACGTCGTCTTGCCGCCGACCACGGTACGCATCACCTTGATGTCTTTGATCGTGTTCGGGTCCCCGTCGTGCGGATCGCGCTCGAGCACGACGAAGTCGGCGTGCTTGCCGGTCGTGATCGAGCCTTTCTCGTTCTCCTCGTAGGACGCGTAGGCCCCGTGAACCGTCGCGACCTTTAGCGCCTCGTCGACGGTGATCTTCTGGTTCGGACCCCACTCACGTCCCTTGTAGTCGCGCCGCGTCACCATGCTCTGGATCGCCATCAGCGGCTCGAAAGGCCCCGGCTGATAGTCGGACGCGCCCGGCGCTTTGATGCCGTAGTCGAAAAACGATCGGTGCGCGAACATCCAGCGCAGCTTGTCGTCGCCGTATTCGGTCCACTTCTCGCCGTGATAGTAGACGTAGGTCCAGAACGGCGTCGGGATCGACCCGGTCGCCTTGATGCGGCGAAGCAGGCTGTCGTTGACGAGCGTGCAGTGCTCGATGCGGTGGCGACGGTCGGGGTGTGGCCACTTCTCGAGTGCGCGTTCGTAGGCCTTGAGGACGAGATCGATGGCGACGTCCCCGTTGGCGTGGATGCCGACCTGGAAACCGTGACGATGAGCGTTCTCGACGGCGTCGACGATCTCTTGCTCGGTCATCGTCTGGATGCCGTAATCGTTCGGACGGCCGACGTACGGTGTGCTCATCAGCATCGTCCGTTCCGAGCAGGATCCATCGGCGACGAACTTCACGCCGCCGACACGCACCCACTCGTTGCCCAGCCCCGTGTAGATACCGGCCGCCTTGTACGATTCCAGCAGCTCGCCGGCCAGCATGTAGTAGACGCGGTGGCGCAGCTCGCCGGCGCGGTACGCATCCTGATAGGCGAGAATCTGATCGCGGGTCGCCTGCGCGTCGTGCACGGTGGTCAGCCCAGACGCGGCGAACAGCCGGGACATGTGCGCCATTCCCTTGAGGCCTCGGCTGCGCTGCTCCTCGGCGCTGAACGTCTCGCGAGTCCCGACCGTGTCGAACACGTTGCGCGCGAGCTCGGCGACGCGGCCGGTCAGCTCGCCACGATCGTCGCGCAGGAACTGTCCCCCCTGTGGATCGCGGCTGTTTCTGTCGATCTGCGCCATCTCGAGCGCCTTGGAGTTGTACCAGCTGGTGTGACCGCCGCGGTGGTGGACGGCGACCGGGTGATCGGGGACGACCTCGTCGAGCTGGCGGCGGGTGAGGACGACGTCGAACTTCGTGTCGTCGAACATGAACGCCGTCACCCACTGCTCAGGTGGAGCGGTCGCGGCTTTTCGGACCAGCGCGTCCTGCAATTCGCGCAGCGTTCTCACATTGCCGTTGACGCCAAACAGCTCGTCGAGGCCGCTCGGATGGGAGTGCGCGTCGATGAAGCCGGGCGTAACCGTCGCACCGGCGCCGTCGATGACGGTCGTCCGCGCCGTGACGAGGTTGCGGATGTCGGCGGTCGAACCGACCGCCATGAATCGCCCGCCGCGGACGGCGAATGCCTCCGCGCGGGGCCGGGCGTCGTCGACGGTGAACACCTTCGCGTTGACGACGGCGAGCTCGGCTTCGTTGGACTTCTCGTCGGGCTGCGCCGCGTCCGTACGGCCACCACCGACGATGGCCCCGGCCGCGAGCCCTGCCAGGCCGAGGAACTCTCCACGCGTGTACTTCGACATCGCCTTGCCCCTCCATCGAGCGGAAACGCCCGAGCCGCACTCGCCCTCGCGAAGTGTGCGGCCACGAGCCGGTGGGGGTCAAATCGATCCTCGGCAGGCGTGATACCCTCCCCGGTCATCTGGTTCATCGGCAGCGGCTTCATCACGCGCGCCGTTTTTGCGGGAAATCCGGGTTACACGAAGCTCCTCGTCGCACGTGGAGTCGCCTGGAGGTGAGCATGCCGAAACGAGGTGTCACGAGACGCACGGCGATCGAGAGCGCGGCGGGCGCGACAGTCGCCGCATGGCTCACGCCCAAAGCGGTCGCGGCCGCCCAGGGACACGGCTTCCGCCAGTCCGTGTGCCGCTGGCCGTTCGCAAAGATCCCGATTCGCGACTTCTTCCGCGCGGTCGCCGACCTCGGGCTGACGGCGGTCGATCTACTGACTCCGGAGGAATGGCCGGTCGCGCGCGAGTTCGGGCTCACCTGCTCGATGGGCTCTGGCCTCGGCGGCACCATTGTCGACGGGCTGAACGATCCCGCCAATCACGAGGCGATCGTGAAGGGGCTGACCGAGGGGATCCCGCGCGCCGCCGAGGCTGGTGTGCCGAACGTGATCACGTTCTTCGGCAACCGCCGCGGGCGCGCCGACGACGAGTCGATTGCCAACTCCGTCGCGGCGCTCCGCCGGATCGTCCCGACGGCCGAGAGACACGGGGTCACGGTATGCGTCGAGCTCCTCAACAGCAAGGTCAATCACAAGGACTACCAGGGGGATCGGACGCCTTACGGCGTGGCAGTGGTGAGCCAGGTGAGCTCGCCGCGGGTGAAGCTGCTCTACGACATCTACCACATGCAGATCATGGAGGGTGACGTCATCCGCACGCTGCGCGACAACCAGCAGTGGATCGCGCACTACCACACGGCGGGTGTGCCCGGTCGCCACGAGATCGACGACACCCAGGAGCTGTACTACCCGGCGGTCTTCCGCGCGATCCGCGACACCGGGTTCACCGGGTACGTGGCGCACGAGTTCGTTCCGACTCGCGACCCGCTCACGGCCCTGGGCGAAGCGGTACGGATGGGACGAGGCTGATGGAAGGACACTCCATGCAGCGCCGGCAACTTCTCTCACACGCCGCGATGGCCAGCCTGCTGATGGCGGGCGGCGGAAGGCCGATGGCGGCTCGTGGACAGGCCGCCGCCGGTGGGCTGTCACGGCGCGCCATCCCCAAACCCGGCCCGATGGTGCCGCCAGTGCCTGCCATCATCACCAGCGTCCACGGCAAGCCCGGCGACCCCGACGAGCTCTCCGTCCTCTGGACCTTCGTGGTCAACGGCGATCCGCCACAGGTGGGCGTCGCTGCCGGCGACGAGCACATCGCCGGCGGGCTCATCACCTTGCACCGCGAGTTCGTCCTGAACGTGCCCGTGGCGTCGATGATCCACGCATTCGATCGTCTCGATTTCAGCTCGAGCCGCCCAGGGGACAAGTACGCGCTGTCCGGGTTGACGCGCGGGACGGCCACAGTCGTCAGGGCTCCGGCCGTGAACGAGGCCCCCATCCAGCTGGAGTGCCGCGTCTCGCACATCCTCCGCGTGCCGCCGGTGCGCACCGTGTTCATCGCCGATGTCGTCGCGACGACGGTGCACGAGGGGATCTGCGACGAGGACGGCCGCCTGCGCCCCGAGTCGGCTGCGTTCTTCGGGATGATGGCCGGCTGCGGCGAGTTCTACACGATGGACCGCAAGATGGGCCACATCGGTCAGAGCGTCGGCCGCCGCGACATCAGGTACTGAGCGGCAACGCCCACCCGGCCGCAGGTGATGATGCGCTGACTACGGCACCGTCAACCGCCCGTCCTTCACCCACACCTGGTCGTTCACCGACACCGTCAGATCGGTGAAGAAGTTCCAGCGCACATATCCGCCCCCGACCTCGCCGCCGAGCTCGGAGTTGTCGCCGAGCGAGAGCCGGACGACGCCGGCGCCGTAGCCGTAGTAGGGAATCCAGGGGGTGCGCTCGGGCACGGCCAGCAGTGGATTGAAGCCCAGCGCGAACTCGCGGAAGCGGCGTCCCGCCTCTCCGGCAGCCTGCATCTCGCGCTCGACCGCCTCACCCCCGCCCGCGGCCTCGACCCGCACGACCCGTCCACGCTCGAAGTGCAGCCGCAACCCGTCGACCGGCCGCGCATCCCACTGCGATGGCGGGAACGCCACGGTGCCCTCCACCGAGTCCTCGA